>CALFMN010000129.1 GCA_937879875.1 uncultured Chloroflexota bacterium | reverse complement strand
ACGCGTAAGATCGTCGGCAGCGTCAGATGTGTATAAGAGACAGCTTCACCACCTTTCGCGCCGACGCGGCCGCACAGACCCGCGACGTGACCGACATCTTCGAGGAGATTGCCCCCGACGGCAGCGTGCGGCGAGTGGTGACCGAGTATCGGCTGCGATTCGTATTCCCGGCGGAGCTACGGCTGTTGATTGCCGCCGCCGGGCTGCGGATCGACGTGCTCTCCGGCAGCTACGCCCTTGATCCGTTCGACCAGTACAGCGAGCGGTTGATCGCAGTCGCGGCGCGGCGCAACCGCTGAGCGATACGGGCAGCAGTGTGTGCAGCAAGGCACTGCTGCGGCAGCGGCCGGCGGTATAGACTTGGCTGCATGAACGAGCGCCGCGTCGCGGTCGATGCCATGGGAGGCGATCACGCACCCGCGGCAATCGTCGAAGGCAGTTTCGCGGCGGCCCGCGAACTGGATATCCCCGTCACGCTGGTGGGCGACGAGCCGGTGATCCGTCGGGAGCTGGTCCGGCTCGGCGCCGCGCCGGCGTCGCTGCGCATCGAGCATGCCCCGTCTGCCGTGGCGATGGACGAGCAGGCGACGGCGGGCCTGCGCCACCGTCGCGATACGTCGCTGGCGGTGGGCGTGGGTCTGGTGAAGGAGGGCAAGGCCGGCGCCTTCGTGTCTGCCGGCAACTCTGGCGCGACGATGGCCGTGGCAACCATGTTGCTCGGGCGGCAGCCCGGCATCGAGCGGCCGGCGCTCGGTACCGTCTTTCCGAGCGAGTTCGGCCGTTTCCTGCTGCTGGACGTGGGCGCGAACGCCGACACGAAGCCATCGTACCTGCTGCAGTTTGCAGAACTCGGACGTGCCTACGCCGAGCAGGTGCTGCGCGTCAGCCGGCCGCGGGTCGGCCTGCTCAATATCGGGGAGGAGCCGGGCAAAGGCAGCGAGTTCACGCGCGAGGTCTACGAGCGCCTGGCAACCTGCGCGGGCATCAACTTCGTCGGCAACGTCGAGGGCAAAGACCTCACGCGCGGCCTTGCTGATGTCGTCGTCACAGACGGCTTCACCGGCAACGTGACGATCAAGACGGCCGAGGGGGTCGCCGAGTTCATCCTGCGTGAGCTGCGCGGGGCGCTGACCTCGCGCAGGCGCTATAAGCTGGCGGCGCTGGTGTTGCGGCCGGCGTTATTGGCGCTGCGGCAGCGCATCGACTACGCCGAGTATGGCGGCGCGCCGCTGCTCGGCCTCAACGGCGCGGTGCTGATCAGCCACGGACGCAGTACCGCGCGCGCGATCCGTTCGGCGGTACGCGCCGCGCACGAGGCCGCGGCGCTTGACTGGCAGGCGCCCCCGGCTCAGGTCTCGTCGCGCGCGGCCGGCAACGGCGACGCATCGTAGCGGGCGATCAGCCGCATCGCCCGCTGAATCTGCCTCAGCCGATCGGGTTCGGCCGCTTCACCCGTCAGCACGCAGCGCTCGACATGCCGGTCCAGCAGCGCCAGCGTCGCCTGGTCGAGGCCGGCGCGGACGGCGGTGAGTTGCGTGATCACGTCCTCACACTCACGGCCCTCTTCCAGCATGCGCAGAATGCCGCGCACCTGGCCCTCCACGCGCCGCAGCCGCGTCTGAATCGCCGCCAAATTTTCCGCCTGCTGCGTGGACATCGCTTCGGTACTCCAGTCGAGGTCGATCCAGGGGCTTGACATACCCCCTGGGGGTATCTTATCATCATGGTGAAGCCGGGGCAACACGCCCCACGATCCGGTGCGATCCGGAGAGAGGAAACAGAGAGATGGCAACGAACGACGTGAAGGAAGTGCAGGAGGTTACCGACGGCAGCTTCCAGAGCGATGTGCTGCAGTCCGGCAAGCCGGTACTGGTGGACTTCTGGGCGCCGTGGTGCGGACCCTGCCGCATGGTCGCGCCGATCGTCAAGGAGCTGGCGGGCGAGTACGATGGCCAGGTTGAGTTCCGCAAGCTGAACACGGATGAGAATCCGCAGGTGGCCACAACGTACGGCATCCGCAGCATCCCCACGCTGATGCTCTTCAAGGGCGGCCAGCGCGTCGATCAGATCGTCGGCTTCCGCCCGAAGGCGGCGATTAAGGAGCGCATCGAGGCTGCGCTGGGGTAGGCAGCGCCTCAGCCAGTGCGCGGGGCCACACCGCCGATCGGCGGTGTGGCCCCGTTTTGTGTCCGACTCGACCCTGTTCGGCGTTGGCGATGGTTCGTCACACTCTTGTCATTTGTCCGGCTCGTATCTATGCTAGCTATAGAACATACCAATGCTGCAGCCAGCATCGCCGGCTGCCGCGAGGAGCCACGATGGGCACGATGGCGATCACCATGCACGTAGACAGCTCCGATGTCGTCGTCGACGATCCGGAGGTTGTGCGCTTCCTTTTGAGCCAGCCGGATCCCGGCGCCGCCCTGCGCAGCAGCTTGCGGCTGGGCGTCGAGTCGCTGCGGCTCAGTTCCGAACCCTGGCCGGACCGCGACAGCGGCGGCTTCCGCATCAGCGGCGCCAACGCCTGATCCCGCGCCCATCTCATCAGTTCCGCCACCGGGAACGCTGTGCTACGCTCGGACGGGCCTCCGCCGGCCGGGGGAGTGGGGGCGCTCCGGTGAGCGTCGCGGTCTTCAAAACCGTTGCGGGGCGGTTGCGCCGTCCTGGGTGGGTTCGACTCCCATGCACTCCCGCCATCGCCGGCGTAGAAGCCGCGGGCGGGGCTTCCGATCAGCGCACATCGCGGCAGGCCGCTCCGCCGCAGCGTTGCGGTTCGTCGCCCGCCAAACGGCAACCTCGCCCTCCCACGATCACACCCTTCCCGACGCAGCCGAACGCCGCTTCGCGGTGCCTGCCATGTGCGCTGCAAGGGCCGCCGCCGCGCGACGCCAGCGGTCGACCCAGACCGCGCTGGACGCGCCGGCCCGCGGGCGCTGATGATACGACGTATGCGAGTGCTGTATGACGTTTCGCACCAGGGCTATGCAGCCCGTGTGCGCGGCGGCCGTCGCGGTATCTACCGGGCGACCGAGGAGTTTCTCCTCCACGCCGCGGACGAGCCGCGGCTGGATTTCCGGCTGCTGGCCGGCGAGTCTCGTACCGCGGAGCTGAACCTCCGCTACTATGCCGCCGCCGCCGACCTGGCGGTTGCCGGGCGGATTGTGCCCATTGGCCGCCCGGCCGGCGAGTTGAGCGCTGTACTGGAGCGGGTTCTGTTCGGCGCCGGCCGGCGGCTGCGGCCGCTGTTCGGCGATCGATCCCGCATCTGGAACCTGTTCGCCGCGGGTCCGAAGCGCCTGGTGAATCGTGGTGGCCGGCCCGCCGTGCCAGCGAACACGATCGACATCTTTCATTCGCTGTTTGCACCGCTGCCGCCGCCCGGCCGCAGCAAGGCCCGCGTCGATATCCTGACAATCTGGGATCTGCTGCCGCTGACGATGCCCGAACACTTTCCCAATGCGCCGGTGCGGCGGGCCGTCGCCAGGGCCGCGCAGTCGCTCATGCAAGCGGGCGGTCACGCCATCTGCACGGCTGCCGCCGTCAAAAGCGACCTGGTCAACCAGATCGGCATCGATCCCGACCGTGTGCACGTGATCCCGCTCGCCGCCTCTGACGCGCTCTTTCATCCCGTACAGGATCCGACGCTGATCGCCGCCGCACGGCGCAAATACGGCGTGCCCCCAGGCGAGTACCTGCTGAGCCTGAGCGCGATCGATTCGCGCAAGAACCTCCCGCAGCTTGTGCGCTGTTTCCGGCGGCTGCAGTCGGAGACGGCCACGCCGGCCGCCAGCCTCGTGATCGCCGGCGAATACACGGAACGCCACCGGGCGCCCCTTGCGGAAGTCGAGGCCAGCAGCGCGGGGCACGGTCGGATCGTCTTCACCGGCAGGGTCGCCGACCAGGATCTGGCCGCGCTCTACAGCGGGGCGCGGGCCTTTGTCTTCCCGTCGCTGGGCGAAGGCTTCGGGCTGCCGCCGTTGGAAGCGATGCAGTGCGGTACGCCCGTCATCTGCTCCACCGCGCCGGCGCTGCCGGAGGTCACGGGCGACGCGGCGTTGGGCTTTGCGCCGCACGACACCACGGCGTTCGTCGCCGCGCTGCGCGCCATCCTTACCAACGACGCGCTGGCCGCTGACCTTGGCCAGCGCGGCAGGCGGCGAGCGGCCATGTATAGCTGGCGGCGGACCGTGGACGAGACGATAACGGTGTACGAACGACTGCTCGCCGAGGCGGCAAGCCGTGCCAACGCCTCGCCGGCCGAAGCTGGGTCAACGCGGCCGCGCGCGTGAGCCTTCTTGCCAGCCCTACGGTGGCCCGGGCGCGTAGCCAGCGGGGCGGGCCGAAGCCTCGGCGGGCGCGGGCAGGTGCTCGAGCCGGCGCTCGGAGTCGCGCGCTTCGCCACCCACTGCCGCCAGAACGCCCAGGCCGATGACGTAGTAGCTGCCGATGGGCAGCGTCGCAAGATACGGCACGAACAGCGAGCCGGTGAACATGGCGGCACTCAATGCGAAGACCGGATCGCGCTGCCGCGAGCGCGAAATGCAGCGCAAGGCGAGGTACAGCCACCAGGCGATAAGCAGCGTGCCCGTCAGCCCGACCGAATCGAGCCACCAGATGATCGCTGCCTCGTTCTGCTGCGGATGCGCCCGACCCACAAGCCACGAGAGTGGGTCATGCGGCAGATCGGCCAGGTAAACGCCATGCGAGAGGGCGCTTTGGCGGCTGCCGACGCTGCCCGCGACCTTTTGCCTCAGCATGCTGCCGACGACCGGCAGGTGCCCGTAGCCGAGCGCGATGATCGGCGCCGCGCCAATCAGGATCAGCGCGACGCCGGCGGACCGTATCAGGAAACGTCGGCGCCGGGTCGATTGCATGAGGCCCAGCACGAACAGGCCTGCGATGAGCATGACCACGCCCGAGAACGACCACGAGACGGCCAGCACAAAGAGGCCGCTGCCGGCGAGCACGCGCCGCTCGCGCCAGTCCAGCTTGATCTCGCGGCAGGCAAGGACGATCAGGCAGAGCGCCGCGTAGGCGCCGGCCGAGTTGGGATCGTCCCAGATACCGCCGAAGCGCACCAGCGCACCGGCGTAGCCGAGCGCCGGCAGCCGGCCAGCGGTGAGCCAGAGGGCGATCTCGGCCAGGTCCACCGCCGTGTGCACGAGCAGCAGACCGAACGCGAGCAGCAATCCGGCGTCTTCCAAATCGGCCCGCAAGCGCTGGCGGCCGGCAAACGCCGCCGGCAGCAGCAGGATCAGCGGCGCCACGTTCAGCACGGCGGCAAGCGGGCGCAGAACCTGGGTCGAGTGTGCGACAAGCGCATGGACAGCGCCGGCGGCGGTTCCCCAGGCGACCAGCGCCAGCAAGACGCGCTCTGAAGTGCTGCGCAGCAGGCGGCCGCGCAGCCGCGAGCGCGCTGTGTACGCCAGCATGCTCGTCAGCAGCAGAATCGCCACATACTTGCCGAGCGAGAGCCAGAGAGGCGTGTTCGCATACGTGGGAGATGTGGCGGCGGCGTTAATCCGGGCCGGATAGCGATACGCGTCGTAGAGCGAGATCACCGCGAGCACGGCCAGCAGCCAGAGCAGTGGCCCCGCCGAGCGGGTCCAGCGCCTCACCGCCTGCCAATAGCCCCCTGCCCGCGCCATCAGGGGAGCGCCGCGGCGAGTGCTGCCACCAGCTGGCTCCCGAGATCGTTTTCGAACCGCTCGGCAACGTGCGGCGGCGGCGGACCGCCCGGCGGCGGCCCTTCGCTCACCGCGTCGATCGCGGCAGCAAGGGCGGCGACGGACGTTGCAGACGCCGGCCGCGCGGCAGCGCCGGCGACCTCGGGCAGGGCGCCGCCGTCGCTGATGGCGACGGGCAACCCGCAGGCCAGTGCCTCCCAGACAGGCAGGCCAAATCCCTCTTCGAGCGAGGGCTGCACCAGTAAGCGAGCACGGGCGTAGGCTCGCTCCAGCTCGGCCTGGGAGGCGGCGCCTTCAAAGGCAACGCCGTCTGCAACTCCGCTGGCCGCGGCCCAGCGTGCCAACGCCGCGCGCTCGGCAGCGCCGCCGCCGACCAGGCGCAGCCGGCCGCCGTGCCGGCGAAAGCGCGTGCGGGCGAAGGCGCAGAGCAGGCGCGGCAGGTTCTTATGCGGGCTGAAGCGACCGACGAACAGCGCCTCCGGCTCAACCGCCAGTTTGCCGCGCAGCGCCCGCACCCGCGCGGCCTGCTCTGCGTCGACCGGCAGACGCAGCAGCCGCACCTTCGCCGGTCGCACATGAAGGTCGGCGCAGAGGCGATCGCGCGAGTAGGCCGAAACGGTGAGCAGCCCGGTCGAAAGCCGAGCGGCCGCAAGCAGAAAGAGGCGCTTGAGCGCCCGCGCCGGCGCGCTGCCGTTATAACGAAGCTGAATCGTGTCGTAGATCAGCGTCAGGCTGGGGCCAGGCCGCAGCGGCCGGATCTGGTGCAGATAGACCGCGACATCGTGATCGGGCAGCGCGAGCACTTCGCGCTGCCCCTTGAGCGCGGGCAGCGGATGGTGATTTGCAGACCAGTGCGCGCCCGGCCACGCGAATTCCCGAACAGCCGGCGGACCCCAGAGCACCCAGCGCCCGCGTGGAGGGGCGGCGCCGAGCGAGCGTAACAGCAGCTCGGTTGTGCGGCCGGCGCCGCTGTGCCCGAGCAAGCGGCAGTCCAGCAAGACGCGCACGTCCCGCAGCGCGGAGGGCGTCAACGCGCCGGCCATGGTTTCGGGCCGCACTCCCAACTCGGATGCCTGTTCAGCGTCGATCACCTGGGCACCATGTTCTCTGCGTCCGCCCGGCGCAAGAGGCCGGCTCGGCGCCGCCGACGACAGCCCCAGCCTACACCAGCCGGGCGGCAGCGTCCGCGCCGCATCCGGCGGCCGGCGCCGCTGTGGCCCCATCGCTCCCGCTGACCTACGATGGGCGCAACACCCTGCGCCCCGTCGCCTGATCGAACGGTTGCACTGTTGCAATGTGCGACGAAGGAGGCCGCCCATGGCTGTCTGGCCGCTCGCCGATCGCATGACTCGACTGGGCACGGAGACGGCCTTCGAGGTGCTGGCCCGGGCGCGGGCGCTGGAAGCGCAGGGGCGCAGCGTCGTTCATCTCGAAATCGGCGAACCCGACTTCGACACGCCGGAGAACGTGCGCGGCGCGGCCAAACGCGCGCTGGACGAGGGCTTCACCCACTACGGACCCTCCGCCGGCTTGCCGGAGCTGCGCGAGGCGATCGCTGAGTACATGGGTCCGCCGCGCGGCCTGCGTTTCACGCCGGACGAGATCGTCGTCACCCCGGGCGGCAAGCCGATCATGTTCTTCGTCATGCTCGCCACGCTGAACGAGGGCGATGAGGCGATCTACCCCAATCCGGGCTTTCCGATCTACGAGAGCGTGATCGAGTTTCTCGGCGCGAAGCCGGTGCCCGTGCGGCTGCGCGAGCAGAGCGGCTTCCGGCTCGACCTCGACGACTTCGCCGCGAAGCTCTCAGCACGCACACGCCTGGTGATCCTCAACTCGCCGCACAACCCCACCGGCTCGGTGCTGACGCGCGAGGATCTGGAGCAGATCGCCGATCTGGTGCGCGGGCGCGATCTGCTGGTGCTGTCGGACGAGATCTACAGCCGCATGATCTATGACGGCGAATTCAGCAGCATCACCGCGTTGCGCGGCATGCGCGAGCAGACCTGCATCCTCGATGGCTTCTCGAAGACCTACGCGATGACCGGCTGGCGGCTGGGCTACGGCGTGATGCCGGCCGATCTCGCGGCGCAGATCGCACGGTTGATGACGAACAGCAACTCCTGCACCGCCTCGTTCGTTCAACGTGCGGGGATCGAGGCGCTGCACGGACCGCAGGACTCGGTGGCGGCAATGGTCGCCGAGTTCCGCCGCCGGCGGGACGCGATCGTGGACGGCCTCAACGGCATTCCGGGGGTGAGTTGCCGGCTGCCCGCCGGGGCGTTCTACGTCTTCCCGAACATCACCGGCACGGGCCAGAGCGCGGGAGCGTTCGCGGATCGGCTGCTGAACGAGCACGGCGTTGCCGCGCTGGCGGGCACATCGTTCGGCGCCTACGGCGAAGGCTACCTGCGGCTTTCCTACGCGAATTCGCTCTCTCAGATCCGCCTGGCGCTGGAACGCATCGGCGACGCGGCGCGGGCGATGGCGACGAGGTAGGTATGGAGTTCCGCCGGGCGGGCCGCGCGTCCGCCGTCTTTGCACTGGCAGCGATCGCGCTGCTGGCCGCGTGCAGCAGCAGCAATAACAACAAAGCACGCTCAACCGCAACGACAACCCGCCCGGCGGCCGCCGGCGCCTCGGCGACGCGCACGCCGCCATCCGGTCAGGCCCCACCAGGTGCGCCGCTGACACCGCTGCCGAGCAGCGGCTCGGCCAGCGCGCCGGCGACCACACCAGCCAGCGGCGCAACGCCGTCGCCGCAGTTGCAGACGGCGATCACGCGGCTGACGCCGCTGTTCCTCGGCACGGGTGCTCTGCCGGCCGCGCTGCAAAAATGGTCGTATACCGCGCCGGTCGGCCTCTCCAACAGCATCTACGTGCAGGGAAAGCCAAACGCCGCCCAACTCAGCCAGCAGTTGGACAGCGAGGGACGGCTGGGCACGCTGGTCGCCGCCTGGGGCAACGGCAGTGGCCAGCAGGCGACGTTGCAAACTCACGCCGAGACGCAGCTGCAGGACATCCTCGCCCTCTACACGAGCGCGGACAACGGCATGAAGGGCTGCCCCTTCGTGTCGCAGAACATCCAACCGCTCGTGCAGAGTCCCAACGGCGATGTCACGACGACGACACCGTTGACCATGACCGCCGTCGGTCACGAGTTCGCGGCCTATCACATCGACTTCCGCTACAACGCGGGCATCGGCGCCGCCGGCAGCGGGACCACTGCCCGCCTGCAGCAGGTGTTCTTGCTCGCCTGCTGGCGGCGCGGCGACGTGGTGGCCACGGTGCAGCTCGCGGCTCTGAACGAGGAGCCGTCGATGGACGAGTTCGCGCAGATCGTGACAGCTCAGGACAAGAAGCTGACCGACGCGGGGTTACAATAAGCCCCGCGAGCGGCGAGACACCGCGCAGCGAAGGAGGCTACCGCGTGCTTTACGAAATGCGCACGTACACGCTCAAGCCGGGCAGCGTCGGTAAGTTTGAGGAGATCTGGGCGCCAATGGTGGAAGCGCGCAGCGCACTCTCGCCGCTGGCCGCGCTCTGGCACACGGAGTTCGGCCCGCTGAATCAGGTGATCCATGTCTGGCCGTACGAGAGCCTGGACGAACGCGCCCGCATCCGCGCCCTGGCCGTCGAGCAGAAGGTCTGGCCGCCGCCCACCGAAGACCTGATCGTGCGCATGGAGTCCGAGATCCTGCAGCCGGCGCCGTTCATGCGCCCGCTGGTGCCTGCGAAGCTGGGCAACGTCTACGAGATGCGGACCTATACCTACCGCCCAGGCACGATGCCCGAAGTGATCCGCCGCTGGGCCGAGTGCGTGCCGCACCGGGAAAAATACTCGCCGCTCGCCGCGGCCTGGTACAGCGACATCGGCACGGTGAACCGCTGGATTCACGTCTGGCCGTACGAAAGCCTGGCGGAGCGCGATCGCATCCGCGCCGAGGCCAGCAAAGACCCGCACTGGCCGGCGCCGACCCTCGAATTCCTCGTCAGCATGGAGAACAAGCTGCTGATCCCGGCCGCCTGCTCACCGCTGCACTAGCGGGGCACCTAACCCTGACCTCGCAAGCGAGGTCTGTCATTGGAAGTCTCCGACGGTTGCGCTGCGCTATGGCCCGAGGCGGGAAAGGGACGTTTGGAGCGATCCCAGCGGCGTGGGACGGCGGCGGGGCTCGGGTGTCCTTGCGGGACAGGCGGCGGGTCAATCTGCCCTCCGATCGTTCGTCCTCGACTCAACCCTTCCCGGCTCGGGAAGGGAGCTTTCGCTGAAGCGAAAGCGGGGTTAGGTGCCCCGCATGGCCTCCGCAGCAAGCGGGCCGGGCAGTTTTTGCCCGGCCCGCGCAAGTCCGCCCTGCGCCCTACGCCCTATTCGTAGCGCAGCGCCTCTGCGATCGGCAGGGCGGCGGCCTGACGCGACGGGATGTACGTCATCAGCAACGAGGCGAGGTAGCCGACGCCGGCGAAGATGATGATCTGCGCCCACGGCAGCGAGAAGGAGATGCCATTGGTGCTTCCACCGACCGTGCCGCTGCTGAACAGGTTGTACGACAGGATCGAGGCGGTGATCACTCCCGCGGCGATGCCGAACAGCGCGATGAAGCTCGTCTCCAGCGCGAAGCTCAGCGCGACCTGGCCGCGACGGTAGCCGACCGCGCGCAGCATGCCGATCTGCTGCCGGCGCTCGACCACCGTGCGGGCCGCGATTACGGCCACCGCGGCGATGCCGACGAACAGGCCCAGCCCCATGAAGCCCTCAAACAAATAGCCGACGCCCCTCGAAATCGCAAGCGCATCCGCGATGTCGCTGCGGATCGAGGTCGCCTGCACACCGTACTGCGAGAGCGCGGCGCGGATCGACTTCGCGTACGTCTTGTCGTCGGTCCCGGATGTGAGCCGAATCGAGTCGAGCGTGAAGGCCGGCTGGCCCAGCGTCTGCGCGTACGTCGCTCCGGAGACCATCAGCGTCGCGAAGGCGCCCTGCACGGTCTGATCGATCACACCGATCACGTGCAGCGTCGTTTCCTTGCCGGCGGCGTCGCGGATCACGACGTCGATTGGCTTATCAAACGTCTTGTCGCTGTTCTTGACGCCCTTAAGCTGGAAGTTCGGCCCGTCGCTGCCGCCGCCCCGCTGGCTGCCCAACGCACCGGCATCGATCACGGCGTCGTTTGGCTGCGAGGCCAGCGTCTTCCAGATCTGGTCCGCGGGAATGTCCTTGACGTGCGCCTGGATCTTCATCTGGTTGGCGCCAAGAAAGTCCTGGTTGCCCGCCCGAACGAAGTAGCGCTGCCATTGATTGGAATTTGCCATGCGGATATCGGTGGTGCCGCGATAGTCGGTCGTGGCGCCCATCGCCGCGATCTTCGATGTATCGACACCGTTCTGCGCCAGCGCGGTCTTCAGATCGCCCAGGTTGTTGTTCAGGTTCGTCGCAACGTTCACGTCCCAGCCGCCGCGGGCGTTATCGCCGGCGAACAGCTTGGACGTGTTGGAGTTGACCGAGCTCATCGCCGTGATGCTGAAGATGATCAGCGAGAACATCCCCAGCGTCAGCCCCGTGCGCAGCTTGCTCGCCATCGGATAGGCGATCGCTGTGGCCAGCGACGGCCGCACACTGCCAAGCCCGCCGCCAACGCGATTGACGAGGCGGGCCAGCAGCTCGCCGTTGAAGATCAACACCAGCGTCGAGCCGAGCACGATCATCACGCCGGAGAGGAAGAACATCTCCGGCCCGCCCGAGTCGTTGCCGTAGAAGCTGCCGAACAGGTTCTTCAGCACGCTGAACGGCAGCAGCCAGTACACCAGCATCAGCACGCCGAACACGGTGAACGCCGGCCGATTGGGCAGGCCGCGCACGCGAGCGATCAGCGCCAACCCGAGCGCGGTGATCGACACGCCGGCGGCGAACAGGAACAAGCTGCCCGCGGAGTGGCTGAACAGCAGGCTGAGCAGGCCCACCAGCAGGCAGACCACGCTCCAGACGGCGGTCCAGCTCATGCCGAAGCCGCGCAGGAAGCCGAGCACCGCCCAGACCGGGGCAACGCCCGGAATCAGGCAGATCAGCGCCCGCCAGGCGACGCCCCAGCCCCTGCGGCCGATCAGCCAGGGCGCGACGATCAGCAGCACGACGCCGATGACCGCGATCGCCAGCCCAACTGCCGGCGCCTTGGCCGCGGCGGACAGGCCGCTCACCACGGCGATGCCGCCGAGCAGGCGCAGGATGCTGCTGAGAATCCAGCGCCCGCGTACGTGCCGGCCGTTACGCCCCTTGATGCTGTCTTCGGGCATATCGCGGATCGCCGCCACGATGTTCATGCGCGTGGTACGGTACGCCGAGAAGACGACGGTGATGAAGGTCAGCGCCACGCCGAGGCAGTAGGCGACCACGACGCTGCGCGGGCTGACGTGTCCGGCGAAGGGCAGCGTGTTGTTGCCGGTGAAGATCAGGTTGGCGGCGATCCAGATGATCAGGAAGGCCACGCCGACGCCCAGCGCCGCGCCAACCACGCCCGCGAGCAGGTTGTAGACCATGCCTTCGGCCAGGAACGACTGCACCATTCCCAGCCGCGAGATGCCGACGGCGCGGGCCATGCCCATCTCGGTGCGCCGCTCGGCGGCAAGCATCACGAAGATCAGGAAGATCAGCATCATGCCCGCGGCGATCGAGAAGAGGCCGATCAGCAGGAACAGCGTGGTGAAGACGCTGCCCAGCGTCTGCGCCGTGTTGACGAAGTCGTGCTTGGCATTCACCGCCTTGACGGTCACGCCCTTGCCGTCAAGTTCGGTAATCACCGCCGGCGAGTTGACGGCGTCTTTCAACGTCGGGAACAGCTTTTCGCCGCGGGAGAGTCCCGCGTGGGCATCTCTGCTCGTCGAAAGATAGAGTTGATTGACGCCGTCAGTCTGGCCGACCACCTGCCTCGCGGCGGCGAGCGGCAGGACGATGCCGCCGTTATCGCTCGAGCCCACGTCCTGCCAGCCGGTGATCATCTGATCATTGACGACCGCTTTGACCGTGAAGCTGTGCTGCTGGTTGTTGACCAGGCTGACGATCGTATCGCCGGGCCGCGCGTCGATCTTGTCCGCCGCGGTGGCGTTGATGAACACGTCGTTCGGACCCAGGTCGCTGACCTGGACCCGTCCGCCGCCCTTCGCCTGCAAGCCGCCGAGCTTCTGCACGACGGCCGGATCGAGGCCGACGAGGTGGTACTGCGGCTCTGTCAGCCGTGTGCGCGGATTGCTCGCCGGTACCGGCTCGTTGATCATCGGCACCCAGGTCAGCAACTCTTTAGGGTTGCCGAACTGATCCTCGATCGTCTGCACGGTGGAATCAGCGATGTACGGCGCGCCCGCTGTCGCCTGCGCGCCGCCGACCGGCCGCGTCTGCACCTGCAGGTCCAGCGCGCCGAGGTTGTCGTATGCCGACTTGGTAATGCTGTAGCTGAGCGAATCGCCCACGGCGAAGGCCGCGGCGATGATCATCGTGCTGACCATCAGGCCGAAAACGATGATGATCGTCTGAGCGCGGCGCCGCGGAATATTGCGCAGCCCCATCTTGAACAATACGGGGTTGCGCAGTGCGGCGAAGGCGAAGGCGAGCAGCGCGACGCCGACGACCACCAACAACCCGATCATGATGGCGTTCATCGAGAGGCCGAAGAGTGAAGTCATTATGGTGCTCCGAGCACAATCAGAGACGAGAAGACCGCACCGAAACCGCGTGCAGCCGCCGCGAGGCAGATGCACTTCCGCGCGATCCGCCCCGCGCATAGCGGAGGAAGGTCGCATCCGCGGCGGGGTGCGCTGTCAATTTGAGGGAAGCAAAGCCATCCGGTTTGCGCTTGCCCGGTCAGCGCAGCCGCTCTTCGCCCACGATCAGGCCGTCTTTCATGTGAACGATGCGGTTGCAGCGCCGGCCGACGCCCGCGTCGTGCGTGACGATCACGAACGTCTGCTGCTGCTCGGCGTTCAAACGCTCCATCAGCACCATGATGTCGTCGGCCATCTGGCTGTCCAGATTGCCGGTCGGCTCGTCGGCCCAGACGATCGCCGGGTCGTTCACCAGCGACCGCGCGATCGTCACACGCTGGCGCTGGCCGCCGGAGAGCTGCGCCGGCCGGTGGTGGCCGCGATCGTCGAGCCCGACCTGCGCGAGCGCGGCGTGGGCTTTCTGGCGGGCAAGCTTCGGGTTCACGCCCGAGACAACGAGCGGCAGCTCAACGTTTTCGAGGGCGGTGAGCACGGGCAGCAGGTTGTAGGCCTGAAAGACGAAGCCCATGCGCCGGGCGCGGTACGTCGTCTTCTGATTATCGTCGAGCCTGGCCAGGTCTGTGCCCTCGATCAGCACACGCCCGCCGTCGATATAGTCGAGCCCGCTGAGGCAGTTGAGCAAGGTCGTCTTACCGCAGCCCGATGGACCCATGATCGCGACCATTTCGCCCTTCGCCACGTTCAGCGTGACGCCGCGCAGTGCCGGTGTCGTGACAGAGCCGCTGTGATAGGTCTTTTCAACCATCTCGGCGCTCACCATACCTGGCAGCGCCGGTTCGTCGGCCCGCACGTCATCGATCACAGCGGTGTTTACCTCAGCCATTGCTGATTGTCCCTTCCCCTCACGTCATCCCGGCTCCAGCGCCGGATTCCCCTCTGCATGATGCATGGATGCATCGGTCCGGGCACGGTCCGCGGTATCCGTGGCAGTGCGATCGATGGGCACGCGATACCCCGTACCTCGGTACGGGGCGGCGCCGGATGCAAGCGGGGTCGTAGCGCCCGCGAACTGTCTTCATACTTGCATAGTCATCGTACCGTACGACGAAGGATCGCACCAACCGTGCGCCGGTTGCCTCAGCGGCCCACCTCGCCGCCGCCGTCCGAGCCGGCGGGCGGTGCGGGCGCGTTCGGAGCTGAAGCGGCCGGCGTCGCTGCCGCAAGCGGTTGGAAGGTCGCCGCGCCGGCGGGTTTGGGCGTGTTGTCCGACCAGCCCGGATAGAGCGCGTTCAAGTTGGCAATATCCTGCGACTGCGGCGCATCGTAGCCGTTCCAGCCCTGGCGCATGACCTGCGCGGTGTGATCCGTCTTGAGTGGATGGGCCAGCCCGAGCACGTGGCCCAGTTCGTGCGTCGCCGTCTTCAACTGCACCTCGACCGTCTCGGCGTCAAGCTCGGAGCGATTCAGAAACACCTTCGCGTGCGCGTAGTGGCAGTCAAGGCAGTCGGCGCCGGCGGCGTCGTACAGCACCGTTACACCCCAGTAGTCGCCGTCGGGACCGTCGTCGAAGCCGGTGCAGACGAACAGTTGTACGCTGATCTGGTCGGTGCTGTCCGTGCGCACGAACGCCGCGGGAGAGTCCGTCTGGTTCCACTGTGCGGCCGCGTCGTCGATGATCGTCCGGTATGATGGATCGGCGCAGGCCGTATCGTTATAGGCGATCACGAGCGGAGCGCCGCGATTCACCGCCCAGCCGCCGCCGAAGACTGCCGCCCGGACATGTGGCACGGCCACCGCCAGGATGGCCGCGGTGAGCAGCGCCGCGCCGATGGCCGTTCGCCAGCCACGCCGCGGGCTGCAGAAGTTCCACACTCCGGTCATGTTCATGTTCGACACCATCCTCTACTGAGTTTCGTGTTGCACGCATCGTACCGATAGCCTGAGGTTCCGAGATGCGGGACCGGCAACGCTCGCAGTGTGAAGCCCGAGACAGTGCACGCTCCGCGGATCGCGGTCCGCGCCGATCGGTTGGGCAGCGATGCTAGCGCGACGGCAGCGTCACCCGCAGCGCCTCGGGCTCCTCGGCGCCGGAGTTCAGCTCGACGACCACGTGTTCGACTTCCGGCAAGTGCGCGACCAGCCGCGATTTGAGCGCGTCCACGAGCGCCCCTGCCTGCGCAACACTGAGCGTGGGATCGACGTCGGCGTGCAGCTCGACCAATGTTTCTGAACCGATCATGCGCCCGGCGACGCCGGTGATGTGCACACCGTCGATCTGCGCGATCTCGGCGATCACCGCGGCGCGCAGCGCCGGGGTGAGGCTGGTATCCATCAACTCCGTGGCCGCACCCAGGAAGACACTGAAGGCCGTGTACAGAATGAATCCGCTCACGACCAGACCGGCCAGCGGGTCGAGCACGGACAAGCCGGCGCGGGCGGCGCCGATGCCGACGATCACGACCAGACCGGAGAACACGTCCGCCACATGGTCGCGCGCATCGGCATTCACGGCCTTGCTGTGTGTCTGGCGCGCGACCTTGCTCGCGTACACGGCCAGCGCCAGCTTCGCGGCGGTGGCGATCACGGCGATCCACAACGTCAGCAGCGCCGGATCGGTTCCCCGGCCGTGCGCCAGCGTGACGATGGACTCCCAGCCGACAAGCAAACCGGCGGCGCCGATCACCATCGCGGCAAAGTTAGCGGAAAGCGCCTCGGCGCGCCCGTGTCCGTAGGGATGTGCGGCATCGGGCGGTTTGCGCGAGACGAGCAGACTGGCCAGCGCAAGCAGCGAGTTGACCAGATCGGCCCCCGAGTGGACTGCGTCGGCGACAAGCCCGCTGCTATGGCCCGCAACACCGGCCGTCGCCTTGAGCACGATCAGCAGGGCGTTCGCGGCGACGCCAAGCAGCACTGCACGGATACCGCGTGCTCGCCGTCCGCTCATGCGCCGCGCTTGCACCTGGCTGCGCTCTCAGGAGATCGCCATCAGATCACGACGCATCCGCGCCGCCGCGGCCGGATCGGGCGCGTGGGCGGCGAGCCGGCGCGGGTTCCTCGCCGGCAGCTGCCTCACGCGCCGGCGCGCGCCGTTGCGCGGCGCCGTCGGTCGCACCAGGTTGAGCCGGTCGCGGCCCGCGGGCCATCGCCGGTGCGGCGCGGCCGTTGGGTGCTGTGGCGCGCTGGCCAGCGCGCCGCGGCGCCTCGCCGGTCCCCGCCGCGAAAGTGGGCGCCGGCTCTGGTCGCCCGTTGGGCTCGTTCGCATACTGCCCGCGGGCATGATGGACGGCGGGTTGCCCGGCGCGGCCGGCTCGGCCCGGCTGCTCGCTCGCGCCCGGTCCGGACGGCGGAGCGCGTCTTGCCGGTCCGGCGGCGCCGGCGAAGCGGCGCGGCGCCGCGCCGCGCGCCGGTGGCCGCCCGCCCTGCTCGTCTGGTTGTCTGCCGTTCGCCTGCGGCGCGGCAGCATCACGACGGCCGCCTCGCTCGGAGTGCTCCTGGTTGCCGCGTGCTGAGCTCGGCGCAGCGGCGCCGCGGAACGGCCGTCCCGGCACCAGCGAGCGAGGCCGCACAGGCGTGGGCGCGGCGCCGCGCGATCGTTCGTCCCGCTCGCCGTCGAGGCTGCCGTCGCGTTCGTAACTCTCGCGCTGGCCAGCCGAAGCGCCGCCCATTGAACCCGGCCGCAGAAACGACTTCCCCGGCGGCGAGAACGGCCGACCGCCGATGGTGCGCCCGCCGGTCGCCGGCGGGCCGGGACGCCCGCCCACACCCGGACCGGGCGGGCGCGGCGATCCAGGCGCCGGCCCGCGCCCGCTGGCTGCTGGCGGACGGCCGGCGGCGCCGGGGGTCCAGTCGTGCAGACCAGGGCGGTAGCTGCGCGCCCCGCGGCGGTCGCCCTCCTCGCCGGGGCGGCGGGCGCGGTCGCGCGGCTGTCCTCCTCGGGGTTGATCGTTGCGGCGGCGGCCTTTGCTGCCAAACGGTGGCGCCACGGTAGTCTCCTCAGCATCCAGCTTTAATCGGCTCGGGAACGAGCCTGGATCGGACGCGGCGCGGTCAGGATCGCCGCCGCGGAGCCGGCGCTTCAGCGCGCGCCTGCAATCGTGCCCGATGTCCAGGCCAGGGCACGGATCGCCGCGGCGCTCCCGCTGCAGCTGCCGGACCGCCTTCAGAACGCACGGACGGTACGGCGCTCGCGTGCGCCATCGTCGGGACGGCGGGACATCAGCCAGCGCTCAACATCGTTCATCGGCCGGCGCAACGGATCGATCCAGGCATTCACGACCACTCGAATTGAACAGGGCCGCTCAGGATTCACCGCACCCCGGAGGGGCAGCAGGCGGATGGACGAGCAACATCCCGAAAGGAGGAGGTGTCAGGCGCCCGCCGCTGGCCGGCGCGACAACTGCAAACGCGGGCGCTCCGTTCCATCCGGCGCGGCGCGGCTGCGCCCCGCATGCATGGCGTACTCGCAGTATACCGCATCTTTGGGCTTGCAACTCCCCGCCGGGCGGTTTCGCGACGAGAAAAATGCACGGTCGCGACGATGAATCCCGCGCACGCCCGGTTTGACCGGCCTTCGAAGCGGCTCCTAGAATGGGGCTTGCGAGTGAAACCGGCGAACTTTCGCGCGCTGTGAGGTTGGACCCGCTTGCACGAACGTACCACGTTGCCCAACGGCCTGCGCATCGTCACGGAAACGATGCCCCACACGCGCTCCGTCAGCATCAGCATCTACGTCGGGGCCGGCAGTCGCTATGAAACGCGCCCGCAGGCCGGCATGTCGCACTTCGTCGAGCACATGCTGTTCAAAGGCTCGGCGCGACGCCCGACCGCGCAGTTAATCTCAGAGGCGGTCGATGGCGTCGGCGGACTGTTGAACGGCGGCACCGACCGCGAGCTGACCGTTTATTACGTCAAGGTCGCGCGGCCCCATTTCGAACTCGCCGCCGACATCCTCATCGATATGCTGCGCCATCCGCTGTTCGAGCCCGAAGAGCTGGAAAAAGAGCGCTCGGTCATCATCGAAGAGCTGCGCAGCGTGGCCGATTCGCCGGCGCAGCAGGTCGAGGTGTTGCTCGACGAGCTGGTGTTTCCCGATCAGCCGCTCGGTTGGGACGTGGCTGGCTTCGAATCAACCGTGCAGACGATCAGCCGTGAGGTGATGCTGGGCTACCTTAAGCGGCAGTACGCGCCGAATAACGTGGTGATCAGCGTCGCCGGCTGTGTTGCGCACGCCGAGGTCGTCGAGCTGCTGCAACGGTCGCTGGGAGACTGGGCGCCCGACGAGCCCGCGGCCTGGTTTCCCGTCGTGGACGGGCAGACCAGCGCCCGCTGCGCGGTCAAGTTCCGCCGCACGGAGCAAGCGCACATCAGCATGGCTATGCGCGGTTTCAGCAGCGTACACCCGGATCGCTACGCGCTCGATCTGCTCAGCGTCGTGCTGGGCGAAGGCATGAGCAGCCGGCTGTTCATCGAGCTGCGTGAGCGGCGCAGCCTGTGCTACGACGTACACACGTATACCAGTAAATATCTGGATACCGGCACCTTCAATGTCTACGCCGGAGTCGACCCGAAGAAGGCCGTTGACGCGACCGGCGCGATTTTGGCCGAGTTGGCCCGGGCGCGCGCCGGGATTCCCGAGGCCGAGCTTGCCAAGGCCAAAGAGCTGGTCAAGGGGCGTACGCTGCTGCGCATGGAAGACACGCGCAACGTCTCGGGCTGGATCGGCACACAGGAGATGCTCTTCGGCAAGGTGCACAGCGCCGACGAGGTGGTCGCCGAGGTCGAAAAGGTGACGCCGGCCCAGGTCGAGCGCGTGGCCACCGAGGTGATTCAGGCCGAACGGCTGTCGCTGGCGATCGTCGGCCCGTACCGCAGCGACCGGCGTTTTGCCTCGCTACTGCGCCTGTAATCCTTTGCAGGAGCGAATGCGGCAAACGCACGGACACGGCGGCGTGATCGCGTTCTGATGCCGCCTGCTCGGTAGTGACGCGGCGTTAACACGTCAAACGGCGCCGTTCGGTACGCTGGTGCCGGAGCCCAGGACAATCAGGCAGCAAGGCGCGGGCAAGCGGCTACCAGCCCTGATCCACGGACCCCAACGCGCGGGAGTGTCAGTTGGCCTTCCTCATCGAGCAAACGCGGCAGCGGGTTCTGCGCAGGACCAGCGTTTCGCTCTCACGCTCATTTGTGATGAGGACATGGAGGACATCGCGTCGCGCCCTCCCGCCGTTCTCAGGTCTGGCGCTGCCGCGAGCGTTCGGCAGCGTACCCACCCTGATCACCGCCGCGGCGCTTGCCGCGGCGAGCCTGGCCGCGATCACCCTGCACCTGACGGAGCCGCAGGCGATCAGCGGCGTGCGCCCGCCGGCGCTGATCGCCGCGGGCGGACCGCTGACCGGGATCGGCCTGCCGCAGGGCACGGCGCTCGCGCCGGCCGCGGGCGGTCCGCCGCTCGTCACCGCGCTGCTGGCGGCCGATCTCTGGCAGGCGGCCAATGCCGTCTATCAGGCGCGGCTGCTCGGCCCGGCCGCCGCCACGGCCGCTCCCACGGCGACGGCCGCCAGCGGCCCGACCGTCGAGCAACTGCTGCAGGCGCAGATTCGACTCACCCAGGCGCAGCTCGCTTACCAGGCGCTCACCCAGGCCGCCAGCGACGCTCAGCTTGCAGCGGCCAGGGATGCCGTGGGCGCCGCGCAGGCGCAGGTGCTCGCGGCACAGCAGGCCGTGCAGGCGGCAAGCGCCGCCACGGCGACCCCAACGCCCTCGCCGGCCGCCGTGCCGACGGACGCCGACATCCAGAATGCGCAGAACGAGGTCAGCCTGGCTCTCGCCGCCTTCCAGCGCGTGGAGCATCCCTACGGCGATGACCAGATCGCTGCCGCGCGCACGGAGCTGAGCACTGCGCAGCAGGCGCTCGCCGCCGCTCAAGCGGCCACGCCGGCGCCGGCCCAGCCCACCGCTACGACCGCACCCACCGTGACTGCTACGGCGGCGCCAACGCCGCCCGTGCCATCCGCGACACCAGCGGCGGTTGGCGACGCGAGTGGTGTTGCTGCTCCGGCCATCGTCTACCAGGCGCCGGGCGCTGCCGGGGCGGTGATCAACGGCGCTGCGATCGCGGCGCCTGCGCAGGTCGCCGCGGCGAGCGCGACGGCCAGCGCAACGCCACCGCCATCACCATCGCCTTCGCCGACGCCCACACCCTCGCCGACTCCGCGGCCGGTGGCTTCTCCTGCCGGCCGCTCGGCCAACGATCTGTTCCTGTTGCAGCAGCGGGTCAGTCAGGCGCAAAACACGTTGAGCCGCATGACCGCGCCGCCCGATCCGGCCGCGCTGCAGGAGGCCGCCGACAAGGTAGCGACGGCGCAAGGCCGCTTGAGCACGCTCCAGGCCGCGCTCGCCGCCGCGCAGGCGGCGACACCCGCTCCGGAGCCGCCACCCGCCGCTGCGACCGCCGACCCGGCGACGGCGCTCTCGCCGGACCAGCAGCTCGCGCAGGCGCAGGCGCAGTACGCCGCGGCGCAGCAGCAACTGCTGGCGTTGACGCAGCAGCCCGACCCGGCGACGGTGAAGGCCGCGCAGGACGAGTTGAACGCCGCGCAGCAGGCGTGGCAGACGCTGCTCTCTCAGGCCGACCACACCGTCGTCGCCCAGGTAAACGCGGACCCGCAGAACGCGCTGCTGCGGTACGCCGCCTCAAGCGCGACCGCGAACGGTCTGGACGCCGTGCCCTTCGCCTGGCCGGCGCGCGGGCCAATTTCGAGCCTGTTCGGCCCGTCGCATCCGCTCGGCATCGACATCGCCCAGAGCGCGGGACTGCCTGTAACCGCGGCGGCGTCGGGCGTGGTCAGCTTCAGCGGCGGCGACCCCTGTTGCGGCTACGGCTACTACGTCGACATTACGCATCCAGGCGGCTATGTCACGCGCTACGGCCACCTGCTGACGCCGTCCTATCTGAAGCCGGGTGACCATGTTCGCCAGGGTCAGATCATCGGCCTTAGCGGTTCCACGGGCGACAGCACGGGGCCGCACCTGCACTTTGAGGTTCGCCTGAACGGCGTGCCGCTGGATCCGTTGCGGCTGCTGGCGGGCGCGCTGCCGCGGCCGCTGTCGCCGTAGCTCTTTACATACGCCGCACAGCCTTTGCTACACTGGCGCCGCAGGTCTGGCATCGAGGGGTTCATCGTGCGCTGCCGATTTCTGCGCGCTGCCGCCGTCTCAGGCATCGGCTTGATCTCGCTCGCGGGCGCCGGCAGCGCGTATGCCCAGTCTCAGGGGGGCACGAGCGACTTCTCCGATCTGGTTCCTGTCGTGCTCTGGACGCTCGTCGCAGCCGTGATCGCGATGTCCGTCGTCTCCGTTGCCTATCTGTACCGTCGGGCGCGTGGGCTCGACGAGCCGCGGCCCACCGTGCCCATCCCGCCGTTCAGCGAGACCGCCGACGATTCGCACCTCGGCGCCGCCGGCCAGCCCCTGCCCGAGCACGTGGTGCACGAGCACGCGGCGGCCGGTCACGACGACGCGACGGAGCAGGCCGAACTGCTGCACGAAGCCCGGCACTAACGCGGCCCTCAGCGGCAATCTGGCCGTGGCCGCAGCCTGATTTCCCGCGAGAGGAGTGCGCCATGTCGGTACAGGTAGGTGATTCCGCGCCCGACTTCTCGCTGCCCGACGGCAAGGGCGGAAAGGTCGCCCTCGGCGACTTCCTCGGCAAGCAGCCGGTGGTGCTGGCATTCTATCCATTGGCGTTCACCGGCGGCTGAACGAACGAGTTTACAGGCTTCGCGGAGGTACAGGACGACCTCGGCGCGGCCGGTGCCCAGGTGCTGGGCATCAGTGTGGACAGCTTCGCCGCCGCCAATCACTTCTGCGAGCATATGGAACTGAAGTTTCCCCTGCTCGGCGACTGGCCGCGCTACGACGCGGGCAAGACCTACGGGGTGTTCTCAGCCGAGCGCAGCTTTCACGGCCGCGTGACCTTCGTGATCGATGCCGCGGGCGTTGTGCGGGCGAAGATTGAAGAGCGCGATCCGCTCAAACACGCGCCGCTCGCGCTGGAAGCGGTGCGTGAACTGGCCAGAGGTTGACGAATCCACGCCGCGATCAGCGCTCGTGACCATATGTTAACGCCGCTGCTTGACTGCGCGTGCTATTCTCTCCGCACGGATTTTCGCGGCCGCGCCGAGCGGCATTCGCTCGGCGTCGCCGCGAGGCTCTCGTGCAGGCAGGGGCGTAGCACCACGCGAGGGTACGGCGGCATTATGCACGAACCCGTGATCACCATCTCCCGCCAGCGCGGCAGCGGCGCCGACGAAATCGCCGCGCTGGTCGCCCAGAAGCTCTCCATCCCGCTCTACGACCAGCAGGTGATCTCGCGCGCGGCCACGGAGGCCGGTGTCTCTGAAACGGCGATGGCCGATGCCGAACGCAGCCAGGGCTTCCTCAGCCGCATGCTGGAGAGCCTCGGCCGCTACGCCGGCATGGGCGTCGAGGGGTCGGTGCCGATCGACTTTTCGTCGGTGTCCATGCTGTACACCTCCGCAGACTTTCGCACGGTCATCGAGCAGGTGCTGCGCAACATCGCCGACTCCGGCCCCGGCGTGATCGTCGGACACGGCGGGGCACAGGTCGCGCTGCGGCGGCGGCCGGACGTGCTGCACGTTTTTATCCACTCTCCCTTCGAGAATCGCGTGCAGCGCATGATGGCTCTGCGCAACCTGAACCGCGAGGCGGCCAAACGCGATGTCGAGGAAACCGACCGCGAGCGGACAGAGTTCTTCAAGAACAACTACAATGTCAACTGGTACGATCTGCGCCTGTACGACCTGGTAATCAACTCCGGCGGGCGCGAATACGATGACGTGGCCGAAGAGATCGTGATGATGGCACGCCGCATGCCCGACCGCACTCCGGCCGAAACGCCCGACCATCCGCTGCGTCACGGATGAGGAAAGCGCGGAGATCGCCTGATCGCGGGCAGCGGCACGCCCGGAGCGGCGCGGCAGTGCGAGCGGCGCGTGTGCTGACCACGGCCGCGCTCGTGGCCGTCCTGCCGATCGCGTGCGGCGGCAAGAAGAAGAACGCCGCACCCGCCACGACGCCTGCAGCGGCAGCCGCCACCGTGCGCGGCGGCGTGGCGACCCCCGCAGTCCCCGGCGCCGTCACCACGCCGATTTCTGGTCGTTCGCCGACGCCCTTCCCGCAGGCCACCGTGCGCCCGGCGTCGACGCCGCCCGGCTCGCCCACGGCTTCGCCCACGCCCGCGGCCAGCCCCACGCCGGCCGTGCGCGAGGAGAACGGCCTGCAGATCTCGGACGTGGCGTTTACCGGCAAGGTGGCGGCCAGCGGCGGTCTGCGCGTGCGCTCCGCCCCGAATCTCAGCGGGGACAACGTCGTCGGCTCGGTGCCCGAGGGCGCGATCGTCAACGTCGAGGGCAAGGTGCTCAACGGCGCCGAAGCCGAACAGGGCAAAGGCACCGTCTGGTGCATCGTCGGCGTCAAGCAGTACATCTACTGCGCCGAAGGCTACGTCACCAACGTCGGCACGCCCGTGCCGCCGCCCACGCTCGTTGCCACGCCCGCGCGCTAGCCGCTAGCGCCTGGTATGAACGCCGCCGGGACGGGCCGCTAGCATGGCAGCATGCCTGACCGCACCGCGGCCCCGCGTGCTAGCCGCGACGCCGCCTGGGCCTTCGGGGCGCCGTCCGGGGCCCGCGTGCCTGCCGGTGCGCCGTGGCGCTGGGGGCCGATCCTGTGCCGGGGCCGCTGGCGGGCCTGCCCGTCCTCGCCCTGGCCTGGCTCGTGCGGCATCGCGCCCGCCCACGCCTACCCCCAGGTTCAGAACAGCCGCTAGCGACCAGGGCCTTTGCATCGTGCAAGGTGCGCAGCACCCTGCTGGCCGCGCGCCGCGGGGAGCGGCCGTTGGCGCCGGCCGCTGGCTGCCGTGTGCGGTAGGGCCACGAGCGTGGGGGGTGCCCTGGCCGCCGCGTGGCGGGCTTTGGCTGGCCCGCCGCGGCGTGGTGCGTGGCGCAGGCGGTGCCCCCGCCGCGCGCCCGCACGCACGCTGGCCGCCGCCGGGCGCGCGGCGCTGGATCGGTCAGTGCACGCTGGCCACCGCTGCTGGGACCGGGCGGCGCGGCGCTGGGCGGCGTGCAAGCGCCGCCGCTGCCCGCCGACCGGCGCTGGGGCCGCGGGCATGGCCGGGCGGGCCGGCACGCCCCGGAGGCCGAGCGCCCGGCCATGCCCCGGTTGGCGCCCGCACGGCTCCGCGCCGCGGCCCGGCACGAGCGCGGGCGCGGGCCGTGGGGCAGCGCGCCGCGCCGGCAGCGGGTGCGGGACGGGACGGTGGGCGCGGCCCATGGTCAGGGGCGTACCGGCCACGGTCCCCAGGCGCTGGCCGCGCGGCGCCCCGCCGCCGCCCGCGCCCTCCGCGGCAGGGTACGCTGAAAAGGCCCTGGCCTGGCGGATACTTGTCTACGAAACCGGATCAGGTCTAGAGTTCTGAGCGTCCTCGGGCTCCAATCTGTCAGCGCCGAACAACGCCATGGCTACCTTGCACTACTCACCGTTCACCACTCACCCTTGGGGAGCGGAGCCAGATGCCGCAACGCACAATCGACCTGGTAGTTCACGGCGGCCGCGTGGCGCTGTCCGGGGGTGTCTTCGAGACCGCGATCGCGATCGACGGCGAGCGCATTGTCGCCGTGGGCGAGGCGGAGGCGCTGCCGTCCGCCCGCGACTATCTCGACGTCACCGGCAAAGACGTGCTGCCGGGCGTGATCGACGCTCACAGCCACCTCGGCTTCGACGACTGGTCGTCGCTGCCGCGCTGCTCGGCGTTCGGCGGCGTCACGACCAGCATTCCGTTCGTCGGCGGCGCCTCGACGCCGGGCAGCGTGCCGGAGATCATCCGCGCGAACCAGGAGGAGGCGGAGCGCCGATCGGTGCTGGATGTCGCCTTCCACGCCTATCTTTTCCCGCGGCCACAGGCGACGAACCCGCACGAGATGCTGGACGGCATCGCCGAAGGCGTGGCGCTCGGTGTGCGCTCGTACAAGATGTTCACCGCGTATCGCAAGCGCGGCATGATGTCCGGCGATGACTTCATCTTCCGCGCTTGCCAGCAGCTCGCCGCGCGCGGCGGCATTCCCATGATCCACGCCGAGAATGGCGACCTGATCGACGCATTGGAGGAGCAGTGCATCGCGGAGGGCAAGGTCGGACCCGAGCACTACCATGACTCGCGCCCGCCCGAGGCCGAGGCCGCGGCGATCGCCGGCGTGGCGGCGCTGGCGAGCTACGCGCGCACGCCGCTCTACATCGTGCATCTGAGCACGGGGCTAGGTCTGAACGTGATCCGTGACCGGCGGCACGCCGGCCAGCCGCTCTGGTGCGAGACCTGCCCGCAATACCTGGCGCTGTCCGACGAGGCTGTGCTGCGGCGCGGCGCCTTCGCCAAGATCGCGCCGCCGCTGCGCCGCGAGACCGACGTGGCGGCGATGTGGCGCGGCCTGGGCGAAGGCACGATTCCGGTCGTGGCGAGCGATCACTCGCCACACGATCCGGCGCTGAAGGCAAAGGCCAATGAAAGCCGCAACAGCTTCTACTTTGAAGACGGCAGCACCGTGCCGTTCGGCATGCCCGGCGCGGAGACGCTGGCGCCGGTGCTGTACAGCGAGGCTGTGAGCAAACGCGGCCTGCCGCTCGACTGGCTGGCGCGAGTGCTCTGCGAAAACCCGGCCCGCATCTTCGGGCTGTATCCGCACAAGGGCGTGATCGCGCCCGGCTCGGACGCCGACCTGACGATCTTCGACCCGGCGCGCCGCCTGACAATCCGTGAGGCAGACCTGCACAGCCGCACCGGCTACAGCGTGTATGACGGCATCGACGTGCAGGGCTGGCCGGTGCTCACGCTGCTGCGCGGCAAGGTGCTGTTGCGCGACGGTGAGCTGTGCCAGACCGAAGGCTACGGGCGCTATCTGCCGGCAGGGCCATCGCTGCCGCCGGCCCTCTATCCCCCTTCCCCTTTCCCCCAATAATGCGGGGAAAGGGGCGATCCGGCGTGGAGCGATCCAATCGGCGTCGGGTTAGCCGCGACAGTCGTAGAACGATTCACGCCGCAGCACGGCTAATCGCGCCGGCTACGGAACGCTCACCACGGGATCGTCTCCTTCCCCTAAGTAAGGTGCCAAAAGTTCGCCACGCATTCACGCGGCCAGGCGACGGGCGT
>CALFMN010000128.1 GCA_937879875.1 uncultured Chloroflexota bacterium | reverse complement strand
ACAACCTCCATGTGCTCGCTCGCGCTGCCTGACTACTTGACCGGTGCTCTAGCTGCTGTACGCGGAGGCGCTGTCCACCCGGGCAGCGCCTCCGCGTTCGTTCGCAACGCATGCGCCCGGACGACATCGCTGTGAACCACCGCCACGTCGGGTGGCTGCACGCGGGAGACGGACCGCCGTAGGCCGCGGGCCTTGCACCTGGCGTCAGTCTTCAACGCAATTCCTTCCGCCAGGCTATACGGCGCTGACCCAGTGCAGTCCCTTTTGCGGCTGGCTTCAACGTATCGGTGCCCAATCCTCAGGGCGCGCTGGGACAATGCGCTCGGTGAGCGATCGCTCCAGCAATTAGCAGGGATTCCACGCAAATCGGCCCTGCCCTACGCCGAGGCCATATATGTTGCCCGAGTTGTGCAGCCAGGGCGGGGCATATTCTGGATACACGACGTTGACAGGGGGTTGAACATCGATCCGACCGGCATGTGGATTGCCGACCATCACCCATTGGCAGGGCACCGGTGGCCCTCCCTGGAGCTGGGCAGGGAAGGAGCAAGACTGGCCCTCTCCACCCAGATATTCCGCTGTCACGGTCGTGGCCTGATCGAGATAAATCAAGTATCCCTTTCCTAGCTCTAACCTGTCCGACGGCACCTGGACGTACTGATTATTTTCCAGTGTGTAGAAGGGACTATCCACGCCGTGCAGGTTGGGAGAGCCGGCAATGATGTTCCAGCCAGCTTCAAGCGGGAAGCTCACGACGGAGCATCTCGGCCCTGGAGGCTGCTCACCGGGTGCGAGTATCGTGAAGTTCACGATGCGCACAGGATCAAGCATGGGAGCGACGTGACAGGTTGCGGTCCCAAGCGCTGCCTGACAGTCCGAAGGGGGTGCCATCGTATATCCTGCTGGTGCGGCGAGGGTCAGCGTTTCGCCGTCGTAGGTTGCTTGCACGGCCGGATGGGACTGATCGGACTGGTTCAAAACGATCAGTTTGAGTGGGCCGGCGGGATCAGATGGCGGGGCTTGAAAGGTTACATAAACATTAGCGGGAATGGTGGTCTGACCGGGATACGTCACGGTCGGTCCGGCCGTTTGCGCATGAACGGTCGACGCCATTGCTGCGGCGAGACAACACAGCGTCGCCATGCCGGAAAGCCGGATTGCTCCAGCATGAAAAGGTCTCATCGCACGTTGCCTCCATTTCCCGCAGTACATTTCGGAACGGAAGCTACGGCGCTGGACCGCGAGGTCAGCGCGGCCGGCGCCTTGAATGGCCAACTGAGATCTCACGGCTTCTCGAATAGCTCCGGCGTCAGAACTAGCGTTCGGGATCGCCGTCCCGGCGGGATCACGGCTCCAATCTACCACCGCTATGTCGGCCGTGGGCGTCTCCGCCACCGCGCCTTGTTGCACTTTTGATGCGCTTGCCCTGCAACGGCGCACCGTACTGGGCCTATGTCAGCCGATTTGGAGACCTCTTCTGGACCACCGGGAACCCGCACGACGACGGGTCCGGCGGTACATGGAACGCTCCGACCATTCTGAACAGCGGGCAGTTCTACAGCGAGTGTCCGTCCGAAGGGTACGTCAGCCCGTACCGAGCAGGCGAAGGCCTGACCGGAGGAGATGCGTACTATCCAAACGGTTACCTCTCCATGGGGACTGACACGAGTGGAACCTGGGCGGACTGCCCGCACCCGTAGTGGGCCAAGTCAGTTCGAGCACCAGGTAGCGCTGCAGGCGGGTGGCGATTTTGCATCAATCGGTTCGGGGAGCGGATCCTGGACGAATGATCGCGGGGTTTACGCGGTATACACAGCAAGACAGGCGACACAGGGAGCGATCCGTGAGGCCGGCAGTCGCATTGCTCCTCAGCATGACCCTCACGGTAACTGGACTGAAGGCCACCACTGCGCAGACGCCCGCGCCGCATACGCCCCCATGTCCCACGGTGCCCGCGCAGGCCGATCTCCCGGCTGGCTGGAGTCTGGTGGATGGTCTGACCGCGAGCGGGTTGGCTGCAGCTACGATCTACGGCTGGACGGGCCAAGCGTACGTGGACGTGTCGCCCGACCGGGCCAGCGCGGAGGGCGGCTACTGGGTTTTGCTGGCCACCCCGGCCACGGTCCCCATCCCCGGAACGTTCTGCCCGGACTTCGGCTACACCGTCCAGCTCGCAGCGAACACCTGGACCCTCGTCGGCAATCCCTCGCCGTTCCCGCTCCACGCCGCGGGTGCGGATGAGCTATGGGACTACGATCCCGCCACTGGCTATCGCCGCATGGATACCATCGACCCTCACCATGGCGCTTGGATCCTGTCGTACCGCGGCGCGGCCGTGCAACTGCTCGCCACGGTGACGACGCCTGGAACGGATCTGAGTACGCGTATACAGCTGGACCGGTGGCTGTACATTCGGGACACACCATTGGTGTCTGGGTTAACAGTCCGCGAACAGTCACAGTGACCGATCACCTCCTCTGTACTCCCATGCCTTCCTTCTCCCTCCGGCTACCGGCCAGCGAGTGGCAGCTTATCGCAAATGTCGCGACGCCGCCGGAGCAGGCAACAGGTATGGACGAGTTCTGGGCGTACAGCCCGGACATGGGCTACTACCAGACCGATGTCCTGAAGCCAGGGCAAGGCGCGTGGGCAATCAGTTATCAGGACAGCAACATCACATTCCAGCAGGTTCAGTAGCGGCCCAACGATGCGCACGCCTCTCGCTGGCATGTGCGGGAGAGGCTTGCGCCGCCGTTCAATTGCGCGATGCGCCAGTTGCTGGCCGGCTAGGGCACCGGTCAAGGAGCCGGGGCGCCGGCCTCTGGTTGCCTGCTCCACGGCCACGACACGCGTGGAATCTGCGCTGGGTTGGCAACCAAAGCCCGCAAAATCAAGCCACTTGACCGGCTCTCTAGCCCAGCGCTTCGAGCACCATGCGCGTGGCGGGGCTGCGGTTGAGCGTGTAGAAGTGGATGCCGGGCGCACCGCGCTCCAATAGCTCGACGCACTGCATCGTCGCCCAGCGCACGCCGAGCGCCAGCGCAGCCTCGGGCGTGTCGCAGCGCTGCAGCTCGTTCTCCAGCCGCGCGGGAATCGTGGCGCCGCAGCCCTGCGTAATGCGCCGGATCTGGGCGATGTCCACGATCGGCATGATGCCGGGAATCACCGGCACCGTGATGCCGGCGCGGCGCACGCGCTCCGTGAAGTCGAAGTAGAAGGCGTTGTCGAAGAAGAGCTGTGTGATCAGCAGCGTGGCGCCGGCTTCCACCTTCATGCGCGTGTGGGCCAGGTCCGTCGCGCGGTCGGGGCTCTCCGGGTGCATCTCCGGATAGGCTGCGGCGGCGAGGCAGAAGTCGAAGCCTTCGTCCTTGATGAAGCGCATCATCTCAGTCGCGTGCGGCAGACCGTCGGCGGGCGGCTGGAAGTCGACCACATCGCGCGGCCGGTCGCCGCGCAGCGCGATCACGTTCTCGATGCCCTCATCACGCAACCGCTCGAAGATGGTGCGCAGCTCGGCGCGCGTGTGGCTGAGGCAGGTGATGTGCGCCATCGCCTCGATGCCGTACTCGCGCTTGATACGCGTCACCGTCTCGATCGTGTTGCCCCGTTGGGAGCCGCCGGCGCCGTAGGTGACGGAAACGTAGCGCGGGCGAAACTCGCGCAGCGTCTCGATCGTGCGCCAGAGGCCGCGCCAGCCCGCCGGCGTCTGCGGCGTCGAGAACTCCATCGAAAACGAAGGGCTGCCGGGCGTGAGCGATCCGTCGATGCGCATGCGGCGATCTTCGCATACGCGGCGCAGGATGTCACCGTCGCGATTGGTGCAGAACGCGTGGGCACTCAGCGGATGCGAGCTGGGACCGCGGCCGGCGCCGCTCGTCGCGTACGGTTCACCATGCCGAGCACGGGGATAAGCGCCAGCGCCGCGGCCGAGGCGGCGAGCGTCGTCCACGGCGAATTGGGCAGGGCGCGAGCCACGCCGAGCGCGATCGCCAGCCCGTTCACCCACTTGAGCACGTCGGCGGCGATCACGAGCGCCGCGGAACGCAGCGCGGTGCCGTTGCGGAGCGCGGCCAGCGACGCGCCGGCGTAGAAGCTGACCAGCGAGGCCGAGAAGAGCCCGGCCCCGCTTGCCGCCGTCCCGCGCACGCCGCCCCTCAGGCGCCGGCGTAGCCAGGCCGGCAGGGCGCGGGCCGCAACGCCGCTCAGCGAATGGTGGCGGCGGGCCAGTGCGGGCAGCAGCCGCTGAATCGCCAGATAGGAGAGCACATCCTGCGTCAGGTAGAGCGACAGCACGACGGGAAACGGCACGCCGCAGTCGAGCGCCCAGAGCACGACGGCCAGCGCCGCCGGAGCCGGCAGCGGCAGGAACATCGTCGCGAACAGGGCGACGGCGACCAGGGCGACAAAGGCGTCCATGGCGGGCTGCTTCCTTCTGCACACGCGGCTCGGCCGGCGTGCGGGCGTTTCGTTTCCCTTTCAGTTGAGAGCACGACCGGGCAACCCCGGCCGTTGCGCTGCACCCATTGCAGCGCTGCAAGATGAGTGAGCGTTGAGGGAAAGCTGAGAGCGCGATAAGAATCACAGGACGCCTGATCCAGGCGTTTGGCCGCAACGATGAAAGGACACGACGATGGCACGGCTGGCGGGCAAAGTCGCGGTGATTACGGGCGCGGCTTCGGGTATGGGTGAGGCGACGGCGCGGCTCTTCGCACAAGAAGGCGCGGCGGTGCTGATCGCCGACCTTCAGGATGACAAGGGCGCCGTGGTTGCGCAGGAGATCGAGGCCGGCGGCGGCAAGGCGGCCTACATCCACACCGACGTTTCGGCAGGCGAGGACGTGCAGGCGATGTTCCGCCGCGCGGCCGAGTTGTACGGCGGCATCGACGTGGTCTACAACAACGCCGGCGTCGGCTACAACGAGGGGCGCATCGGCGACGCGTCAGAGGAAGACTTCGACCGGATCATCGCCATCGACTTGAAAGGTGTATGGCTCGGCATGAAGCACTGCCTGCCGTATCTGCTGGAGCGTGGTGGCGGCTCGATCATCTCCACGGCCTCGATCGCCGGGCTGCTCGGCTTCGCCACGCTGGGCACGTACAGCGCGGCGAAGGGCGGCGTGATTCAGCTGACGAAGGTACTGGCCGTCGAGTACGCCGAGCAGAACATCCGCGCCAACTGCATCTGCCCGGGCGGCATCGCCACGCCACTGGTGCTGGACAATCCGCGCTTCCAGAGCACGATCCCGCGCGAGGTGCGGGTGGCGGGCATGGCGCAGATCCAGCCGATCCGCCGCGCCGGCCAGCCGCTGGATATCGCCCATGCCGCGCTCTGGCTGGCGAGCGACGAGTCGTCCTTCGTCACCGGCCAGGCGATCGTGGTGGACGGCGGCTACGTCGTCGACGCGGCGCGTGGCGCGCGGCTGCGCCGCGGCTGACCTATCCCTCCCTCGCGCAAGCGCTCGGATTTCCCCTTCCTCGTAGGAAGGGGAAATCCGAGGGCAACCGGACTTCCTCGACCCAGCCCTTCCCCTGTGGGGAAGGGACAGATTTCGCGCAAGCGAAATCAGGGATAGGCGCGCCGCCTTGCTTCCGCGGAGAATCTTGATATAGTTGACTCACTCAATCAAGATACCGGACCAGAGCGCGGACCGGAGGACATCATGGCGGACTCGGGTCGGGCGGTCGCCGGCGCACCGTCCAAGAACGAACATCTCAAGGCCGGCAGCAACGCGCTGCGCGGCTCGCTTGCCGAAGAGCTGGCCCGCGAGGGCGATTCCATCAACGGCCCGGCGGCGAATCTGCTCAAATTCCACGGCGTCTATCAGCAGGACGACCGCGACCGCCGCGCCGAGCTGCGGCACGCGGGCGAGGGCGGTCGCCAGCACATGTTCATGGTGCGCACCAAACTGCCCGCCGGCGACGTGAGCGGCGCCACGTATCTGGAGCTGGACCGGCTGGCGGGGAAGTACGCCAACGGCACGCTGCGCATCACCACGCGGCAGGATATCCAGCTCCACGGCGTGCTCAAGCGCGATCTGCGCCGCACGCTGCGCGAGATCAACGACGCGTTGGTGACGACGCTCGGCGCGTGCGGCGATGTTGTGCGCAACGTCGTCTGCTGCCCGGCGCCGACGGACGAGAACGCGTGGCTGCAGTTGCTGGAAACGGCGCACGCGCTGAGCGACCATTTCCTGCCGCGCACGCGCGCCTACGCCGAGCTGTTCCTCGACGGCGAGCCGTTTGATCAGTCCTCAACTGGAACGGATGCCGCGGAGCAGGAACCGTTCTACGGCGCCGCCTATCTGCCGCGCAAGTTCAAAATCGGCCTGGCGTTGCCGCACGACAACTGCATCGACGTGCATACCAACGATCTCGGTCTGCTGGCCGTGCTGGAGCGCGGCCGGCTGCACGGCTGGGACTTGCTGGCCGGCGGCGGGCTCGGCATGTCCTTCGGCGTGCGTACCACCTACCCACGGCTGGCGAGTCCAATCGCGTTCGTGCCCGCCGAAGAGCTGTTCGCCGCGGTGGAGGCCGTCGTCGCCATTCAGCGCGACTTCGGCAACCGCTCCGACCGCAAGCTGGCCCGGCTGAAGTATCTGATCGACGACTGGGGCATCGAGCGCTTCCGCGAGGAGCTGGGCCGGCGGCTGGGCCACACGCCCGCCCTGCCGGTGAATCCGCCCGTGACCGGCATCGCCGATCACCTGGAACGCGGCGAGCAGCCGGATGGCCGCCTCTTCCTCGGGCTGCACGTCGAGAACGGCCGCATCCGCGACGATCAGCAGTCGCGCCTGCGCTCGGCGCTGCGGCTCGCCGTCGAGCGCTTCAACCTCGATCTGCGCTTCACGCCCCAGCAAAACGTGCTGCTGACGAATATCCGCCGTGAGGACGAGCACGCCCTGCTGGCGCTGCTCGCGGAGCACGGCGTCGCGGTCGAGCCGCCGCTGCCGGCGCGCCGCGCGGCGATGGCCTGTCCGGCGCTGCCGACCTGCGGCCTCGCCCTCGCCGACGCCGAGCGCGCCCTGCCCGCGGTGGTGGACGATCTGGAGGAGTTGTTGATCCACCTCGGCCTGGGCGCCGAACCGCTCAGTATCCGCATGACCGGCTGCCCAAACGGCTGCGCCCGGCCCTGGGTGGCGGACATCGGCCTCGTCGGGCGCACGGGCGGCGCCTACAACATCTACGTCGGCGGCAACCCCGAAGGCACGCGCCTGAACGGCCTCGTCGCCGAGCTGGTGCCGGCGCAGCGCGTGACCGCAACCTTGCGCCCGCTGTTCGAGATGTTCCGCCTCGATCGGCAGGGCAGCGAAGGTTTCGGCGACTTCTGCGACCGCGTCGGCCACGCGACGCTGGCGCAGGAGGTCGAGCGCGCGGTAAAGGCCGACCCGGCGTTCGCCGCGGCCGACTGAGCGCCCGGACCGGCCCCCATCCTCTCGTCTCTCCTTCCCCCAATACTAGGGGAAGGAGACGATCCCGTCTGAAGCGTTCCGTGGCCGGTGCGGTTAGCCGTGCTGCGGTATGAGTCATTCGCGACTGCCGCGGCTAACCCGACGCCGTTTGATTCCTACAACGCCCGATCGCCCCTTTCCCCTAGTATTGGGGGAAAGGGGAAGGGGGATAGAGGGCCGGTGCGCCCGTTTGCCACGCCGCTGCGCCGCCTGGCCATCCTCATGCTGTTGCTCTACGGCGGTGCGATCGCGCTGGCGCTGGGCGGCACCGACGTCATCTTCGATCAGCAGCAGCTGATTAACGGACTGAGCAGCGGCGCGATCTACGGCTCGATCGCGCTGGCGCTGGTGATGATGTTCCGCGCCACCGGCGTGCTCAACCTGGCGATCGGCGAAACCTCGACGCTCGGCGCCTTCATCGCCTGGAGCCTGATCGTCTCGGCCGGCCTGCCGTACTGGGTTGGGCTGCTGCTGGCCGCGGGCGCGCTTGGCCTGGCCGGCGCCGCGCTTGAGGCCGGCGTGCTCAGCCATCTGGCCGAGCGTGGGCCGCTGACGATGATCGTGATTACGGCGGGGCTGCTGGGACTCGTGCGCGACCTCGATGAACTGATCTGGTCGGACCGGCCGCGGCCGTTTCCGACGCCATTTCACGGCGCGGTCCTGCACACGGCCGGGCTCTACGTCACGCGGCCGCGCCTCGGCACCTTCCTGACGGTCTGCGCCGCGATCGGCCTGCTCGCCTGGCTCTTCCAGCGCACGCGGCTGGGGCTAGCCCTGCGCGCCGCCGCGCAGCGGCCCGAGGCCGCGCGGCTCTGCGGCATACCGGTGCGGCGCATGCGGACGCTCGGCTGGGGTCTCGCCACGGCGCTGGGCGCGGTCGGTGGCATCCTTATCGCCAACATCATCCTGCTCGACCCGCGCATGCTCGAGGGCGGGCTGATCTACGCCCTGGCGGCCGCGGCGCTCGGCGGGCTCGACCAGCCCGCGGGCGCGATCGTCGGCGGCGCCGTGGTCGGTATGTTCGACGGCGTCGTCGGCAGCATCGCGCCGTTCAAGGAGATCCAGCTGCCGGTCGTGGTCTTGTTGGTGTTCATCGTGCTGACAGCCTGGCCGGACGGGCTGCTTGGCGCGCGCTCCCGCCGCAGCATCTGAGCGGCGGGCTCGGCGCTACAATACACCGCGAGAACGGCGCCGGGCGTGGAGCGATCGCCACGGCAGAAAGGGCGACGGCGCATGAGCGATCAGAAGCCCGCAATCGACGCGGCAGACGCTGCGGTTGCCCCGCGTCCGCTGGACGGCATCAAGATCCTCGACTTCACCCGCTTCCAGCAGGGTCCGCAGGCCACGGGGATGCTGGCCGACATGGGCGCACAGGTGATCAAGATCGAGGAGCCCGGCCGCGGCGAGCACGGCCGGCGGCTCTGGCGCGAGCGCGACGGCTTCTCCGGCCTGTTCGAGGCGTTCAACCGCGGCAAGCGTTCGCTGACGCTCGATCTGCGCCGTCCCGAAGCGCAGCGGATCGTCTGCCGGCTGGCGCAGGAGGCCGACGTCGTGGCCGAGAACTTCCGCCGCGGTACGATGGAGCGGCTCGGCTTCGGCTACGAACGGCTGTCGCGCGACAACCCGCGCCTGATCTATGCCGCGGCATCGGGCTACGGTCCGCGCGGGCCGCTGGCCGAGCGGCCGTCCTACGACCTGATCGGCATGGCGATGGGCGGCATCATGGTCGCCAGCGGCGGCGGACCGCAGCGGGAGCCGCGCCAGCCGCTCTGGGGTCTGGCCGACTCCACTGGCGCAATGATGTTCGCCTACGGCATCGTGCTGGCGCTGCTGGCGCGGGAGCGCTTCGGCGTCGGGCAGCAGGTGGATGTCTCGCTGCTTGGCACGCAGCTCGCACTGCAAAGCCCCGATCTGACCTATTTCCTGCGCACCGGCCACGACTCGAAGGACCGGCCGCGCTCGCACAACTTCCCGACCTTCGGCCACTTCGAAACGGCGCGGCCGGGCGAATACGTGGCGCTGGGCATGCTCGACCCGCGGCAGTGGCCCGACGCCTGCGCCGTGCTGGGACTGGAGGCGCTGGCCGACGACCCGCGCTTCCGCAACGGCTATCTGCGTAACGACAACCGCGACGCGCTGGAGCCGCTGCTCGAAGCCGCCTTCCGCCGCTGCGAGCGCGAGGCGCTGATCGAGGCGTTTAACGCGCGCGGCATACCCTGCGGCCCCGTGTACTCCTACGCGGATGTCGTGCAGGAGCCGCAGGTGTTCGCCAACGACTACATCGTGCCGTTGCAGCACCCGCGCTGGGGCACGCTGCAGGCCGTCGGCCTGCCCGTGCAGCTCAGCCGCACGCCGGGCCGCGTCGCCGGCGTGGCGCCGGAGCCGGGCGAGCACTCGGACGAGGTGCTGCGCGAGCTTGGCTTCGATGACGCCGAGATCGCCGCGCTGCGGGAGGCCGGCGCGATCTAAGCGAGACGTTGCCGATGCGTCTGTTCATTGCCGTCTGCCTGCCCGACGCGTGGCACGACGCGCTCGCGGCGCAGCAGGCAGAGCTGGTCGTACGGCTGGGGTCGGCGGCGCGGGCGCTGCGCTGGGTGCGGCCGGAGGGCAGCCATCTCACGCTGGTCTTTCTGGGCGAAACAGCGCGGTCCGATCTTCCCGGCATCGAGGCCGCCATGCGAGCAGCCGCTGCCTCGTCACGGCCGTTCGTGCTGCGCCTCGGACGGCCGGGTACGTTCGGCGGCCAGCGGCCGCGGGTGCTGCATACGCGCGTGGAGAGTGAGGCCGACGCACTGGCGGCGATGCAGGACCGGCTGGCGGCCGCGCTGGGCCACGTGCAGGAGCGGCCGTTCTCCCCGCACATCACGCTCGCCCGCGTGCCGCGACCGGATCGCGCCGCCGGCGAGGCGATCGGGCGTGCACTGGCGCAGCCGCTCGCGGGCAGGGCGCCGCCGCTCACTGTTGAGCAGATCAGCCTGATGCAAAGCGAGTTGCGTCCGGACGGCGCGGTCTACACCGAACTGCTCGCCGTGCGGCTCGAAAGGGCGCCATAAGCTCAGGGCTTGGCATGGCGCCCCACGGTGGTATGATACGGGTGACAGGCAGCCGTTCTGCACCGCGGGCGCGGCAGCGCTCGAGGAGGGCAGTCGCTATGCGAGTGGTTTCCGGTCTGCAAGCGCCCTGAAGAGGCACCGTCGCACTGCGCGCGGTGCCTTTCGCGTTCTTCAGGGATCTGGTCGTGGAGCTGCTGCTTCGGACAGCAGCCAGGTTGAGGAGGCCGCAGTGAACTCCAGTCTGATCGGCAAGATCGAGAAGGCGAAACGGTATGCGCGGGAGAAGGACCGCTTCCACTTCAGCAGCCTTTCCGTCCAGGTCAGCGGCGACAACGACTCGCACGAAGTGACCCTGCGCGAGGGTCGCTGGCACTGCGCCTGCGATTTCTTTGCCGGCTGGGCCGTCTGCAGCCATACGATGGCGATCGAACGCATGCTGGACGGCATGCTGCCGAAGCAGGCCGTCGGTCAGGAGTTCGCGCACGCCTGAACATAGGGCGTGGGTGTTGCCCGTAGCGCCGAACTGCCGCAGAGTAAACGCGGCGAGGTGGTGGTGCGCCATCGCGCCGCGCGGCGTCCGGCCGTGGATCGTAGCCGGGTTTCGGAGGGAGTGCGCATGCTTCGCCGGGTGCTTTCACGGCCCGTGATCGCGCTGTTCTCGTGCCTCATGGCACTGACGCCGGCGCTGGCCTACGCGGACCGGCCGGGACAGGGGCAGCCCTTCGGCATCGACTGGACGCCGATCGTCTTCTGGGTGCTGATCGGCGGCGTGATGCTCGCCGGCCTGCTGCTCGGCCTGCTGATCGACTGGGGCAACCGCTAGACCCTCACCAGCCGAGCAGGTCGAGGATCGCGTTTTCCTGCAGCGCGTTCAGCAGGCGCGGGATGCGCGCCATCAGCGGCTCGTTCGTGCGCCGGTCCACGAACGAGCGCCCGCCTGTAATCCAGATGCCGATCGCTTTGACGTGGGAGAAAACCTCCCACCAGTGCAGCGCGGCCTCGTCCACGCGTATGCCGCTGGCCGCGCTGTACGTCGCGTAGGCCTCGTCGCGCGGCGCGATCCCGCCCAGCAGCTCGCTGCGCTGGCCCGGAGCCGCGCCGTAGCGCCAGTCGATCAGGCTCGTCCAGGCCAGGTCTTCCAACGGGTCGCCCAGGTGCACCATCTCCCAGTCGAGAATGCCCCGGATCTCGTCCTGCGCGTACAGAAAGTTGCCGCTGCGGTAGTCGCCGTGGCAGACGACGACGCGCTGCGCCGGCGGTGGTGGATGGTGACGCAGCCAGGCGATCGCCAGCCGCGCCACCGGCACAGGTTCGAGTTGCTGGGCGTCGATGATCGCTTCCCAGTGGCATAGCTGCCGCTCGGCGCACTGCTCGGGTGGGGGCGGGCCGGACGGATCGATTCCGAGCAGGTCGAGCGCGGCCGGATCGGCGGCATGGATGGCGCCCAGGATCTCGAACTTGCGCCGGGCGATGCGACGGCGGCCGGCGTCGTCGGGCCGCATGGCGAGCAGGCTGCCGTCGGTCTGGCAGCCGTCGATGCGCTCCATCACGAAGAACGGGCGGTCCAACGGTTCGGCATCCAGCTCCAACCAGTAGACGCGCGGCACCGGCACGGCGCTGCCGGCGAAGGCGCGATAGACGGCGTACTCGATGTCGCGCTGCGTCTCCAGCAGGCCGGCGTCGGGATCGCGGCGCAGGATCAAGCCCTGCACATGCTCGCCGCTTGCATCGCGCCATGTCGCATCGAACGACCAGGTCTCGCGCGAGGCGCCGCCGGGGATGCGGTAGAGGCCGGCGACAGCCACATCCTCCGCGGCGGGCATGCGGCGACGCAGATAGGCGGCAATGCGATCCGCGCTGAGGCTTGAGGCGGCGCTGGCGGCGATGGTCACTGGGCAATGTCCGGGCAATGGCTGCCGGCGCATTGTAGCAAAGCTGCACGCGTCCGGGTTCGTCGTGGCCAGTCTGGCCGGCCGCGTCTGCTACGCTGCCAGCGATGGGCCTGCGCCGCTCCCTCGCCGCCGCCTCGCCGCTCTTCGGCAGCCGCGCGCCGCTCTGGACGGCGGCCGTGCCTGCCGTGGCCTTCGTCGCCGCCGCGCTGCAACTCGCGCTCTCGGCCGTCGATCCGGATTACTGGTGGCACCTGGCCACCGGCCGCTGGATGCTGACGCACGGCCGCATTCCCACGACCGATCCGTTCTCGTTCACGCACGGCGGCCAGAACTGGTACGCGCACGAATGGCTCTCGGAGCTGGCGCTGGCGCTCGCGGACAAGATCGCTGGCTACGCGGGCGGCATTCTGCTGACGGCCGCGATCGTGGCGGCGGGCGCCTGGCTGCTGGGCCGCGCGGCTCGCTACTACGGCGCCACGCCGCTCGCGGCGTTTCTGCTGGTCTGCGGCGGCAGCTTCTTTATCCTGCCGAACATCGCCGTGCGGCCGCAGGTGTTCGGCTGGGCACTGTTCGCGCTCGTGCTGCACGAACTGGCCGCCCACGACACGGACGCGCGCCCGCGCCTCTGGCACCTTTCCCTGATCTTCCTGCTCTGGATCAACGTGCATCTCTCGGCGCTGATGGGCGGCGGCGCCGTTGCGCTCTATGTGTTGCACCGGGCGCTGCGCTGGCTGTTCGCGCGTGGCAAGGACCGCAACTGCGAGTGGTTGCGGCTGCGGCAAGCCTTTCTCGCCGCCGCGCTCTCGGCGCTGGCGCTGTGCGCCAACCCGCGCGGGCCGGCGCTGATCTGGTTCTCCCGCACCTATCTGAATCCGCACGCGGTGCGTCTGCGCTACATCGGCGAGTGGCAGCGGCCCAGCTTCTCCGGCGACGACCGCTGGCTGTTCGCGGCGGCGGCGGGCGTGGTCGTGCTCACGGGTGTGACGATGCTCTGGCGGCGGCGGCTCTGGCCCGGCGTGCTGGTGCTGGTCTTCGCCGCCTCGGCGCTGCGGGCCACGCGCTACGTGCCGCTGTTCGGCCTCGTCGCGATTCCGGCGGCCGGCTGGGTCGTGGCGCGCTTCCGTATGCGGCGCCGCGGGCACGACGCGCCGCACGTACCGCGCGCGCTTTGGGTCGGTCTGGCGCTGTGCACGCTGCCCGCGATCTGGGCCGGCGCCTGGCTGCGCGGCCCGTCGCAGTTCCGCCGCGTGCCCGACGCGCGGCTGGGCGGCTACCCGGTGGGCGCCGCGGCCTGGGTGCAGCAGAACCGGCCGCACCCGCGACTGTTCAACGAGTACGGCTGGGGCGGCTTTCTGATCTACACCTTCACTCCCGACCGCGCGGTGTATATGGACGGTCGCGAAGAGATGTACGGCGAGCGCTTTTTCGATCGCTTCGTGCGCACGATCGGCGCTGAGCCGGGCTGGCAGCAGACGCTGCGCGATGCGAAGATCGACGCCGCGATCCTGGCGCCGGGCGGCGCTTTGGCGACGGCGATGGACAACGACCCCGGCTGGCGGCGCAGCTACGCCGATGCCGTCGCCGTGGTCTACGTGCCGTCGGACAGCGCCGTGGCGCGGCGCTGAAGGGGCGCTGGAGGCGGGAGCGTGGTCTACGAGGCGCCCGGCCGCACGCGCGCGGAGTTGGCGAAACGATTCCTCATCTGGGCCGAGCACGAGTGCCGCGGCCGCACGCCGCTGTACGAGCGACTGAGCTACGCGATCGCCGCAGACGAGGACTTGCTGCGGCTGGCGGCGCAGGCGCGGCAGGGCCAACCAGTGCCCAACCTGTTCTTCGCCGCGGTGCAGTTCTTACTGCTGCGCGGTGAGGGGCCGGCACTCGCGCGCTGGTATCGCACGCTCGGCGGCGAATATCTGCCGCGGTCCGATCCGTTCCCCGCGTTCCGCGCCTTCTGCCTCGAACACCGCGACGAAATCGCCGCAATCGAACGGACGCGCATTGTCCAAACAGCGCACGCGCGGCGCTGCGCCCTGCTGCTGCCGGCGTTTGAACTGGTCAGCCGCGGCTTCGGACGGCGGCCGCTGGCGCTGGTCGAGGTCGGTGCGAGTGCCGGCCTGAACCTGGTCTGGGACCGCTACGGCTACGCGTACTCGAATGGCAGCCGTGCAGGCGCCGTCGGTGCGGCGGTCCAGCTCACCTGCGAGCTGCACGGGCCGCTGGCGCCGCCGCTGCCTGAGATGCTGCCGGCGGTCGGCTGGCGGCTCGGGCTGGATCTTCACCCAATCGATCTGCGCGACCCCGACGAGGCGCTGTGGCTGCGGGCGCTGATCTGGCCGGACGAGCCCGGGCGCGCCGAGCTGCTACGCCAGGCGATCGCGGTCGCGGCCGCCGGCCAGCCGCGCCTGATCGCGGGCGATGCGCTCGAGACGCTGCCCGCCGCGCTGGCGGCAGCGCCACCCGATCTGCCGCTCTGCATTTTCCACAGCTTCACGCTGAACCAGTTTTCGCGCGACGGGCGCCAACGCTTTGCCGAACTGGTAACCGAGCAGGCGCGGACTCGCGATCTGGCGCTGATCGCACTCGAAGCGCTGTCAAGGGCAACGCCGGTCCCCGATCTGACGCTGCGGATCGGCGCCGACGCGGAGCCGCGGCTGCTCGCGCACTGCGATGCGCACGGCGCCTGGCTCGAATGGCTCGACGCGGAAACGGCGACGAATGCCGGCAGAGGAGGATGAGCATGGACACAGCAAGGCGCGATGAACTGGTTGCCAGGCCGCACACTGCCGTGTTGGCGACGCAATGGACGCGCGGCCGCGTGCATCAGGCGCCGGTCTGGTATCTGTACGAAGACGGCGCGTTCAAGGTCATCACCGAGCGCGGCTCGCAGAAGCACCGCAACGCCGTGCGCTCTGGTCGCGCCTCGATCTGCGTGGACGAGCGCGCTGGCCGCTTCGCCTACGTGATGGCCGAAGGGCCGGTGAGCGTCGTCGATCCGGTCTCGTTCGAGCAGCGGCTGGCGCTGCACCGGCACTACCGCGGCGATGAGGGCGCCCATCGCGCCGTCGACGGCGGCGGCCACGAGAAGATGGTGATGCTGCTGCTGACGCCGGAGCGCTGGATTAGCTGGGGACTGTGAGCGCTCCCGGCGCCGCTCAGCGCCGCAGCGGCGCGGCGGCAAGCTCGCCCGCCGGCTGCCGTGGCAGGAGTGTGGCCATCGGCAGGCACATCGCCAGGCCAATCGCCGCCAGGCCGGCGAAAGCCGCGCCGTAGCCGTGACCGCCGTCGTACAGCGCGCCGGCGATTACGGGACCGAGCACCAGTCCCGGCTGCAGCACGAGAAAGAAGACCCCCTGGATGCGGCCGAGGGCGGCGGGATTGAACTCGCGCGCGAACAGCATCACCGCCAGCACGCGGATGTTGCCCGCGCCCAGACCGAAGGCGAGCACGAAGAGCAGCAGCAGCGGCAGGCTGCCCGGCGCCAGTGCGAAGGCCAGCAGCCCGACTGCTTGCAGCGTGAAGCTGACGATCGCCAGCAGCACGGGGTCGAACGTGTCGGCCAGCCAGCCGCAGCCCAGGCGCCCACCCGCGCCGAGGACGTTCACCGCCGTCACTGCCGTAACCGCCAGCGAATCCGCCAGGCCCGCGTCCTTGAGCCGTGGCAGCATCAACAGCAGCGCCGCCTGGTTGCCCGCCTGCACGCCGCAGGCCGCGACGGCGATGATCCAGAAGCGCCGACTGTGCAGGGCGCTGCGCAGTCCGTTCTCGATCGCCGGTGTGTCGCCCGCGCGTCGCCGCGCGCCGCGGCCGCCGCTGTCCCGGCCGGAGCCCGCGGAGCGCTGCCCCGCGCCGAGCGGTTTCAGGCCCAGGTCCTCGGGCCGGTGCCGCAGCAGGGCACAGGCGGGCAGGCTGATGGCGAGGAGTGCGACGCCCGCGATCGCAAAGGCCGTGCGCCAACCGGCCGCATCGACCAACGGCTTCCACACCGGCACGAGGAAGGCGCCGATCGAGCCGCCGCCGAGGATCAGGCCGATCGCCAGGCCGCGCCGCCGCTCGAACCACAGCGCGGCGGCGGCCGGCCCCGTGCCCGACGCCCAGATGCCGTAGCCGATCGAGACCAGCACCCATGCGGCAAGAAACCCGGCCAGCGAATTCGTGCGGCTCAACGCCAGCAGCCCCAGACCGCTGCACCAGCTCGCGATGAACAGCATGCGCCGCGGGCCGGCGCGGTCGAACCAGGCGCCCACGAACGGCGCAACCACGCCGGTGAGCACGTTGGTCAGTGAAAAGATGAAGGCCAGCAGCGCCGCGCTCCAGCCGAAGGTATGACGCACCGGCGTGAAAAACACCGTGAGGCCGTAGATCAGCGTGCCGGCCCAGTACACGTTCAGCACGACGAACGCGAAGACGATCCACCAGCCATAAAAGACGCGCGAGCCCGTCATCGTCTGCCGCTGCTCCGTTCGGCTCGTGCCGCTGCTAGCATGGGTGCGAACCAGCCCTTACTATAGCGGTCTGCCGGGAGGGAGTCGGGAATGCGCTATCTGCCGATCGAGGAGCATGGCGTGATCGGCGACATGCACACGGCCGCGCTCGTCGGCGTGGACGGCACGATCGACTGGCTGCCGTTTCCGCACTTCGATTCGCCCAGCGTCTTCGCCGCGATCCTCGACGCGAAGAAGGGCGGCTATTTCCGCATCGCGCCGGTGAACGACGGCGTGCGCTGCAAGCAACTCTATCATCCCGATACCAACGTGCTGATCACGCGTTTTCTCTCGCCCGACGGCGTGGGCGAGCTCGTCGATTTCATGCCCGTAGACCCCTCGCCGGACGTAGCGCGGCGGCATCTGCTCGTGCGCCGGGTGATGGTGGTGCGCGGCAGCGTGCGTTTCCGCCTCGAATGCCGGCCGGCCTTCAACTACGCGCGTACGCCCCACACCTTGCGGCTGCACCGCGGCGGCGGCGCGTCGTTTCACACGGACGAACTGTCGCTTGGTCTGGCAACCGCCGTGCCGCTGCACCGCCGCGGCCCCGACGTGTTCGCCGAGTTCACGCTTCAGGCCGGCGAGTCGGCCAGCTTCGCCTTGCAGCGTCTGGTCAAAGGGCACGAGGGCGCCGGCCCGCTGCTCTCGGACGGCGAGTACGGGCAACTGCATCAGCAAACAGTGGGCTACTGGCGCAACTGGTTGTCACACTGCACCTATCAGGGCCGCTGGCAGGAGATGGTGCGCCGCTCCGCGTTGGCGCTCAAGCTGATGACCTACGAGCCGACCGGAGCGCTCGTAGCCTCGCCGACGACCAGCCTGCCGGAATCGATCGGTCATGGCCGCAACTGGGACTACCGCTACACCTGGATCCGCGACGCCAGCTTCACGCTGTACGCCCTGCTGCGCATCGGTTTCGCCGAAGAGGCCGAGCGCTTCATGGAGTGGGTCGGGGCGCGCTGCGCCGAGTTGAAGCGCGATGGGTCGCTGCAGATCATGTACGGCATCGACGGCCGGCACATGCTGAAAGAAGAGACGCTCGACCATCTGGAGGGCTACAAGGGCTCGAAACCGGTGCGCGTCGGCAACGATGCCTACCATCAGTTGCAGCTCGACATTTACGGCGAGCTGATGGACAGCGTCTACCTCTACAACCGCGACGCGATGCCGATCTCGATCGACTTCTGGCACAATCTGCGCCGTCTGCTCGACTGGCTGTGCGACAACTGGCGCCAACCCGACGACGGCATGTGGGAGGTGCGCGGCGGCCGCCAGCAGTTCACCTACTCGAAGATGATGTGCTGGGTGGCCTACGAGCGGGCGATGAAGATCGCCGAACACCGCAGCCTGCCCTCCGACTGGGAGCGCTGGCGGCAGACGCGCGATGCGATCTTCGAACAGGTGCTGCACGACGGCTGGGACAAGCATCTGAAGGCGTTTACCCAGTGCTACGGCAGCTCCGCGGTCGACGCCAGCCTGTTGCTGATGCCCGTGGTCAAGTTCCTCGGCCCCACCGATCCGCGCGTGTTGGGCACGCTGGACGCGGTGATGCAGGATCTCGTCTCGGACAGCCTGGTCTATCGCTACGACCCACGCCGCGCGGCGAAGGACGGCCTCGAAGGGCAGGAAGGGACGTTTTGCATCTGCACCTTCTGGCTGGTGGAGGCGCTGACGCGGGCGGGCCGGCTGGACGACGCGCGGCTGGTGCTGGAGAAGATGTTCACGTACGCCAACCACCTCGGGCTCTACGCCGAGCAGATCGGCCCGTCGGGCGAGTCGCTGGGCAACTTTCCCCAGGCGCTCACGCATCTCTCACTGATCACCGCCGCCTACAACCTCAACGCGGCGCTCGACCGCTCGCGCGGCCGCCAGGGCGCCGCGCAGGAGAGCTGGACGCAGGGATAGCAGGCGAAACGACGAAGTCTACGCTTCACGCTGCAGCAGGTTGCGGCCGTCCGCCTGCGCCGGCGGCGCAATGCCGAGCAGCGCCGCGAGCGTGGGCGCGATGTCGATGGCGCGGGCGCCGTACAGGCGAAGTCCGGCCGGCACGCCCGGCCCGGCCAGCAGCAGCGGCGGGCGCATATTCACATTCAGCCGCTCGTCGATCGTGTCCGGCAGATAGCCGTGCTGGCCGAGCAGCGGCGACGGTGCGATCAGCGCCTGCGCGTCCGGCGCGTCGAACTGGTGCGGCGGCGCGGCGAACACGACAACATCGCCGGTACGGCTGGGAAAGCGCATCGTCGCCGGCCCGCCGGAGGTTGGGATCGCCGCCGTCTCGTCGCAGCGGTAGATGGCATCCACGACACGCTCGCCGGCAGCATTCAGCGCCCAGAACGCCGCCACGATGCGCGCACACTCGGCCTCATACTGCGACGGCGGCACGATGCCGCCCGGCTCGCGGCCGACGAGATTGATATAGATGTTGCAGGTGCCGCCGGCCCAGAACGCCACCGCGCGGCTCTGGGGCAGCGGCCGGCCCTCACCGTCGGCGAAGAGCAGCCCGGCCCGTTCCAATACCAAATTCGCGTTGATCGAGCGCCAGGCCGCGCCGAAGCCGTGATCCGAACTGGCGGCGACGATCGTGTCCGCGGGCATCAGGTCGATCAGGCAGCCAAGCAGGCGGTCCGCACCGCGGTAGGCCGCGCGCAGATGGGTCTCGCAGTGCGCCGCCAGCGTCGGATCGTAGCCGGGAAAGGCGGGGGTGACGTTGGCCATGAACTGATGCGAGAACTCGTCGGTGACGGGCGCCCCGGCGAAGAGGATGTCCGGCCGATACGTCTCGATCACGTGCCGGTAGACGGCCTCGGCGTTGGCGTAGAACATCAAGCCTTGCTCGACATACGTTTGCGCATCGACAAGGCCTGCCTCGATCGGACCGTGGTCGGCCGTCTCGGGCACGGCGAAGGCGTCGCTCGCCAGCAGATCTTCGAGATCGGGCCGGCTCGCGCGCGTCCGCGAGATCGTGGTGAAGGCGAGCCAGCACTGGGAAAGGTCCGGCGCCAGTTCAATCAGCTTGAAGTGAAAGCCCGCCTGCCGCCCGTCGTTCAACCGCACGCGCACCGGCGCCCACTCGCCCGGCCGCAGGATGGCGATGGCCGCTGCACCATCGCGTTCCTCCGCGATCAGCACGCGGTCGTAGGCCGCACCAGCGGCATAGACGCAGGCGTAATACACGCGGTCGCGGTTCTCCTCCGGCCGCGTGCTGGCGATGGTGAGCGTGGCTTCGCGCGGCGGCAGGGTGGATTGCGGCACGTTGCGCCAACCGGCGGCGGGCGGGAACTCGCTGCGCAGATCCGCCAGCCCCAGCCGAGCGGCGATCTCCGGGCGGTAACCGGGCGGATCCCGCCGCAACAGAGCGCCGCGCGCGGAATAGAACGTGCGAAAATCGATCACCGGGCCAGCGCAGGTCGCCGGCAGCGTGCCCGGCCACTCGACGCAGGCCACCGTCAGCCCCTGCCGCTCGGCCGCCTGCGCCAGCGTTTCCGCCTGCAAGAGGCGGGCGTCGAAGCCGGTCGTGGCCTCTGTGATCGGCGTGTCCGTCGCGTGGAAGACGTTGTTGATGGCGCCGCTGGTGCCCGACCAGGCGCCCGTCTGCAGCGTCGCCCAGCCGGCGCCGGTGTTGGTGGGCAGCGCCGGCAGACAGCCGTCCTCGCTGCTGGCGCCGCGTTCGAGCAGACGGCCGAACACGGGCATCTCGCCCTCGGCTGCATAGCGCGCCATCAGGTCGTGGCGCATCCCATCCGAGGCGAAAAAGAGGAGACGATGGCGACGGGAAGAACCAGGGCGCGATGTGGGTTCGCTCATTGCATCGAGTATACGCGGGACCGCGCCACGCCCGCGCCGGCGCGGGGCACCTAACCCTGACTTCCCGTGCGGGAAGTCTGTCCCTTCCCGAGGCGGGAAAGGGACTGCTGGAGCGTTCCACTCGTCGTGCGACGGCGGCGGGGCTGGGGTGTCCTTGTGGGACGCGGATTGGTTTGGCTCTCGCCTGTTTGAGTGTCCTCGATCCCAACCCTTCCCGTCTCGGGCCATAGCGTAGCGCAACCGTCGGAGACTTCAAACGACCGCTTTCGCTTCAGCGAAAGCGGGGTTAGGTGCCCCGCGCCGCCGCTGTGACCGCGAGTTCACCCTGCCGGCATTTGACCATCCGCGGACGGCCCGGATACCATGCGTCGCACGATGAAACGACGAGCCGTATGCTTTTCGCTGTTGCTTTGCCTGGCCGCGGCGCTGCCGCTGAGCCGCTCCGCGCCGGCGCGAGCGCAGGCGGCGCCTGCGGCGACCGCCGCGCATCTGATCGTCTACTGGGGCAACGTCAACACGCCCTTCGACCCGAACAACCCCCTCGGCCTCGCGCCGGTGCTGATGTTCACCGACCGCGCCGATGTGGCAACGTTTGCGCTTGAGCAGTACTTCAAAGGCCCGACGCCGGACATCGCCGCGGCGGGCTTCTTCGCCGATGTCGACACCGGCGCGATCACGGACGGCAAGGTGTTCACGATCGCGCTTGACGGCGGCGTCGCCACGGTAGACATCGTGCAGCCGATCGCCTTCTTCGGCGACCTGTCTGAAGGCCGCATGGCGATGGCGATCACCTGGACGCTGACGCAGTTCAAAACGATCGACAGCGTGACTATTCTGATCAACGGCCAGCCGCTCACGGGGCTGCGTTGACCCGCCGCACCGTTCACAATCGGCCTCGCGTTGGAGTTCTCTGCCATGCCGTCTGAAGCACAACGGCTATTGGTTGCGATTGCCCATCCCGATGACGAAACCTTCGGCATCGGCGGCACGATGGCGCGGCTGCGCCGCGAGGGCTGGCAGATCACCGTTGTCTGCGCCACGCGCGGCGAGGTCGGGGAGATCAGCGATCCAGCCCTTGCGACCCCCGAGACACTGGGCCAGGTGCGGGAGCGCGAGTTGCGCGACGCCTGCGCGGTGCTCGGCGTCGAGGACGTGCGCTTTCTGGACTTCCGCGACTCCGGCATGGCGGGCACGGCGGAGAACGCCGATCCGCGCGCCCTCTGCAACGCCGAGCCGGCCGCCGCGGTCGAGGCGATCGCCGCCCACATCCGCGCGGTCCGGCCAGACCTGATGATTACCTGGGATCCGAGCGGCGGCTACGGCCATCCGGATCACCTTGCTGTATATCGACATGCCACAGCGGCCTTCCATCAGGAGGCGGTGCGAGCGGACGGGCCGCGGGCACTGTACTACACCGCGCTGCCTGTGCATCTGTTTGAACAGATGGAGGAGGAGTTGCGGCGTCAGGGTATCCAGTTCGGCAGCGACGACCTGCGCGAGGCCGCCCGCGATCTGCCGCGGCTGCTGGCGACCACCGAGATCGACGTCTCCGGCTTCGAGGAGCTGAAACTGGAGTCGGGCCGCAAGCACGCGACGCTACTGCCGCCGGATCTGCCGTTCGATCGCCTCTCGCCGGAACTGCGGCGTGCGTTCTTCGGCATCGAGTATTTTCACCGCACCGTGCCCGCCTGGCGCGATGGTGACCCGCTCGAGCACGAGTTCCTCCTACCGCCTGGCGGCTGATCGCGGTGCAGCCGGACAAGCAGGGGACAGAACATGCGCAGGAACTACAGCACCGGCCGGCCGCTGGAGGCGCAGATCGGCTTCAGCCGCGCCGTGCGCATCGGCAACGTGATCGAGGTGTCGGGAACGGCGCCGACCGCGCCTGACGGCTCGACGATCGCGCCGGGCGACGCCTACGCGCAGGCGAAGGCGATGTTCGAGATCATCGGCCGGGCGCTGGCGGAGCTGGGCGGCTCGCTGCAGGATGTGGTGCGTACGCGCATGTTCCTGACGAATGCAGACGATTGGCAGGCCGTCGGCCGCGCCCACGGCGAGATCTTTGCCGATGTGCGTCCCGCCGCGACGATGCTGGAGATCAGCCGCTTGCTCAATTCCGAATGGCTGGTCGAGATCGAGGCCACTGCGGTCGTCGGCGAAGCGCAGCGCCGCCGTGGCCGAGAGCCGCCCTGAATGGAACAGCGCATCTCAAGTCACCGTGGTGGGCGCTCAAGGCGGGCGCGAATCCGGTGAGCGCTGCGCCTGGCGCTTCGAGTCCTCGGTTCATGTTGCCCGGTCTCTGATCTGCGGCGCACAAATACTTATCCCGAGGGATAGACAAGGCTCGCCATCGTGATGAGATACCTGCACCGGCCCGAGCAGCGGAGAGGATGCGCGATGATGCGAGCACAGAAGCCCGAGGCGGAGCTCATCGCGGAGGCGCTGGAGACGGGGCAGCTCAGTGTCCCCGATGAGCACGGCTTCCACCATGAGCTCTACGCCACCTGTCCCGCGGACGATTCGCACGTGGCCCCGGCGCGGACCATCTGGAAACGCGATGCCGCCGGCCGGCACATCGACCAGCTGGAGTTCCACTGCCCGCGCTGCGGGCGCACGTGGCAAGCGGCACGGACGGAGCTGCACCTGCGCTGAGCCTCCGTCGCCGGGAGTGACGGCGCGGCCGCCCCGCCGCCTCAGAAGCCGCTGGCGACGCCGTGGGCGTACGGGTCGGCGCCGCCGCGCAGTTCGCCGGTTTGCCGGTCGCGCGTGATGCCGGCGGGCCGGGCGAAGTAGCCGGGATGGAAGTCGGGCCGGCGCAGCACGAAGCGGTGGCCACGCGCTTCCAGATCGGCGATCACCGCCGGGTCGACGCGCTCGTCGATGCCCGTCTCGGCCGCGCTGGTGTCGATGAACGGCCCGGAGACGGCGTCCTGGATGCCTCGCTTATAGTCCAGCACGCCGAGCAGCACCTGCGTCACCGTATCCAGAATGCGGCGCCCGCCCGGCGCTCCGGCCACCAGCACCGCCTCGCCGTCGCGCACGACGATCGCGTGCGCCATGCTCGAGGCCGGCCGCTTGCGCGGCGCGATCGAGTTGGCCGTGCCCGGCCGCGGGTCGAACAGCGTCATCGCGTTATTGAGCAGCACACCCGTGCCGGCCACGGCAACGCCGCAGCCCCAGGCCGAGGTGAGCGTCTGTGTAACCGCGACGGCGTTGCCCTGCGCGTCTATGGCCGAAAGGTGCGTGGTGTGCGCCTCCGGGCCGTGGCTGCCGGCCGGCGTCGCTGCCATCGCCGCTCCCGCGAATGCGAGCAGATCGCCGGGCGCGGCTTCCGTGTGCAGGCGCGCGTCGATCGTGGCGCGACGCACGGCAGCGTAGGACTTGCCGATCAGCGCCGCCCAGGGCACATCGCGCACCTCCGGGTCGCCCAGGTATTCGAGGCGGTCGGCGTGGCTGCGGCGCATCGCCTCGATCGTGAGGTGCAGCGCCTCGGCAGAGTTGAAGCCCAGCCGGCCCAGCTCCCAGCCTTCGAGGATATTGAGCGTTTCCAGTTGCAGGGCGCCGCTCGCCGGTCCGGGCAGCGCCACGACGCGGTCGCCACGGTAGCTGCCGACGAGCGGCTCGATCACCTTCGCCCGATACTGCGCGAGGTCTGCCTCGGAGATGAAGCCGCCGGCCCGCTCCATCTCGGCGGCGATCGCCCGCGCCGTGGGGCCGCGGTAGAAGCCGTCCGGGCCTTCCGCGGCGATGCGCCGCAGCGTCGCCGCCAGCTCGGGCTGGCGCAACACGACCGGCGCTTCGACGCCGGGCGCCCAGGGCCGCTGCTCGTTCAGGAAGATGGCGGCGCTCGCGGCGAAACGCTGGAGCAGCTTCAGATTGACGGCCAGCGACAACGTCAGCGGCCACTCGACCGCGACGCCGTCCTCGGCCAGCACGATGCCCGGCTCCAGCAGCGCCGCAAGCGGCCGCGTGCCGAAGCGTTCGCGCGCGGTTGCCAGCCCGCTCACCAGGCCAGGCACCGCGACGGCGCACGGGCCGCTGTAGTTGGCGTCGTCCTTCACGCCGACAAAGCCTTGCGCGTCGGCGTGAAAGTCCGGCGTCAGCTCGTACATCGTCGCGTGTGCCGCGAGCGGCGCCCGCACCTGGTAGTCGATCACCGCCTCGCGGCCGTCGGCCATGCGCACCGTCATGAAGCCGCCGCCGCCGAGGCCGCTCATCATCGGCTCGGCCACGCCGGCCGCGAAGCACATCGCCACCGCGGCGTCGACCGCGTTGCCGCCGTCGCGCAGCACGCGCAGGCCGGCTTCGGCCACCGCCGGGTGTTTGGCCGTGACCATGCCGCCCGTTCCGCGCGCCTCGGTGCGAGTGACGATGCGGCGAGTCGTGCTCTGCGTGGCCCGGGCTTCGTGCGTGGCGGTCATAGAGCGCTCCCTTGCCGCGGCGCACTGATGGCGACCGACGGCCGGCGCCAGTTTACCATTCGCGCTGCGCGATCGGCGCCGCTTCAGCCGTGGTTCGGGCGATCGTCGCGCCGCGCACCGCCATGATGGCGCAGCACGCCATGCCCGCGCTGGCCGCAAAGACGAACGCCATCCCGGCATAGGCGCCGTGCTGCACCAACAACAGCCCTTGCAGCCACGGTCCGGCGATGCCGCCGATCGAGCCCGCGGCGGCGAGCAGCCCGGAGACGGCCCCGGCTTCCGCCGTGAACTCGCCCGCGGCAACGGCAAACGCCAGCGGCCAGACCGGACCGAAGGCCACGCCAAGCAGCAGAATCCAGACGGCGCCGCCGCTGCGCCAGCCCGCGCCGGCAAACAGCAGCACGGAGAGAGCGAGCGCGGCGACCGCGACCGCGGTGAGTAACGCCGGCTCGCGCAGTCGCTTCAGCGCCGTCGGGCTCAGCGCACGGCCCAACGTCAGGCAGAGCCAGTACCCAGACGTCAGAATTGAGGCGGCGGTTTCGCCTACCCCGCCGCCGTGCAGATAGGTGTACGTCCAGTTGCCGAGCCCAGCTTCCAGCGCGACGTACAGCGCGATCAGCAGCGCGAGCCACCAGAACAGCGGGCGCCGCGCGGCTCCGCTGAGTCCGCCGGCCGCCTGTTCGGTCTGCACGGAAGCGCGACCGGGCGCCCGTACCGAGCACAGGATGGCCGCTGTGACGACATCGCCCGCGGCGACGAGCCAGAGCGCGTAGCGAATGTCGCCGGCGACGCTGAGCGAGACGGCCGCCAGCGCCGGGCCGAGCAGCGCGCCGACTCCGAAAAAGACGTTGAGCCGGTTCAACGCCGCGCCGCTCTCTCGCGGGTAGAGTTCCGCGAGCAGCACGTGGTAGCCGACGACGGACGTACTGTCGCCGATACCGAGCAGGACACCGCCCGCGAGCACCTGTGACCAGGAGCCGGCGAGCGGGAGAAGCATGCAGCCGGCGGCATGAACGGCGCAGCCGAAGATCAGCAGCGGTCGGCGGCCGAGCCGATCCATCGCCCGGCCCGCGATGGGCGACATCACCAGTCCGCCGCCGAAGATCGCGGTGAGCACGGTTCCGGCCTGCGCCAGCGGCAGATGCGCCCGCGCGGCGATCGAGGGCAGCCCTGGCCCAATCGCGCTGATGTAGACGCCGACGAGCACGAAATCGAAGTAGCCGGCCCAGGTCAGCCGTCGCATCGGGGACATATGCCCATGCTACGGGCGCGAGCAGGGCGATGCCATCGCCGCGGCCGCTTGCCTATCCCTGGTTTCGCGAGCGAAACCTGTCCCTTTCCTACGAGGAAAGGGTTGGTTCGGGCCGATCGATCCTTCTCGAACGAACTCCTCCCGCGCAGGGCTCATCGTTACCCAGATTCCATAACAGGTGGAGCGGCGTGCAGGATGCGCCA
>CALFMN010000127.1 GCA_937879875.1 uncultured Chloroflexota bacterium | reverse complement strand
TCAGCATGCCAGACGCTTGCCATAACCGACAGACCCTCGCTGACTAGCTACTAGCATCTCACCCGACGCGGCCGGCGCCGCGCGGGAGTAAACGCCGGGGGCGCAGGCGTATCGACGCCGCGCCCCCGGCGTGTGTCCAGCGCTCGACCCTCATCCTCTCGTCTGTGTTGGAAGTCTCCGACGGTTGCGCTGCGGCTATTGAACGTCTCCGACGGTTGCGCTGCGCTCTGGCCCCAATCCTGGCGGGAAGGAGACGATCCGGCGCTGGCGTTCCGACCGCTGAACGGTTAACCCGGCGCCGCTCCGGATCGCTCCAACCCGGGATCGCCCCTTCTCCCAGGATTGGGAGAAGGGGAAGGGGGTTGAGGGCCGAACGCCGCGAGCCGCGCCCGGCGCCCTACGGCGTTTCGCGCAGGGCGCGCACGGCGAGCACGGGCAGGCCGGTGATCGCCGTGACGACGCCGACGATCAGGAAGACGGCGCGGATGCCGAGCGCATCGGCGGCGAAGGCGCCCACGACCAGCGAGAGCGGCCGGCCCATCTGCGCCAGGCTGTCATAGAAAGCGTAGACGCGGCCGCGGAACTCGTCCGCACTCTGCTCCTGCACGATCGTGGTGGCGGCGATGTTGGCGATGCCGATGCCGGCGCCGCCCACCGCGCCGATCGCCATCGTCGGCCAGAGCGGCAGCCCCAGCGCAAAGCCGGCGGAGGCAATACCGGTGCCGACGATCGCCGCACCCGCCAGCCGGCCCTTGCCCAGTTTGTTGCCCCAGAGGTAGACGATCACGGCGCCGATGGCGAAGCCGACGAAGATGATCGAGGTGAGCGAGCCGAACTGGATCGCGCCGCTCTTGACCACGCGCTTGATGTAGAGCGGAATCAGCAGCGGCAGCGGCGAGAGCAAGAAATTGAGCACGGCGCCGACGACGATCACCGCCCGCAGCGTGGCGCGGTGGTGAATGTAGCGGAAGCCGGCGGCGATGTCGCGCAGAATATCGCCGCCCGTGCGCGTGGTATCGCCCGGCGCCTTGTAGACGCGCTCGCTCTGCCTGCGCAGGATGAGCAGCACGGCGGCCGAGCCGAAGAACGAGAGCGCATCGACATAGAAGACGCCCAGCGCCCCGGCGAGCGCGATCAGCGAGCCGCCGATCGCCGGCCCGGCGATGAACAGCACCTGGCGCGTGAACTGCAGCAGCGCGTTGGCGCTGGTCAGCTCGTCGGGCGGCACGAGGCTGGGTGTGAGCGCAGCTTTGGCCGGGTCGAAGAACTGCCCCGCCAGTCCCAGCAGGAACGACATCACCGCCAGCTCCCAGACGTGCAGGGGGCTGATGGCGTTGATGCCGGGAATCAGCAGCACGATCACGCCGCGAGTGATGTCCGAGGCGAGCATCGTACTCAGCCGCTCCCAGCGGTCCACGAGCGCGCCGGTGAAGACGCCGAAGATGTAGGGCAGCGTCTGCGCGACGAGGATGATGCTGAGCGAGATGCCCGAGTTCGCGGAGCCGTGCGTGAGGTTGATCGTCAACCAGATGAGGGCGACGGTCATCATGCCGTCGCCGATCTGCGAGACGATCTGCGCCAGCCAGACCAGCCGCAGCGGACCGTACTTGAGGGCGCCGAAGTAACGCTGCCAGCCGGAGGGCGCCTGAGCCGGCCCTGGCTGCGATGCAGGCGACGGCCCGGCGCTGTCTGGCACAGCAGGATCGGGTTGGCGCGTCGCCTCCACGTCCACCCCGGCGGCCCCTCCCAGTTTTCGCCGTCACGCCAGAGGGACCGCGCCCGTCCCGCCCCGTCGGCCTCCGTCCCACCTCGTCGGCCTATTGTAGCGCCTCGCTCGTTTCCGCCGCGCCGCTCGCGCGGCCACGCCCGTGGCCGATACTCACTACGATCGATCGTCTGGTCGCGATGCCATCCGTGGTACGGCGCAGTGGCTGCTGCGCACGCGGCTATACTGATACGCGACTGATCGCGCGATGGAGGATCGCCATGCTGCGCTACCTCGGCTGCGGCGGCCTCGCCCTGGTGGCGCTCGTGCTGATGGGCGCGGGCTGCAGCGCCACGCACGCCTTCGCTTCGCCCTACCAGACCGGCTTCTACTATCCCTACTTGCCGTGGTACTGGGGAGGGCTCTACCACAACTATTCGTGGAACACGACGCACTACGTCGAGTATCACGGAGGCTACACGAGCAACGGCACGCTGGCGCCGGGCTACAACTACGACGCCGCGAGCAATACCGTGCGCTCGCCCTCTGGCCAGCCGGTCTATCCCAATCCGCACGCGCTGAACGACATCAAGCCCGGCAGCAACGCGCCGAATCCGCGCAGCCTCTCCGGTGGCTCGCCCGCGTACCAGGCGGCGGCGGGCAGTTGCTCCGGCCAGAACAGTTGCACCGGCGGCGGCGGCGCGATCAGCAACAAAGGCGGTGGCTCGTCATCGGGGCCGGGCAGCGGCTCGTCGTCGGGCGGTTCAACCTGCTCGGGGCAGAGTAGCTGCACCGGCGGCGGTGGCGCCGTCTCGAACAAGTCGGGCGGCAACTCGCCCGCCAACGGCGGCAGCGGCGGCTCGACCTCCGGCAGCAGCTCGGGCGGTGCTGCCGGTTCAAGCAGTTCGAGCGGCAGCTCGGGCAGTAAACCGAGCACGTCCAGCGGCTCCGGCCCCTCGAAGCCGTCCGGCCCTTCGAAGCCGAGCGGTCCGTCGCATTCGAGCCGCGGCGGCAAGCATTAGCCGGGCATTTTCGGGCACCCATGCGCTCGACGATTATGCGGGGGCGCCTGCAGCGGTGCGCAACGGTCCCAGTCGGCGCCCCGCGCCCATGTCAGGCAGAGACGTTCAATACATCCGTCCGTCGCGGCGGCAGCGGCGAACCGCGGCGCGGCGCATGCAGCAGGAGAGCGTATCGTGCGTGAAGAGGCGGTCTGGGCAGCGAATCTCGACTGGGTGGTGCTTACCGGCCGCAACCAGGCCGAGCTGGTGCAGGCGCTGCGCGGCTGGCGCGACCAGAATCCGAACGCCGCCGTGCTCGACATCGCCTACGCCGACGGTTACAGCTACGCCGGCCGGCTCACGCGCATGGTGGATGTCTGGACCGACAACGGCCGGCCGATCGGCGGCGACTTCAGCATTGAGGTCGCGCCCGAGCCGACGCCGCAGGACTGGGGCGTGTGCTCCGCGCTGATCACGCTGCAACGGCTCGACCAGTAAAGCGGCGCAGGGCGCGAAACAGACGCCAACCAGCGCGTTGGAGGCGTGGCAATGGCGCACGGCGCGAGGGAAGCCGGGCGATTCTCGGACGAGCTGCGGGCGCGGGCCGCGCCGATCTGGGAGCAGGTGCACGCGCATCCCTTCGTGCTGGGCATGGCGGACGGCAGCCTGCCCTTGGCGAGCTTCCGCTTTTATATGGTGCAGGACTACGTCTTCCTGGTGGAGTTCTGCCGCGTGCTGGCGCTGGGCGCGGCGAAGTCGCCCGATCTGGAGACGATGGGCCGCTTCGCCGGGCTGCTGCATGAGACGCTGCACACGGAGATGGCGCTGCACCGCGCCTACGCGGCGAAGTTCGGCATCACAGCGGCCGAACTGGAGGCGGCCGAGCCCGCGGCCACGACACACGCCTACACGCGCCATCTGCTGCACGCGGCGCAGGCGGGCACGCTGGGCGAGCTGGCGGCGGTGCTTTTGCCCTGCCAGTGGGGCTACGCTGAGATCGGCCAGGCACTGGCGCGCACGGCGCCACGGCCGCACCACGAGCTGTACGGCGAGTGGATCGCCGCGTATGCCTCGCCCGAGTTCGGGGAATTGGCGGAATGGCTGCGGGCGCTGGTGGACCGGCTGGGCGCAGAGGCGGGCGCGACGGAACGCGTGCGCATGGCGCGCCATTTTCTCGACAGCTCGCGCTACGAGTTCATGTTCTGGGACGCGGCATATCGAGAGGAAGGCTGGCCGATCTGATGTGCTGACGCTTCGCCGGCAGGACCGTGACGGCTTGCCCGACGCGGGGCGGTCAAGCCACCGGCCCGGAGACCTTGCGCGCGACCAGCCGCTCGACGATGCCGAGTTTGGCGCGCTTCCGCCGCTCGATGGCAAACCCCGCCGCCCGCACCTGCACCAGCGGCCGACGCCGCAGGTGCTCACCGCCCATCGGGATCGTGGCCCGCTCGATCAGCCATTGGAGCACCCGCACCCACGCCGGCCGCCCGGCCACGTGGTCCAACAGCAGCAGCCGGCCGCCCGGCCGCAGCACCCGCCGCATCTCGGCGATCGCGCGACGGTCGTCGGGGATGCCGCACAATGACAGCGTGCAAACGACCGTGTCGAAGGCAGCGTCCGGGAAGCGCAGCGCCTGGGCATCGCCCTGCTGCAACTCGACTTTCCGGCCGAGCTGCTCGGCCCGGCGCCGCGCCAGTGCGAGCATTGTCGGGCTGAAGTCGACGCCGGTCAGGCGCACGTCCTGCGGATAGAAGGGCAGGTTGCGGCCCGTGCCGATGGCGACTTCGAGGACATCGCCGGCGGCCTGGGAGCAGACCCAGGCGCGTCCGTCCCCGAACAACACCCGCTCGAGGAAGGCCATCTCCCGGTCGTAGGAGCGGGCGTGCTGGTCCCAGTAGCGCCGCAGCCGTTCCGCATCGTTCGACGGCGCAGTTTGCGAGAACCCGTCGTCTCCGGCCGCTGGCTGCAGACTGGCTCCGTGCGCCACGGCAGCACCAGGGGCGCTGGCGGCCTCCGCCCGGCGCTTTACGTCGGCCAGATGCGTGGCGATGATGCGGTCGTACATGGGCAGCACGTGGAACCGATGGATGAGTCCTCCGAGCAGCGGCCAGTCGAAGCGACGGTTGCGGTACTGACCCATGTAGTTGATGCAGGTGAGCGTGGCTGCAAGCGACAGCGCGGTGAAGACCTCGTAGACATCGTCGAGAGGGCCAGCGAGGTGGCGATAGGTGACGACGTTGGGCGGATAGACGGTCACCTCTTCCTGGGTGACGAACCTGGCCTTGCCGGCGACGGTCGTGAAGCGAATGTAATAGACGTTGCCCCCATATCGCAGCACCTCGGCGTGGCTCGCCCCGCGCTTCATCGCCGCGCGGCCAAAGGTTGTCATCGCCTCGAATGTCGTGGTGAGTGGGGCGTGTATCTGGACACGCTGCGGGCTCAGGAATCGCAACGGTGCCGGGCGCATATCGCCCTCCCCTCCCCTGCGAGACGGCTGACCTGCACTATGCTCGACTCGTGGTGCCGCGGAGCCATGCGGTGCCCGCACCGCTCGTCGTCAGTGGTCAGCGTCGATAGCGTATCGCCCCATCCGCTCACGGTACCAGCCGCACTCACCGTCCGGACCCCGCCGCGGGAGTAGCCGCGCTGGGCATTGTTCGGTATCGACAGCTGCAGCCCGTGGTCGCCTCGGCGATCTGGTACGGCCGTCACTGGCCCACGAGCGCAACCACCGGCGGCCGGAATTTCGCGTCCGACTGGGTGCCGAAGATCGGGGCCTGCGCTACACCCTTGCGATCGATGAGTACGATGGAGGGATGCCCGACGACGTGTAGCGTTTTGATCGCGGCCGTCAGGTTTTCCAGGATGCGGCCGACGAAGCGCGAGACGAACTCCTCCTGGGTGAAGCGGGGCCGGTAAATGTAGGCGATGCCGGCCTTCTCCGCCTCCAGCAAGCCCTTGCGCGCCAGGCGCGCCATCGTGCTCATCACCGTGGTGTAGGCCGTGCCCCGCCGCGCATAGAGCACCGCGAACACATCGCGCACCGTGGTTCCCGGATCGGCCGGCCGCGCCCACACCTCTTCCATGATCTCGGCCTCGAGATCGCCAAGCACCTTGCGGATGCCGGGGCGATCGGGGCGGAACACACTGATCGCGGGGTCGCGGCTCATACGGTACCTCCCTGCCTCGCCGACGCCGGCATCGGCTCTCGCGACACTACAGGCATCCCCTGTGCAATCACCCCCAGTTGTACAGCATCGTGACGGTCTGTTTCCCGTTGGCAGCTCAGGGTTCCTGCCACGCAGGGACTCTCTGCCTGGCGAGCCCTTCCAGCTCCAGGAGCGCCGCACGATCGTACCCAGCCAGACGGCCCAGCACGTCAGCGCGGTTGGACGGCACGAGGACCGCACGTCTCCCCTGAATGTGCGGCGTACAGCCACCCAGGGCCACCAACTCGGCGAACGGGACGTTGAGCGTCGTCGCGAGTTGCTGCAACACCGGCAGCGATGGTCGCCGCATGCCCCGTTCGAAGTCACTGATATACGAGACTGGTACGCCGACCCGCTCGGCCAACTCGCGGAAGGTCAGGCTATTCGGCTGGATCCTGCTGGTCCCTCGCCGCGCTAATTCCTGCGCTGTCACGGGCGCGTGCTGACGTGCTGCGGCAAGCCGTCGGCCGAGTGCATGGTATCGACCGCTGCGTCCCCCAGGTAGTCCTGGTTGCTCCTCGTTCCTCACGGTCGCCACGGTAGATAACTGTCCCTTGTGGCGCTCATGCGCCGCGGCACGTGCGGTCGCCGGCATCTAGTGTTGATGATAGTACTATCGCACTGCGTATGCCCGGCAGTGGTTGACCCGCGCGGATTTAAAGCGGGGTGGCCGCGGCGCGGCGGAGCGCACGCCGGGGCCAGCGAAGCAGCACAGCCACGCGCCTCTATGTCCAACTATAGTACGATGGTTCATAGTAGACTTGGAGTGACCTCGGGGAGGTGTGGTGTGCGGAGGATATGGGTGGCTGCCGCCGCGGTACTGGGGGCCGTGGTGCTGTTCGGGGCTGGTCTCACTACCTGGATGAGCGGTACGTTCGCCGCGGCCCGTGCGCCGGGCGCCGCTGCCACACCGAGCCCCGCGGCCACGCCAGGGATGATGCCCGGCAGCAATAGGATGGCGTGCTGCGGGATGATGGCCGGCGGGATGATGAGCGGCGGGATGATGAATCGCTCCGTCCAGGCGATACCAGCTGAGCAGGCCAGCGCGCTGGGTTCCGAAACGCCGGCGGGTGCAACGGTCGATGCCGTCCGGAATGAGCTCCACTTCGCGACGACGACCGTCAGCCTGACGGTGCTGGCGAGTCCCGACGACGGCCCTGATATGACCTTTCGGATCGCCGGCCTGACCAATCCGCGGGTAATCGTTCCCACGGGGGCGGCGATCACCGTTCAGCTCATCAACGCCGACGCCGATACCCCACACGGCTGGCTGCTGTCGGCGGCGCAGCCGCCCTTCGGCACGATGGCGATGATGGACGCGCCAGAGGCGTTCGCGGGCTCGTTCGCGATGCCGGTGCCGAGAGCGACGGCAGCGGGCATGCCGGCGGAAACGATCACGTTCACCGCAAGCCAGGAAGGACAGTTCAGCTACCTGTGTCCGGTGATGGGCCACGCCGCGCAGGGCATGGTTGGCGCGTTTGTTGTGACCGGGTAGGGGGCGAACGGAACGGATCCCGTCCAGATGATGCCTGCAGACCGCACGCTTGCCGGTCACACCGGCGCCGTCCGTCGCTCCATCTGGCAGGCTCTCAGCATTCAGTCTGGCGGCGCTGTTCACGGCTATGGGTGCCTGATGCGCGTGCCTGCACCGTGTTCGTTCGCTCAGGCCCAGCCCGCAACGCGCCACCGGCCACACCGCCAATTCGTAGCGATCATGGTGGTACGGGACCCGTTGACTCTCAAGTAACTAGAGGGTTTATGGTGCACGTGCCTCGTTCGACGGGCTCATGCCTCGGCGATCGCCGTGAACCTGCAGACCCATTCGATTCACAGTCACAAGGGACCAGAGATGATGCAGACCGCCGCACAGCACGCACCAACCGCACAACCAGCGCAGCTCACATTGCCGGTAACCGGGATGACCTGCGCCTCGTGTGTGCGCCGGATCGAGAAGGCGTTGGGGAAGGTCGAGGGGGTGCAGCAGGCCAGCGTCAACCTGGCGACCGAGCAGGCCACGGTCACATACGACCCGACGGTGGCAAGCGTGGAGCAGCTGGTCAAGGCGGTCGAGCATGCCGGTTACGGCGTACGGGAGGTTCCGCGGCCGCCTGTGCAGCAACCGATCGTTCCGCCAGCACTCGAGCCGAACCAACCTGCCGCGCGGCACGAGGTCATCCTGCCGGTGGAAGGGATGACCTGCGCCTCCTGCGTGCGCCGTATTGAACGGGCGCTCGCAAAGGTTCCCGGTGTCAGCGAGGCGAACGTCAACCTCGCGACCGAGCAGGCCATGGTGGTCTTCGACCCGAGCGTCGCCGACGTGAGCCAGCTAGGGGCAGCGGTCGAACGGACCGGCTATCACGTGCGCGCAGTGCCAGCCGCGTTGCCAGCGACCACCACCGCCCAGGCTGACCAGCAGACGTCACCGCTGGACCGGCATGAGCGCGAACGGCAGCGCGAAGTTGACGATCTGAAGCGGAAATCGTTCGTGAGTCTCGCCGTCGGCATCGCGATGATGGCGGTCATGTACCTGCCGCTGGGTATCGCTATACCCACGCTTGCGCCATTCCTGCTGATTGCGGGCACGGTCATCCAGTTCTGGGCTGGTCGATCGTTCTATGCGCCTGCCTGGGCGGCCGCCAGACATGGCACCACCAACATGAATACGCTCGTTGCCGTCGGCACGAGCGTCGCCTATGGCTACAGCGCCTTCATCACGCTGTGGCCCGGCGCCGCGAAGGACTGGGGCTTCCAGTACCACCTCTACTACGAGGTAGCGGCGGTGATCATCGCCCTGATCTTGCTGGGTCGCTGGCTGGAAGCACGCGCCAGGAAGCAGACCAGCGCGGCGATCAAGGCGCTGATGGGCTTGCAAGCCAAGACGGCGCGGGTCATCCGCGGCGGCAGCGAGCAAGACGTGGCGGTCGAATCCCTGGTCGTTGGCGACAGCATTCGGGTGCGACCAGGAGAAAAGGTGCCGGTCGATGGTCTCGTGACCGAGGGCCGCTCGGCCGTGGACGAGTCGATGCTCACCGGCGAAAGCCTGCCCGTCGAGAAGGGCGAGGGTGACACCGTGATCGGGGCCACGCTCAACACGAACGGCAGCTTCATCTTCCGCGCCACCAGGGTCGGCAAAGACACGGCGCTGGCCCAGATCGTCCGCCTGGTCGAAGAGGCCCAGGGCTCCAAAGCGCCGATGCAGCGGCTGGCCGACACCATCGCCAGCTACTTTGTGCCGGCTGTGCTGCTGCTGGCAGCGCTGACGTTCATTGGCTGGCTGGTCGTCGGGACAGACCCGCGGCTGACGCACGCGCTCCAGGCCGCGATCGCCGTGCTGGTGATCGCTTGCCCCTGTGCGCTGGGGTTGGCCGCGCCGACCGCGATCATGGTCGGCACCGGCAAGGCGGCCGAGAACGGCGTGCTCATCCGTGGCGGCGAAGCGCTGGAGCAGGCCCGCCGCATTACGGCCATCGTACTGGATAAGACGGGCACGTTGACGCGTGGCAAGCCGGCGGTGACCGATGTTATCGCCGCCGGCATCAGCCAGGACGAGCTGCTGCAACTCGCGGCGGCCGTCGAGGTCGGCTCAGAGCACCCGCTCGGCGAGGCGATCGTCGCCCGCGCCAGAGAGCGCTCGCTCACACCACCCACCGCCGAGTTCTTCCAGTCCTTCCCGGGCCGTGGGGTTCAAGCGCGCGTCGAAGGCCGCGAAGTAGCGCTTGGGAACCGGGCTCTGCTGGATGAGTACGGGATCGCCCTCGGCGCCCTCGGCGACCGGGCGCAGGGCCTGGCAGGCCAGGGCGTAACGCCCATGTTCGTGGCCATTGATGGCCACGCCGCCGGTATCATCGCCGTTGCAGATACGCTCAAGCCCGAGTCCCGCGACGCCGTCGCTCAACTGGCTGCCCTGGGACTGGACGTCTGGATGCTCACGGGCGACAACCGGATCACGGCCGATGCGATCGCCCGTCAGGTCGGCATCACCCACGTACTGGCCGAAGTGCTGCCGGAGCAGAAGGCGACCACGGTACGCGAGTTGCAAGCGCAGGGCCGGGTTGTGGCGATGGTGGGCGACGGGATCAATGACGCACCGGCGCTGGCGCAGGCCGATCTGGGGATTGCGATCGGCACCGGTGCGGACGTAGCGATGGCCGCCTCGGATGTCACCCTGATCGGCGGGGACCTGCGCGGCATCGTCACGGCGATCGCGCTCTCTCGGGAGACGGTGACGACGATCAAACAGGGACTCTTCTGGGCCTTCGCCTACAATATCATCCTGATCCCGGTCGCCGTCGGGCTGCTGTACCCGTTCTTCCACGTGCTCTTGAGCCCCGTCCTGGCAGCCGCGGCGATGGCGATGAGCAGCGTCAGCGTGGTGACCAATGCGCTGCGGCTGCGCGGCTTCCGTCGCCCGCTGAGCGCTGAGGCGATCCTGCACCCGCCGCTGCGCGAGCGGGTGCGGGCGTACGGCTATCTGGCCGGCATCGGCGTGGTGGCACTCGCTGTCGGCGTGGCGGCGCTGCTCGTCGCCAGCGCACGGACATGAGCGGCGGGATCAGGGAGAGCAGCACCTGCGTCGGCGCATCGCATCGCGATCGGCGCCACTAGCGGGAGCACAGGAGGGCAGGGCCGATGGCCATCACTATGCTGAGCGTTCCCGCCATCTCCTGCGAACATTGCGAACGCACGATCCAGGCAACGCTTGGTCCGGTCACGGGCATACGTGACGTGCGCGTGGACATCCCGGCCAGGCAGGTGCGGGTCGACTCTGACGAGCGGGCGATCGATACCGAGCGCATAAAAACACTGCTCGCCGACGAAGACTATCCCGTGGCGGCGGTCACCGAATCCGCATAGGAGACAGGACCGTACAAATGCATTGGAACACACGTGAGAGGAGCACACCATGGCAACGATGGCGAAGGATCCGGTCTGCGGTATGGACGTCGACCCGGCCACCGCAGCGCACAAGAGCGAGTACCGCGGCCAGACCTACTACTTTTGCGCGCCAGGCTGTAAGCGCACGTTCGACGCAAACCCTACCCAGTACGCCAAATAGGCTGGCTGCAGAGCGCCGTCTTCGGGCCAGGTTGATGAGCGAACCCGGCATGGCGGCTCCCGCACCAACAGTCCGGCATCGGTGTGCGCGTACCAAACCAATACCGTGCAAAGACCCCTCCACTCCATGCAAGATGGTCGCGGCGGTTGCGCCGCGACCATGTCAGATCGTGCCGCCGCGATCGAGCCGCAGGCGGCTGTGGTGCCTTGCAGCCGTCCCGCTGCTGTTCTTCACCGTTGCCTGCGGTGCCAGCAACGCAAATTCCGGCAAGGCGGCGGCCTCCGCGAGCGCCTCCGCGCCGTCGCCTGCTGCCGGTCTCTCGGGCGAGGTAACGACCTCAGAGCTCGTCGTCGGCAGCAACCGCTTCACCATGGGCGTGGAGGATCGCCAACGTGTGCCGATCCCCGACGCCAGCGTCCATTTCCGATTCTTTCAGCTCAGTAGTAGCGGATCGGCCTCGGGAACCGTGCAGGGGACGCTCCGATCGGAGGCGGACGGGGTCTTCCGCGCGCCCGCGCGCGACGCCGGGCTGCCGCTAACCGAGACCGTGACGCGGCCGGACGGCACAACGCGCACCGTGCCCAGTGTCGATCCGAACGTCGGCGTCTACTCCGCCACCGCCACCTTCGACGCGCCGGGCGCCTGGGCCGTCGAGGCGATCGTGCGTGGGAAGGACGCTGCGCACAGCGGTGTGGTCCAAGTGCGGTTCACCGTCCTGACACACAGCGCGACGCCGGCGATCGGAGCGCCGGCGCCGCGGAGCCAGAACCTGACCGTGAAGGACGTCACCGACCTGGAAGCCATCGACACATCGGCGCATCCATCGCCCGACATGCACACGGAGACGGTTGCCGACGCCATCGCCGCGCACCATCCAGCGCTCGTCCTGTTCGCGACGCCCGGGTACTGCCAATCGCGGACCTGCGCACCTGAGCTGGAGATCGCCCGGAAGCTCGAGCCGAAGTACGCGGGGAAGGTGGATTTCATTCACATCGAGATCTGGCAGGACCCGCTCAAGACCTATATGCCGGCGGTGCTGGAATGGCACCTGCCATCCGAACCCTGGTTCTTCATCATCGATCGCGAGGGGAAGATCAGCGCAAAGTTCGAAGGCCCGACGACGCGGGAGGAACTCGACGCGGCGCTGCAGGCGGTCGCCCCCTGAGAAGTGAGCACGGCCACGGGATAGGCCGGTGCTCCAGCCCAGCGACGGACAGGACACTGCCAACGGTTTCCGAACGGCGTAGATATCAATTCTTGCGTTCGGCAGCCGACTTGTGGAGGCTCGTCGGCAAGTACAACTGACCTCGCAAGAAGTAGCGCGAAGGCTGGCACGTATCAGGAGGCAGCCAGTTATCCTGTACTTCGGCGAATTGGCCGTGCGGGCTGATGTGCCAGTGGGGTATCAGCGATTACGAACGATGATTTCGGCTTGATGACCCGGCAGACGTAGTGCGGCGGGCGCCAGTATGCGCGTCAGCGCGTTCGTTGTGGGGTCGCCCACGGCCACCCACACGCTGCCGTCGGCGGCGCTGGCAACCCACCACGATCCCTTCCCGGTTGGGTAGGCGCGGAAGGCCTGCGTCCCTGGGTCGAAGGCGTATACGGAGTCGCGCACGGACGCGGCCCAGACGGCGCCGCCGCGATCGACGCTGATACCGTAGATGTCGCCGCTCGGCACGGGCACGGTGCTGATCTGCCCGCTCGCGGGGTCGAGATGGCCGAGCGCATTGGGACGGCCGTGGACGCCGAACCAGACCGTCCCATCCGGCGCCACATCGATGCCCGTCGTGCCCTGGGCGCCCGGCACCGGGAAGAGGTCGATGTGGCCGCTGCCCGGGGTGAGGACGCCCACCTCGGCCACGGAGAGATCGGTGAACCAGACGCGCCCATCGGGGCCCACATCCAGCCAGTAGGGGGTGGAGTGCGCGTTCGGCAGCGGGTATTCCTGGAAGGTCGCCGACGCCGGATCGAAGACGCCGATGCGCTGGCGACCGAGCTCGGTGAACCAGATCCGGCCCTGCTTATCGAGGGCGATGCCCGATGGCGAGGAGTTGATCGTGGGTGTTGCGAACACCCGGTAGTCGCCGCTGCGCGGGTCGAAACGCCCGATGGATCCCGTTGCGCCCTGAGCCAACCAGACCAGACCGGACCGATCCACGACGATACCCATCGTGCCGGCGGTCGGGAGGCTGGGACGGTATTCGGTGTAGGTGTTCGTCGCCGGATCGAGCACGGCCAGCTTGTTGCTCGTCATCTCCGAGATCCAGATGCGGCCGTCCGGGCCAACGGCAGGGACCATCAGCCCGGCGTCGGGCGTGGGGACCGGCCAGCTCGTCATGCCCTGGCTCTGGACAGCCTGGACCGGCGTTGACTCGCCGACGCGTTTGCTGCCAGCGCCGCTCCCGGCGGCCGTTAGGAGCGCGACAGTTCCCACCGCGATGAGTGCCATGGCTGCGGCTGTGGCCGCGGCGACGACCGTGGCGAGACGGGCGCGTGCGCCAACCCTGGCCAGAATGTGGTCGCGCTCCATGATCAGCGCCAGCAGCAGGACCGCGAGCGCCAGGGCCGCCCAGGTCTGCGCCTCGCTGATCCCGTGCGCCGGGAAGGCAGTAGCGCTCCGGCTCGGCTCGAGGCTGGCCACGTCGTCGGTGAAGCCGGCATCGATGTCGTCGTGACCGGCGCGCCGCACGTTGACGGTGATCCGCCACCGCCCGGCGGCACCCAGGTTGGCGGCCTGAGCGGTGAAAATCCCGGGAGAACCGTCGACCGGCTGGGCGATCACATCCGCCTGACCGCTCCTGGCGCCGTGGCCCGCGAAGCGGAGACGGACCCGCTGCACCCGGTCGATGTCCGAGCCGGCGAGCTGCACGCGGTAGCTGTCGTCGCCCGGCTGGTTGGGCGCGACCGACAGCGAGACGGTCAGGTCACTCACGGTCAGGCGCTGCGCAAACGCGGTCTCGGCAGGTGTCGGACCCGGTGTGCTCGGCACGGTATCACGCGCCGGCGCGAAGAAGACCATGGTCGCGGCCGCGGCGATTACCGCGCCTGCCACCACGGTTTCGGCCACGGCGCTCCGCACGAGACGCCGCAACTGGCCCGACGTGCGTCCATCGTCCGCGCTGGCAAAGCGCGCGAAGCGACGGGCAATGCGGGTGACGTTCACCAGGCCCAGGCTGAACAACGGCAGCAGGAGCAGGCCCTTCACGATCAGTGCCCGGCCGTACGCCGTGTCCTTCAGCGCCGCCAGCGAGGGAAACTCGATGAGGGCGCTGAAGGCGCCGCTCACGATCGCGAGCAGCACGGCGCCGAGCGCGAGGGTCGTGAAGCGGCCGAGCGCGGCCGCCTGCAGCCGCCGGCGCTCGGCGCCTTCCAGCACCGGCAAGCGCAGCAGGGCGGGCAGTACGGCGAGACAGCCAAGCCAGACCGCGACCGCGCTGAGGTGGACGAACTCCGCCGGCACCGCCCAGGCGGAGCCGGCCCCCGCCGCGGCGTGCGACGTGAGGGCCAGGGTGAGCAGGCCACCGAGACCGCTGAGCGCTCCGGCCGCGAGCAGCCCCTTCGCGACGAGTCCGTCCGGGCGCACCGCGCCGCGCCCGAGCGCAAGTGCGATAGCAGCCACCAGCAGCGCGAGCAACTCGCGCCCCACCCAGTTGGCACCGACGCTGCCGGTCAGCAGATCGGGGATGGCGCCGATCGAGCCGATTTGCGCCGCGCTGCGCAGCAGCGTGGCCGCGTTCACGATCAGGACCACCAGCGCGGCCGCCGCGGCGAACGTCCCGGTCAACTGCAGCGACCATGTGCGCACCGCCGAGCGCGCCGCGGCGGGCAGCGCACGGGAAGACGGATAGAGGACGAACGCCGTGAAGGCGAAAGCGCCGGTCGCGCCGAAGAGGCCGAGCAACAGCAGCCAGCGCAATGCGACGTCGAACGGCTGCGCACCGCCCGACGCGCCACCTTCCGCTGAGGCCGGGATGGCGCCGGCGGGCACGGAGCCGTCCGGGTTGAGCACGATGAAGGGGAAGGTACCGTCCCAGCGGTGTCCGTCAGCCGCGGAGACGTTCGACCAGACGACGGTGTAAATGCCCGGATCCAGCGGACTCAGGTCGATCGCCATCTCGGTCGGATCGGCCGTAAAGGTCACGTTCCCACGATCGTGCTGGTGACCGGCGCCATCGGCCACGCGGATCGTGCTGAACGAGCGGTTGAGCGGCTCGCTGAAGAACAGGTCCACGCGGTTTGGAGCCGTCTTCAGGCGAGCATTCTGCTCCGGCAGCGAGCGTACGAGCACCGCGTGCGCCTGCGCTGACCCTGCGCAAGAGGCGGTGACGGAAATCGCGGCGACGATGACGGCGACCAGTGCGGCCCAGCGAAAGCCCAGGGTGTGCGCGGCTGGCGCATCGGTGCGTGCCCTGGCACCGCGATCCCGACTCAGGCACCACCGCATCCTGCACCTCAACCACGACGATCGCTCCTATTATCGACGATAGTACGATCGTGCGATACAAAACATTTGGCCGGCGTACGCTTCCCGGGCAGTCGCCAGCTGGCCCAGCGCCACAGCGATCGGTTGGCGGCCCGCCCTCCGCCGCAGGAGCTGGCCACGACGACGGACGCCGCGTCGATGAGGAGGACCGCCGTGGGCAGGCCACGGGCGACGGTCAGGCGCCGAATACCGACGAGACTCGGCATCTGCACCTCTACGCCGGCGGCAGCTTGCCGCGCTGCGGGTCGTTGGTGGCGCCGAGCGTGATCTTGCCCGTGTTGATCGTCACCGAGCCGTCGCCGTTGACCGTGAGATCGAAGGTGTCCAGCGAGCGCGGCGCCGGACCGAAGACGCGCAGCCCACCCCTGGTATAGGTCGAGCCGTGGCAGGGGCAGCGGAACCAGCTCCTGACACCCCCGAACTCGAAGTCGGCACGCCACGGCACGGTGCAGCCCAGATGCGGACACTTCTGGTACAGCGCGACGAGGCCGCCGTTCTGACTGCCCGGCACGCCGCCGAAGCCGCCTTCGCCCGGTTTCAAGTTCGTCAGCCAGGTTTTGGCCTCGAAGATCTTGACCGGGTCGCTGCCGGCCGGCGGGATCGTGGATTTCGGCACCTTCACCAGACCACCGAAGCCGGCGTTATGGCGGGGGTTAAGCATGTTCACCAGGCTGCCGACGGAGAGGATGATGAAGCCCAGCAGCGAGGCGAACACCCCGCCGCGCAAGATCTGCCGGCGCTTGACCAGCACCTGGACCTGACGATCGGTTTGCTCGACCGTGGCCAGCTGGCGCGCGTCGGGCCGCGCCACGGCGACCCCTTGCCCGCCGGCGGCGGGGATGCGCCAGACGGCGCCGTTGGCCGCCGGTGCGGGCGCGGCCGGTGCGGCCGTCGCCACCGCGGTGCCGGCAGCGGCGGCCCTGGCGGCGTCACGCTCGGCCTTGAGGCGCAGCGCCTTCTCCTGCGCGGCCTTAATCGCGGCCGCGCGCTCCTCCGGCGTCATGTCCTTCTTCGACTTCGGCGCCGCTGCCGCCTCGGTCGCCGGCGAGATCGGCTCTGCTGGTGCGGGTCCGTCGGAGGGGTTGTCTGGCCGCGGTTCACCTTCGTTGACCATCTCGGGCTCCTTCCCGTAGCAGCCGGCAGGCCGGGATGCGCGCACGAAAGCCGCGGCGGGGCGAATGAAAGGAAGGAGCCGTCGAGGATGCGAAACGCGAGGAACGGTCGGTGGCGACCGTGGACGCGATCGGGAGTGCAGCTCCCAAGTTCCTTGCCGATCGCTTGCCCGCTTCGCGGCAAGTCGATCCTGAGCGGCCTTTCGCGCCGGCATTGCCTCCGGCTGCTGCCCGGTACCACGATCGTACACCACTCACGGTCGTACCACGATACTGCCTGCCGGTGGAAACTGGTTGCGGGCGCCACGACCACGGCTCGGTGGCGCCTACATCGCGCCGACGAGGCGACAGGCTCGTCGCTCTCAATTCTGCGCTATCGGTGTAGCGCGGTTCGGTCACCACGGCCGTGAGCCGCTCAACTGCCGGCGTATGAGTGCAGGCCCGCGATCCAGAAGTTCACGACGAAGATGTTGAAGACGATCATCAGCCAGCCGACGACGACGATCGCGGCGGCCCGCCGGCCGCGCCAACCCGCAATGCTGCGGGCGTGCAGGAAGCCGGCAAAGATCAGCCAGGTGACGAGCGCCGTCGTCTCTTTCGGATCCCAGCCCCAGTAGCGCCCCCAGGCGATGTTGCCCCAGTAGGCGCCCAGCGCGAGCCCGAGCCCCAGCAGCGGGAAACCGATAGCGGTTTGCATCGGTCTGCACCAGGTACAAGACCGTGGCGGCGAAGGCAACGGTGAGCGCCCCGTAGCTGGTCACCATGGCGGCCACATGGATTGCCAGCAAGCGGTTGTTCTGCAGCGCGGGCAGCAGCGGTTCGATGCGTGGCGAGAACACCGCCCGCGCCAGGATAAGACACAAGAGCGCCAGCGGCATCGCCACCGCGCCCAGCGTGCGCTGGTGATAACGGCGCTCAAAGACGACATAGATCGCTGTGGTTAACGTGCCGAAGGCGGTCAGGTACTCGAACATATCCGAGTACGGTGGATGACCCGTCGCGGCGGAGCGGGTGGCCATCGAGCCAACCAGGAAGGCCAGGCCGGTCCACGATAGCAGCGTGCCGAGCCGGCCGACAGCCGGCGGCAGGGGCTGCCACTCCGAAAGGGTGATCGTACCGGCGTCCGTTGCCGCTTCGCGGATGACGAGGCGACGCCCCCAGGCAGCGAGTGCATACGACAGTGACGCGACGGCCACGGCCGCCAGGCCGCACCAGAAGAGGGTATAGGATAAGGCCTCAAGCTGTGCCATCTTCCGCTCGCCCCACATTGTGAGAGTGTGAACGGCCCGGTGACGCTAACAACTCGGCCGGCGCAGGGGGTGGACCGGCCGCACCTATGCATGGATGTTGACGACTGAACCAAGGCCCAGAAACTGCCACAAGAATGCGGCGTCACCCTCCAGCATGCCAACGCAGCCGTGGCTCGTCGGCTCGCTGCCGAACACGGATAGCGGTTGCCAATAGTTGGTGTGAAGCGCGTCTCCCTCCTCATCGAAGTACTGCGTCCATAACACATGATCCAGGTCGTATCCCTCGGGGCTGTCGCGCGGGATCCCCAGAGCGTCGGAGGTCATATGCTCGTCGGCGACGCGGTAGCGGATCCGGAACTGACCGACCGGCGTCTCCCACCTCGGAGCGCCCGTTGTGACCGGGATGACCCGCGCCGGTTCAGACCCGCGCATGGCGATGGCGACCTGGTCATCGAGGCCGACGTCGAGCCAGGGCTCGTCGGCCTCGATGTCCTCCCGAGTGAGGACGGTAGTGGACGTAGGACGCTGAGCACGAGCAGAGTGCCGGCCCGCAAAGGGCAGGACTAGTCCGGCGGCCAGCGTCACTGTGGCCCTGCGCATGAACTGGCGCCGGCTGACGTGGTCGAGGGAGCGAGGCATACGCTGTCTCCAAGCCGCACCGTCGCAGTGCAAGCGGCCCGACGTGTCCGATCATGGGGTCAAGACCGATGGCGATCCCGCTCACGCGTCACCCTTGTGCCGTCTGCCCCGCGCCTCTGCGATCACCTCCGCGCCCGACTGCGCGCCGCGTGCCACCGGTGGAGTACCCCTCGCGACCTGATCGAGTTCCTCGGCAAGCACCTGCCGCTGCGCCTGGCTGTCGGCCAATTGCGTCTTCAGCTCGGCAAGCTGTTGCTCGCGGCTGAGCCCAGCGCGCGCCGGTTTCGGCGCAGCGTCCGGCGCCGCCTCGTCCGCGCTATCCTTGTTGCCCATGCCCTTCATTCCCCTGTCCCTCATCATGAAGAACATGAACAGAGGGCAGACCCCCATGCAGATTACGATCGGCAGCAATACAGCCATGGCACCAAATCCTTCCTACCTGTCGATGTCAAACCGACGAACTCCATCCCCCGACGGAGCTGCAGCCTGCGATTCGCTCGGTGGAGTTCGGCCCACCTGGGAAGAGCCCGCTCTCCGCTTGAACACGCGCGCTCGGGGCAGCCCGCGGCCCATCGCCGCTCAGCGCTCGTCCGCAGTCCTGGCAACGAGCTCCGCTTCCCGGACAACAGATGCGTCAGATGCATCGCCACGCTCCAGGCGCGCGATCTCCTGTGCAATCTGCTGCTGCTGCGCATCCATGCGGCCGAGCTGTGCCGTGAGTTCGGTCAGCCGCTCCTCACGGGACAGATCGGTGCGCGCCGCTGGCGCCGCCTGCTTTGCGGGCGCGGTTGCCACCAGGTTCATCCCGCAGTGGGGGCAGCGACCGGGCTGGTCACTCTGCACCGTGGGATGCATCGGGCAGGTGTACGTGCCGCTGCCGCCCGCCTGCTTCATCCCACCCATGCTGCCCATCCCACGCATCATCAGCAGCATCGAGAGCGGACAGGCCGCCAGCAGCAGCAACGGCAGCGCTGTGCCGATCAGCTTCGGATCAACGATCCAGATGCCGACCGCGGCCACACCCAGTCCCGTAAGAACCTTCCAGTTCAGGCAACACTTCAGCATGTTCATGGGTCCACTCCCCTGTTCTGCACAGCGCGCCTTCCCGGGCGCGCCTGCGCACGAAAGCTACGCTCTGTTTCGAGCCGCCAGACGGCGCGCGAACTCGCGTCGCAGCGCCCGCTCCGAAGGCCGGCCGTACGCGAACGGCTCGCCGTCGATGAAGATACCGGGCGGGAACAAGATGCCGCCGCGCTCCGCCAGCTCCTGCCCCGCATGCGTGCTCAGATCGACGGTCGAGACCGCCAGCGGGAACTCCCGCGCAAGCCGCCCGAGCACAGCTTTGGCGTCGCTGCAGAAGCTGCAGTTCTCCTGCGTGAGCAGTACAACGTCCACGGTTACGGCGCGCCTCCGCCCTCGACCAGGGTGGCCCGGCCGAGCCCCTTGCGCATGTCGGCCAGCAAGTTGTCCACCGGCATGTACATGATGTACTTCGGGGCGCCGCCGTAGTCCGCGCGCCAGGCGACCGCGCCGTCCTTGTTGATGAGCACGAAGCTGTGGCCGTCCATCTGGTCGCCCATCATGCCGTAGCGGTTCGCCTGCCAGCTCCTCGATACGGCTCCGTTGCTGTCTGACAGGACCGGCGTGCTGATCTTTTCGACCGAGACCTTTTCCTTCAGCACGTTCAGCGGATCGGTCGTGATGCTCACGAACTTATCCACGCCGAGCGCCCGGAACCGGGCGAAGTTTGTCTCGATGTCCTTGATCTGGTTCCAGCAGGGCTCACAGCCGACGCCCTCCTGGAAGAAGAGGAGCACCGTCTGTCCACGCAGCGCCGAGAGATCGAAGGTCGTGCCGTCGGTCGCCGGGAGCCGGATCGCCTGGGCCATTTCGCCGGGTGCAGGGCGACCGACCTGGAATGGGTACTGTCCAGCCGCACCCGAGGCCGACCCCCCGCTGCTGCGCGTGTAGACGATCCCGAGCGCGCCGACGGCGAGCACGAGGACGGCCAGCGCGACCGCGATGACTCGCACGCGGCCTGACTGCCACCAGGGGGCGGGTGTCGCCTGCGCTACACCGCGCCGCGACTTATTTCTGGATGCCGATGTTCGTGACGCCACTGGCTGCTCCTTCTGGTATCCGCGCCTTCGGTCGCGGTTCGTACTGCGGCTCGCAAGAACAGGGAACGGTGCCTCCATCCGGCTCCATCGGCAGCTCGTGTTCCTCCGCTTCGGACTGCTCGGAGAACCAGCCGATCTGCCGGAGCGCGTACGCCGCCAGTCCAACGACCCCAGCGGCGAGCGCGAGGACCATCAACCAGCCGGGTATGCCGGACAGGGCATCGGTGAGGTCACGCCCGATCCGTTGCAGCTGCACCGCAAGCTCGGCCTGCCAGCCGGCCGTCGCGGGCATGGAACTGCTGCTGAAGCCGACCCAGAGAGCCGCTGCGCCCATCACCGCAAGCAGCACGCCGCTTGCGAGGCCGGTCGCCGACACGGTCCGCCGCAGCGTGCCAAGCCGCCAGCTAATCGCGCGCGGCCGGAACAGGCGGCTGGCGCGCCAGTCGAACTGTTCCCAGAGCAGCGCGATGACGAAGAGCGGCGCGACCATGCCGAACACGTAGGCGAGGCCGAGGCCCAGCGCCAGGCCGAACGATGCTGTCGTGGCCGAAAGCGCTAGCACGCCGGCGAGGACGGGAGCGCAGCAGGACGAGGCGATGCCCGAAAACAGCCCGAGCGAATAGACCGTGGTGACCCCGGCCTTGGCGCCCGCTCGCCGGCCCGGCATCGGCAGATGTAGCTGCCCGCCAAGCAGGGTGTAGGCGCCCAGCCCGAGCATCAGCAGCCCGCCCGTCAGGTAGATCGGACGATGCCCCTCGACGAAGAGTTGCTGCAAGGCCGATGCGCCCATCGTGAGCGGCAAGATCACCGTCGCGATGCCCGCGCCGAAGACGAAGGTCATGGCGACCAGCAGCCGCCGGTTCTGGAACGAACTCGCGAAGTAGGCGGGTAACATGACGGAGATGCAGCAGGGCGCAAACAGCGCGAGCATGCCGGCCACCACCGCGGCGACGACCGATCCCCCGAAGAAGATGCTGGTGCCCATTTAGATTCGTGCTCCGATGCCCGAGCTCGAGAAACGGAAATAGCTGTTGAGGCGGGCCATCGTGCCCGTAAAGACGACGATACCCATACCGATCATGATGATGCCCGCCACAACGCCGATCGCGTCGTGATGCCGCTGGAGAAAGCGCACTGCGCCGGGCAGGCGCGACAGCGTCAGCCCGAGCGCCAGGAACGGTACGGCCAGACCCAGGGCGTAGACCAGGAGCAGGACACCGCTCTGAAAGACGGCGCCGGAGGTGAGGGCGAGCGTCAGGATCGTCCCCAGCGTCGGGCCGATGCACGGCAACCAGCCGGCGGAGATCGACGTGCCGGCCAGAAACGAGCGCAGGTAGCCCGGGCTGCCGCCGGCGCCCCAGCTCAGCCCGACCGCACGGTACAGCGCCGGGATCTCGATGATCCGGCTCATGTGCAGGCCGAGCACAATGAGCGTGAGGCCGCCCAGCTTCTGCAGCAGCGGCTGCTGGTCACGCAGGGCGTAGCCGACCACCCCGACCGAGATGCCGAGCAGGATGAAGAGCAGCGCAAAGCCCGCCATAAAGGCCAGCGCGTGCAGGACTGGCGCTCGCCGCTCCGCTACCTGGGTCGTAGCGGTGTTGCCCGCCAGGCTGCCGACATAGGCGGGTGCGAGCGGCAGCACGCACGGCGAGATGCACGACACCAGCCCTGCCAGAAATGCGAGCAGCACATTCACGCCGGCGATCGTCATCGTCCCCTACCGGTTTGCGGCCGCCGTGAAGCCGGCCTGCATGAGCTTCTTCGCCATGAGGTCGGGCGTGAGCGGTCCGAGCTGTTGCGCCCGCAGGACGCCCTGGGTGTCGATAAACCAGGTTGTGGGCAAGCCAACGAGGCGGTACTGTTTGCCGACGTCGCCCTTGCTGTCGATGACGATGGGATAGGCTGCGTTGTACTCGTTCGCGAAGCTGCGCACGATGTCCGGGCTCTCCTGGAGATCGACGCCAAGCATGACCAGACCGCGGTCGGCGTATTGGGTATAGGTTCGTACCAACTCCGGGAATTCCTGCCGGCACGGCGGACACCACGTTGCCCAGAAGTTCATCACCACGGTCTTGCCCCGCAGGTCACTCAGTCTGATGGGCGTGCCGTTCATGTCCAGCAGCGTGAAGTCAGGCGCCAGGTCGCCGATCCTCGGGCCTTCGCCGCTCGCCGCACCCAACTTGATGCCCTGCGACTCAAACGTCACAAAGCCGGGCTGGCCGTCTTGCTTGAAGCCGCCGGCGCGCAGGCCGGAATCCGAACCAGCGTGTCCGCCGCTGAAGGGCAGACCAACCCCCGACTGCAGATACCAGATGGCGCCGGCGATCAGCGCCAGAGCCAGCATCGAGAGCAGACGCCTGCGCCAGCGCGCCGGGTGCGATCCCGTGGGTGAATGCCCCCCGGTGGCGCCGGTGATCGGGCCCGCGTCACGCGGGCCGAAGCAGTTTTCCAGGTCACGCAGGTCAGCGCGTTGCCCGCCGCCGGCCGCCACATCGGCTGGCTCGACCACCTCCGCCGAGATCGCATCGTCGGCAATCGCGTCAGCCATCAGAACAGCCTTCCCAGGGGTGTGCCCGGACCACAGCCAAACGGCGTGAGCAGAACGGCCAGGTTTGCGGCCTCGATAATCAGGAGCGACGCCAGTCCGCCGGCGCCGGCCGTCAGCGCAACCATCGGGGCGCGCGCGTGGCTCACCTGGCGCCGCGGCTGCTCGAGCAGCCGGTTGATGCGCTGCTCGATGCTCGTGCCCGGTTCCGCGAACGCCTGCGCCATCGCGGCCGGGCTCGTGTCGAGCGCCTTTTGCCAGACCTTCGCGAGGGCGCTCGCCAGCGCCAATGGACGCGCCGTCGCGCGGAGCGCGAGTTCGTCGCAGGCCGGCTCCTTCTCGCGGAGCAACTGGTGATGCGCGATTCGGCTCGTCGGGAGATAGAAGAACGCATCTCTCAGCACGGTGGCGAGCCAGGCCAGCACGAAATCGCGCCGCGCCACGTGCGCGAGCTCATGCGCGATCACCGCCTCTAGCTCCTCCCGGTCGAGCCGCTCGATCAGCCAGGTAGAGAGCAAGATGGTTGGCCGGACCACACCGTAGGTCAGCGCGAGCGGCTGATCGGACAGGCAGACGACAACGCGTGGGACAGGCACGCCGAGCCGAGCGCCCAGATCGGCGACGAGCTGCTGGAGCTCCGGCCTGGCCGGATATCCGCGACGGCGCATCACCCGGTCCATCAGGACGAGCCGCACCAGCCCCGCGCCCAGCCCTGCCGCGGCGATCGCGCCGATACCCGTCGCCAGCACGGTGTCGAGCCGGTACTCCCAGGGCAGCGGCCCCAGTCTGCAGGTGTGTCCACGGGCGTGGTGGAGGCCAGCGATGGCCAGTACGAGGCCGGCGAGCGGCGCAATCAAGATCAGCAATTGCACCCCTCGCCGACGTGGCCAGTCAACGGTCCGTGCGAGGAGAGCCAGCAACACCCCACCAACCAGCAGCACGCCGATGAGACCGGCCGGACCGAGCAGGGGCGGCATCACGCGAGCTCCTCGGCAGTCCGGCGGCGGGCGATCTCGTCGACGAGCTGTTTGACGTGCGTCGATGTCTGTTGGGCGGGCGATTCGCCACGGATGAGCTCGCTCCCCGAAAACGCCACGAACAGGTTCTCGAGCGCGCGGCTCAAGAAGCGAGAGAGGAACTCCTCCTGCGTACACACAGCGTAGTAGACATGCGCAACGCCGTCCCTCTCCATGCGGAGGAGCCCCTTGCGCGCCAGGCGAGTCATCGTGCTCATCACCGTGGTGTAGGCGCTGCCACGCCGCGCATGGAGCACCGCGAACACGTCGCGGACGGTGATTCCCGCGCCCTGCGGCCGAGCCCATACGCATTCCATGATCTCGGCCTCGAGGTCACCCAGCACAGCGCGAATGCCGGGTCGATCCAGCCGAAAGGTCTTGAGGTCCAGCTCACGCTCCATTGCGTTTCGCTCCGTGGTCGCCAGGGCGGTACACCGCCAGGGTGGTGACGTGTCGCCAGGCCGTGCCAGACCTCTCCACTATGGTACTGCTTCGTACTATCGTCAATAGTAGCACGAGTATACAGGGGAGAATGAGTAAAGGATCCAGCTGGTGGCCGCAACGCCGGCTCACGCAAGGCAATCGCAAGGTCAGGCCGGCGCGATCACTCTTCTTGTGCGGCCAGCTCCGCCGCATCGGGCGAGCCGGCGGCCACGCCGATGCCGCGCATCTCGGCGGAGAAGTTGACGGTCCAGTCGGCTACACCGGCCAGATACGTCCGCTCCGGCGTGATCTTCGCCCACAGGCGCCGGCGCGGCAGGTAAAACGTCACGCCGAGCCCGATCATCATCAACGCGGTCGCCACCCAGATGAAGGTCGAGCCGGGGTCTTTGCGCACCGTGATGCCGGTAATCGCCCGTGGCCCCAGGAACGTGTACTCGAACCCGTTCAATACTTGCGGTACGCCCGGGGTCAGCACCACACGCGCCGGCTGCGATGACGCGTCCTGCGCCGCGGCTGGTGAACCGGCGCTCGAGCCGTTGTCAGGCGCGCCTGCCGTTGCGCCGCCCATATTGATCACATCGAGGTACCGCTCACCTCGAGCGGAGGTCGCCAGCTGCAGCAGCGCCGCACGTTCCATGCCGGGTACGCCCTGCGCGACGCTCACCGGCGCACTGCCCAGGGACAAGACGGACAGGTTGTACGCCGCGAGCGTGCCGCTTCCCCCGGCCGGAAGAGTCAGCTCGTCGGGTGGCGCCGTGGTGGAAGCAGCGGGGCGCGTGAGGAAGCGGATGAGCCACTGCTTGCGGCTGTCCTGCGTCGCCGCGACGAGCAGCAGCGTGGCCGCGTTGCCGTTCGCCTGCGCGATCGGGATCGCCGCCACGAGCGTCCTGAAGTCGAGCGGGACGAGCGTGACGGTATCGTCGAAGAGCGTCGCCCCGGAAGCGTCCGTCACCACGATGTGCGGGGTCGGCGCCGTGCCCTGGTTGCCGAGCGCCTCAACCTCCTGGTACAGCACCTGGCCGGTCGCGGCATCGCGCACGCGCAGCTCAGCGCCGTCCGGCGAGAACGTGGTCTGGTGCAGCGTGTAGCCGGCGCAGTGCATCGGATTGTTCACCGTGCTCGTGCCGGTGCAGATCTGCTTGCCGTTGCGAAACACGGCCAGGTTGCTGAAGTAGCGGGTCGGGTTGCCGTGTGCGTCCGGCGTGTCGCCCGCCTTCAGATTTTTGACTTGCATTTGGCCGGCGTGGACGACGGGAAAGATCGGCTCCGTCTGACCCTCGGGAATCTGGAGGTCAGGAGTGCTGAAACCGACCAACTTGGTCACGATCGCGCCGGACATGAACAGAATCAGCGACAGGTGCGAGACGAACGTGCCGAACTGCGCCCAGCCGAAGCGGTCCGCGAAGAGATACGTCGCGCCGTCGCGTGCTGTTACCTCGACACGGTAACGCTTGCGGCGCAGCGCCGTGATCACCGCCGCGGGCTCGGCCGGCGTGGCGAACTCGGCGCGGTGGCGGGCCTGCGTGAAGAAGCGGTCGTTCACGCGCCGCAGCGGCCGGCGCACGTTGCGCGCGATCGGCGGGATGCGGTTGGCGGTGCAGACGGCGACGGCCAGCAGCAGCACGACCAGCAGGCCGTTGAACCAGTAGGAGTGGAAGACCTCGAACAGCCCCAGCCGGCGCATCGCGTCGGTGAAGACGCCGTAGCGCGTGCGCTGGAATTCGATGTACGCGTCGTATGCCTGCGTGGACGCTCGCACCTCGTCCGGCGCCTGCGGGAAGACCACGCCCAGCAACGCGCCCAGCACGACGCAGCCGAGCAGCAGCAGCGCCACCCGCACCGAAGTCAGCAGCCGGAAGACCACCCGGAACGGGTCGAACCGTGGCAAACGTCCTGAACGGCTGCGTGCTGCAGCGATTCCTGCCATCTGAATCAATCACCCCTTCGTCGTACCGGTCCGCTCCGATCGTGGAGCCGGAGGTACGGATACGGAAGCCAGGCGATGCGGCGCGGTCAGCGTGCCGGTGTGGCCGATGGGCTCGTAGCGGGTTGGGGTGTAAAGCCCGCCACGACCGTGGTTTGGCCCGGCGCGAGCGTCGGGTACTTCAGATCACCATGCTGTCCGCTGCCGCACTGGTTCTCCGGGTCATAGGCGCATTGGTTGCGCTCGATGAACTCCTTGACAAGTTGGATGTCCTTGCTGGAGCCAGGATCGAGTTCGTGCCCGACCCAGCCCGGCTGGCACTTGCTTGCGCCAAACACCTCGATGCGCTGCCATGCTGTCAGGGCAACCTGGCACGGCATCGCCGGACGGGGCGCCATGAGCACGAGGCCGGACGATCGATTCAGCTCTTGCTTCACGATCTCCTTCAGCTTCGCTACCACGGCCGGCGAGGCGGAGCTGTTGTACTGCACGATGACGCCCGCGTGCTCCATGAAGTGCGGCAGAAACTCTGTTGCCAACGGCTCAGCATAGGTTCCTCGGCGGGGCACGGTGGGGAAGTGCGGACCTGACGTCGGGGGATCGGTGTTGTACGCCGCGTGGGTGTCGCCGGCGTTGGTGTGCATATTCCCCTGACTGGTCACCAGAACGCCGGGCAGCGGTGCACGCAACCCAAGGGGATCGAAGATGAAGAACGCCGCCGCGACGGCGATCAGCAGCGCGGCGGCGGTTGCCCAGGGCCACCAGCCGGGCAGCCGCGGCCGCCGGCGCTCCGGGAGCTGTGCGTTGGCTCCAGCGCCGGCTCCGGGTGATGCCGTCGCCAAATGCGCAGGCAGGCGAGGCGCGGGACGGCCACGCTGATTCGGCCGCCCTGCAGACGGTTTGGGGCCGGCCTGCTGCCGCCGCTGTTCCCTGTTCACGTTCGGTTAACACCCAGCCGTGGTAGGCGCCATCGTACGCGTCGTGGCTCCGGACGACGCGCGGTAGCGCTTGCCCAGCATACGTGAGGCGGTGGTACTATCGTCAATAGTATAAATAATCGACGTGGCGGCACCATCGGCAGCGTCTTCATCGCCACGGCCACGGCCACGGCCGCAGCAACCGCGGTGGGTGTCACCAGATTCGCGGGAGGGCAGCAAGGCCGCGCGGGCCGCTGGGAGCCATCGCGCCTGCTGCCGGGACGAAGGACCGTTGCCGGCGATGGCGGGATCCGTACCGCGAGCGACGGCCGGAGTTCGGTACAGGCAGATGAGTTTCGGGTGGCAGGGTGGCAAGGTAGCAATGGTGGGACGAGCATCTGACGCGAACGTCTCGCGGCGCCGTGGTGGTCATGCGTCCCGCGAAGGGGTTGCTCGGACCCGCGTTACGGAGGTGGCGGCATGATTCGGCGGGCATGGCACGGCAGAGATCGCCGACTCGCGTTCGGCCTGGCCGGCGTCGCCGTGCTGTTCGCAGTGCTCGGTGGCGGCCTGCTCTACGGCCTGCGGCAGGATCCACCGCATCTCATCGGCACCAACCTCGGTCGCCACGATCTGGCACCGGCCTTCACGCTCCATGACGCCAGCGGGCAGAGCCTCGCGTTGGATACGTTGCGGGGCAAGGTGGTGGTGCTGACGTTCCTGTATACCCACTGCCCGGATGTGTGTCCGCTCACCGCCGACCTCCTGCGAAGAGCCGATGAACTGGCCGGACATCCGCGAGAGGTCGTTTATGTGGCGGTCAGCGTCGATCCGAGTGGCGATACGCCGGAGAGCATCGCCGCGTTTGAGGCAGAGCATCGGCTGAGCGAGCTTGGCGATCGCTGGCACTATCTGGTCGGCACTCCCGATGAACTGGGACCAGTGTGGAGCGGCTATTACGTGCGGCAGTACGAGCCCGCGCCTGCAGGAACGCAACCGGACCATGTCTCGGCGATTTACCTGATCGATAGGCGTGGCAACCGGCGCGTGCTGGTGCATGTGGATACACCGGCAGAGGTCATCGCCCATGACGAACAGGCTCTCCGCAAGGAGTGATCCTGCCTCGGCGGAGATGGCCGACGTGGTCGTCGTCGGCGCCGGACCAGCGGGACTCAGCGCCGCCTTGATCCTTGGACGCTGTCTGCGCCGCGTGTTGGTGTGTGACACCGGCGCGCCGCGCAATGCCGCCTCCCACGCGCTGCACGGCTTTCTCACGCGGGATGGCATCGCCCCGGCCGAGCTGCTGCGCATCGGGCGTGAGCAGTTAGCACGGTATGAGACGGTCGAGCTTCGCCGGGCCGAAATAGTGGACGCGATCCCGCGAGATGGCGGGTTCGACGTCGTGTTGCAGAGCGGTGCGCTGGTTTCGTGTCGCAAGCTGCTGCTCGCCACCGGGGTTGTTGACCAGTTGCCGACGGTTGACGGCTTTGCACCGCTTTTCGGTCGAAGCGCGTTTCACTGTCCATACTGCGACGGTTGGGAGGTCCGAGGTCAGCCCCTCGTCGTGTACGGGAAAGGCAGATCTGGCCGCGGCCTCGCCCTTGAGCTGCGGGTATGGAGCAACGACATCGTCCTCTGCTCTGATGGTCCGGCGGAGCTCGATGCCGATGAGCGCAATCAGCTAACACGCAATGGCATTGCCGTGCATGAGGAGCAGATCGCCCGTCTTGAGGGGCGCAATGGGCTGCTTGAGCGCGTCAGGTTCGTCGATGGGTCGATGATCGAGCGCCGCGCTCTGTTCTTCATCCTGGGCGAACGGCAACACTCCGACCTTGCCGCGAGGCTCGGCTGCCAGCTCACGTGGCGCGGTTCGATCTGGACGGATCGCTACGAAGCGACGAGCGTACCGGGCTTATACGTTGCCGGCGACGCCTCACGCGCGGTGCAACTCGCGATCGTTGCGGCGGCCGAGGGTGCGGAGGCGGCCTTCGCCATCAACACGGCACTGCTGCGAGAGGATCTCGCCAACCATGGCGGCAGGCCCGGGCACTAACCGGTTCGCGAGGCGGGCATACCTCTCGGCGAACAGCCCGCTGTGCGGCGGTGTCGCGGTCTTGCACTCGTCCACGGACCGATCGACCTCACGGCTCTGAAGCGAAAAAGTGTGCCGACATGGCAAGCGAGCGGGGTATGCAGTCGGCGATCTCGTCAGCCAGGTCCAACTGAGATCTCACGCTGGAAGCGCGCGCCGCGACGATCCAGGCACCACCCGACGTGCTTGCCTGCGACTTCCGGGCATGGCCCAGCGGAGCGCCAACGGTCTTCGACGTGCTGCCCGCGGTCGGCAGGGTCGACCGCACCGCGAACAGGCTCTCGGTCGACTGTGACCCGGCCACGGCAGAAACGGTCGCCGGCTACGTGGCCGCCGAGCGGCTGTGTCGTCAAGGCATTCGCTGGGACCTCGACCGAGTGCCAAGGCTCCGGCTGCGTGTCTCGGCGACCCCGGCGCAGCCGGACGTGCTCGAGCAGCTTTTCCGCGAGCAGTGAGACGACGCGGAGCACGACGGCAGGCTGGGGTTGCCGTCGCGAGGGCGGGCTGGTCGCTGCCGTGCTGGTTCGGACGCTCCTCGCACACTCACCTGTCTCCCTCGCGGGCCAGGGATGGCACCGCAGGCAGAGCAGTCACGAGGTCTGCGCGTGGGCATCCAGCGCCCGTTGCTGAGACGTATACGCAGAAGACCCGTCGCGACGACCGCGTATGTGGGAGGCGGAGGTCCACGATGCCTAATGCTCTGTTGCAGTACAATCCTTGGCCCTCAAGCACGATGCCGAACCCCGGTGACCGACATCAGGAAGCGGTGGCCACGGCCACGGTGGGCGCTGCAGTCCTCTCCATCATGGCCGGTGCTATTCACCTTACGGTGATGCCCGATCACTTCGCCGAGTGGTGGGGCTTCGGCGTCTTCATGTTGGTCACCGGGCTGGGGCAGGTGGCCACCGGCGTGCTCCTGCTGCGGGGCCCAGCCCGCTGGCTACTATGGGTTATGATCAGCGGAACCCTTCTCCCGTTCGGCCTCTTCGTGCTGGCGTACAGCGTTGGCTTGCCGGTCGGCCCGAATGCGGGGACGGCAGAGGCGTTGAATGGAGCGGTGGTTGTGTCCAAGGTCACGGAGGGCCTGCTGGTGGTGGCGCTGGTCTTTCTGCTGCGGACCGCATGCCGTCCCCACGCAGCCGACCGCTCGTCGGGCTCCAAAACGGCCGGTACCGCACAGATGATCAGCGGCCACGGCAGCGACGAGCACCTGTCCAGCAACTGACACCGTGCTGGCTGCAGAACGGCCAGCCTGCCGGAGCAGCTACCCGCGGATGAGCAGAGCCTGAAGCTCGGCGGCGCAGGCGGCTGGCGCCTCAAGCGGCAGCCGATGGCCCTTGCCAGCGAGGATGGTCAGCGGCCATCCGCACCGATCGGCCAGCTCCCGAACAGCAGCGAGCGGGGCTTCGTGGTCGCGGTCGCCGTGCAGCAGTCGCACAGGTACCTGCGCACGAACGAGCTGGGCCGCCGCAGAGGTGACCCGGTGGCGAACCAGGACGTTGTCCAGGCTGCCACTGTACGACACCCAGGTATGGAGGACCATGTCGCGCGCGATGTCGGGGGCACGCTGGGCATCAGCAACGGCATCAGCGCCCGCCAGAGCGGCCGGCCAGCACACATGACGCCGCAGATGAGCTCGCCAAGATCGGGGCGATGTACGGTCGCCCATGCCAGCACGCCGACCGTGGCAATCGTTGCCCGCGCTTCGGCCTGCGAGCGGTAGGCGGGCAGGGCGCTGAGTACCACGCCGCGGAACCGTTGCGGCCGTGCAGGAGGACGAGGGTCAGGCCAGACCGACCGTAGGTCCGGGCGAAGAGCGCACTGCTGCTGTCGACGGTCCTGGGCGAGCGATCGAGGGACGCGTGCACGGTCATCGTCTGCGGGCCGTGATCTACGTCATTGGTTGTATATCGCATCTTCGTACGATCAGCGATAGTAGGACAGGGATCGGTACACAAACCTGAGCGCCCGCGCGGGCGCTGCCGTCCCGCGTGGACATAGCGTGTGCCTTTTGTAGGCTTCGCCGTGTCCCCTGTGCTCATGTACACATGCGAGGAGCCCCTCGAAGGACGAGCGGGGAGGGCGCGACTGATGGACGGGGGTCACGTGACACAGGCAGATCGCCGGTACCTGGCGCAGTTGCGTCGAGAGACCATCGCCGCCATCGCTGCCGAAGGCAAGGACCCCCGAGACGCGCCGGTCTACGTCGGCGTGCGGCTGTTCCGCGCACTGGAGCAGCAGGTCGCTGCCGGTGAGTCCTGGGCACGGCGGATCTCGTCCGCGTGGCCGCTCGGCGTGCCGGCTGGGTGGGAAACGGGCCAGCGACGCTGCGGCTTCGCCGCGACCAACCGGACAAGGCCGCATGGGCGTCGGTGAGTGCGGAACGATCGGTCCGGCTGGGCCGGACTGCGCGGGGAGAAAGCAGCGATGTGGCACATGGGAGATGGCTGGGGCTGGTGGATGGTCGTCGGCTGGCTGTGGATGCTCGTCTTCTGGGGGATCATCAGCTGGGCGGTGTATGCCATGGTAACGCGGCTCGGCGATAGGTCCGGCGGCGGGTCACACTCCGAGCCGACGGCGGTTGAGATCCTCGAGCGCCGCTACGCCCGCGGCGAGATCTCGGCCGACGAGTTCGAGGAGATGCGCTGGCGGCTTGGGTACCGCGACGACCCTCACACGAAGTCCGCCCAGGATGTCAACGCCGGGTAGCCGAGGCGATACAGCAGCTTGTCGGTCCACGGCCGGCTATCCACGAGAGTCGGTACCAGTATCGGGAGAGCGCGGGCGCCGCCGTGGTTGTCCGCCTGGATGCAACTGCCGGGACGAGAGCCGGTGAACACAACGCCGCCCCTGTTCGTGCAGCAGTTCGGCAGTGCTGGCCCGGTCATCGTGCTGCTCCACGGCCTCGGCGCCAGCGGCCGGCTCTGGCGTCCCGTGGCCGAGCGACTCGGGGTTCCCGCACGCCTCCTCTGCCCGGACCTCCTGGGCTTCGGGCGCTCGCCACGACCGGCCGCTGCCTATAGCCTCAGCGACCATCTCACCGCCCTCGACGCCATGCTCGACCATTTGGACCTCGGCCCGGCACCCGTCCTCGTGGGCGGCACGTCGGTGGGCGCAATCCTGGCGCTGGAATGGGCCGCCGCTCGCCCACAGCGCTTCAGCGCGGTGGCGCTCTCAGCACTGCCCGTCTACCGTTCGCTCGCCGACGCGCAGGCCACCATTGCCAGCCTCGACCTGCTCGCCTGGGCCACTGTCGCCCATCCGGGTCTCGGCGAACTCATCTGCGGGGTGATGTGTACGACCCGGCCGCTGCTGCAGAAGGTCATGCCACTGCTCACACCCGGCGTCCCGGCGGACATCGCCCGCGACTTCGTGCTCCACGACTGGGTGAGCTACGCCAATACCATTCGCAACGTGCTCCTGGACCACCGGGTCCAGCCCAGTGTCGAGCGTCTGGCGCAGCACGGTCTTCCCGTGCGGCTGCTCCACGGGGCCCAGGATCGCACCGCTCCGCTGGCGCCGATACAGGAGCTGGCGGCCTGGACTGGTTGGCCGCTCACCGTCTTGCCGCGCCGTGGTCATCGCGTCGTGCTTGATGAGCCGGAGGCCTGTGCGGCGGAACTCTGGCGCGTGTTGCACAGTAGCGCAGCGTTCGCCGGTGCGTCTGGTGTCAATGATCACGAGCATTTGCCCGGAAATAGCGCCGACTGACCAACTCGAACAGGTCTTCCCTGCGGCAGCGTGTACTGCTCCGTGGAGGCGAAGTCGTCCAGGATGAGCAGCTCGGGCGCCAGATACCGTTTCAGCCGACTCGGCCAGCTACCATCGGCGCGGCCGCCGGCCATCTCCGCCAGTGCCATTCCCTACGAGCCCACGCGGCGCGCCCACGGCATCGAGTACTCTGGACGGTCGGGCTTGACCTTCCAGCCGGCAGGAGGGTGTAGCGTGCCGGAGCACCCTGCATTGAGAGCAGGCTGTGCAGAGCGATGCTGAAATGACACGCACGGACGCGACCATGGCTCGGCGGGAAAGCCTCCTGGGTCTGCTGGCGGCCGCGACCTTTCTGGTGTTCTTCCAGGCCTTCATGGTCGCACCGCTGCTGCCACGGCTGGCGGTGCTTTTCCATGTCTCGGTCGAGCAGATCGGCCTGATCGTGCCGGCGTACCTGCTCCCGTACGGTCTGGCCACGTTGGCGTACGGCCCGCTCTCCGACCGCTTCGGCCGCGAGCGGGTCATCCTGCCGTCCTTGCTGGCCTTCATCGTGCTCACCGCCCTCACGGCCACCGCCTGGTCGTGGTCCAGCCTGTTCATCTTGCGCCTGATCACCGGGCTGGGCGCCAGCGGTGTGGTGCCGATCGCCCTTGCCCTGATCGGCGACTTGTTTCCCTTTCGGGAGCGCGGCCGCCCGCTGGGCTGGCTGTTCGGGGCGATGGCCGGCGGCATGGCCTTCGGCTCCAGCGCGGGGGTGATGCTCGAGCCCTACATCACCTGGCGGGGGCTCTTCCTTGGCGTGGCCGTCGCGGGCGCCGCCGTCTTCCTGCTCCTGCTGCTGCTGCGGTCGCTGCTGGCCGGCACGGCCGGTGGTGTCGCCGCTGGCTATCGGCAGGTGCTTGGCGGGTATCGGTCGCTGCTCAGCGCCGGCCGCGGGCAGCGGACGTACGGCTACGTGCTGCTCAACGCCGTCTTCCACTCGGGCGTCTTCACCTGGTTAGGCTGGTATTTCAGCCGCCGCTACGGTCTGGGCGGCATTGCGATCGGCCTCGCCCTGTTGGGCTACGGGGTGCCGGGGCTGCTCTTCGGCCCGCTGATCGGCCGAGCGGCCGACCGCTGGGGACGCAGCCGCCTGCTGCCGCTGGGCCTCGCCATCGCTGGCGCCTCGGTCGCCGCGCTGGCACTGCCGCTGCCGGTCGTGCTCGCTGCCCTGTTCGTGACCAGCCTCTCGCTCGGCTACGACATGACGCAGCCGCTCTTAGCTGGCATCGTCACCGACCTCGGGCCCAACCGCGGCCAGGCGATGGGATTGAACGTCTTCACCCTGTTCGTCGGCTTTGGCCTGGGCAGCCTGGTGTTTGCCGCCGCGCTGGGGCTCGGCCTCGACGCCGCACTGGTGCTGTTCGCTGTGGTGGCCCTGCTGGCCGCGACGGCTGCGGTCCGCCTCTTCCGCGACGAGCGGCAGCGGCAAGCGCCAGCGGCTGCGCCGGTGCGGCCGTAAGGCTTGACCATCCAGTTGACTGGAAGGTTTATGCTGGCCGCAGTTCCAGTGAGCTGGAACGTGTGGGAGGTTCCATGATGCGTGAAGAGAAACACAGAGCAGCGATGCGCATCGGCGAGCTCGCCGGCCGGCTGGGGCTGAACGCGAAGACGGTCCGCTACTACGAGTCGATTGGGCTGCTGCCCATGCCACCACGCACCGCAGCCGGCTATCGTCAATACGGCGACGCCGACCTTGAGCGGCTGCGCTTCGTGCTCAAGGCCCGCACGCTTGGCTTGAGCCTGGAGGAGATTCGCGACATCCTGACGCTGCGCCGCGAGGGCGTGGCGCCCTGTCGCCATGTGGCGGCGCTTGTCGAGCAGAAGTTGGCGGCCGTCGATGCACAGCTCCGCGCCCTGGCAGAGTTCAAACAAGACCTTCTGACGCTGGCCAGGGAAGCCAAAAACAGTGTCCCCAGCGATACGTGCGTCTGCGGTCTCATTGAGCGCCACCGTCCGGGTCGTCAGGGTGAGGCGCTGCCGCTGGTCAGCGCGGGACTCAGGCGGCGCCGCTGACCGGAACTGCTTGCCCGTTTTGTCACAATATTGCTGGTTCTCCCCGGTTGACCTTCCAGTGTCATGGAAGGTTTATCGTGACGTGGGTCGGCCCGATGAGCAGGTAGCCGACCCTGGGAAAGGGTCAAAGCAATGACACAGACGACAGATTTCATTGTCACCGGCGAGCAGCCGATCCACTGTGCGAGCTGTGAGCAGCGGATCGGCAACGCACTCCGGCGCATCGATGGCGTGCAAGACGTGCGTGCGAGTGCAGCAACGCAGCAGGTAGAGGTGCACTTCGACCCGAGGCGAGTCGGCGCCGCGCAGCTTCGAGGAAAGCTCGAGCAGCTAGGGTACCAGGTCGAAGGGGGGCCAGCATGACGGCGACACTTGAGCGAGAAACGTCGAATCCGCCGTATTGGAACGAGGAGGTGGAGGCGCACCACGCCCGCTTCCGCGCAAAGATCGCGGGCCTGCACTGCTCACTGTGCACCGGCACCATCGAGAAGGCGGTCGGCCGCATGGCTGGCGTTCACAAGATTGCCGTCAGCCTCACCCATGAGCAGGCGCTGATTGAGTACGACCCGACGCTGGCGACGCCCGATCAGCTACTCGGCACCCTCAAGGACATCGGCTACACCATTTACGACCCGCGCAAGCTGCGCCCCTTCGAGGAAGAAGAGGCCGACCTTGTCCGCGAGGGAAAGCGGCTGCTGACCGCGATCGGTTTCAGCCTGATCACCATCGCCCTCATCTTCCAGGCGCAGGGCTGGTGGTCGGTCCTCGTGCCGGCGGCGGTGGGGCTCGGCTTCGTGACCGTCGCCTTTCTCATCCTTCGCAGCGAGGGACTGTGGAAGGCGCTCCTTGGCGTGACCACGCTGGCAGTGCTCTTCGCCGGCGCACTTGTCGCCAAGGCGATCAGCGACGCCAGGCTCTGGGTGCCCTGGGTCATCGGCGTCTTCGCCTTCATCGTCATGTTCGGCATCGCTGCCCACATCCTCATGATGGCGTTCCAGTCGATCCGGCGCGGCATCCTCAATCAGCACGTGCTGCTTGAGTTCGGCGCCTTCGCTGGCGTCGCCGGTGGCATCATCGGCCTCGCGGTGCGGCCCGCCGGCTACCCGACGGCACCGTTCTTCGCGGTCACCGTGCTCATCGTCAACTACCACCTCTTCTCGGAGTGGCTGTCGCTGCTCGTCAAGACACGCAGCTCCCAGGCGGTCAAGCGGCTGCTCGACCTTCAACCCGACACGGCGCGCATCGTCCGGGAGGGACAGGAGCGCGAGGTGCCAATCGGTGAGGTCGAGGTCTCCGATCTGGTCCGCGTGCGGCCGGGCGAGTGTGTCCCGGTCGACGGCGAGGTGATCGGTGGTCATTCGTCCGTCGACCAGTCGCTGGTGACCGGAGAACCGATGCCGGTGGAGAAGACCAACGGTGACAGCGTCATCGGCGGATCCATCAACGGTCTCGGCACGCTGCTGATCCGCGTGACTGCCATCGGTGAGCAGAGCTTCCTGCAGCAGGTCGTCCGGCACGTCGAGGACGCCCGGGCGCTGAAGCCGGGGATCCTCCACCTCGTTGACCAGATCCTGCGCGTCTACGCCCCCCTTGTGCTGGTGCTCTCGGTGGTTTCCTTCATCGGTTGGCTGGCCGGCTCCTGGTTCGTCACCGGTCATGCCGACCTGTCGCGCGCGGTGTTCGCTGGTCTCAGTGTGCTGGTCATGGGCTATCCCTGCGCGGTCGGCATTGCCGCGCCCCTCTCCATCGTGCGCGGCGCCGGCGAGGCGGCGGACCAGGGAATCATCATGCGTACGGGCGAGGCGTTCCAGGCCTTCCGCTCCGTCCGCTATATCGTCCTCGACAAGACCGGGACGCTCACAGTGGGGCAACCCGTCGTGAGCGATGTCGAGGGGAGTGGCGCCACGGACGAGCTCCTCAGACTGGCTGCTGCTGTGGAGGCCTCCTCGGAGCATCCGCTCGGTCAGGCCGTGCTTAAAGCAGCACAGGCTCGCGCGCTGCGCGTCCCGAGCGTCGAAGACTTTGCGTCGATCACCGGGCTGGGTGTCTCGGCGCTCGTGGATGGCACGCGCGTGCGAGTCGGCCGTCCCGCGTACCTGGAGGAAAGCGGGATTGACGTTACTCCGTTTGAGCGGCGCATCGCTGAACTCGAAGGGGCGGGACGTACGGTCATCGCCGTCAGCCGCGACCGCACACTGCTTGGCATCATCGGGCTCGGCGACGAGTTGCGCGAGGATGCCGTGGAAGCTGTAGCCGCGATGAGGGCGGCACGACTCATCCCTGTCCTCGTGACCGGGGACAACGCACGAGCGGCAGAGCGGGTAGCCGCCGAAGTAGGTATCGACAGGGTGCACGCCGGCGTCATCCCGGGCGACAAGGCCGAGATCGTCCGTGTCCTGCAGCAGGATGACCGCGTCGTCATGGTCGGTGACGGCATCAACGACGCGCCGGCCCTCATGCAGGCCGACGTGGGGGTGGCCATGGGCGGCGGCACGGACATCGCCATCGAGTCCGCCGACGTCATCATCGTGGGCAACCGACTGCGCTCGATTCTCGTTGCCCGTGACATTAGCCGTCGCAGCTATCGCAAGACGAAGCAGAACGTCACGCTCGCCTTCCTCTTCAACGGCATTGGCATCCCGGCCGCGACCACCGGGCTGGTCTATCCGGTCTGGGCCATGGTGGCGATGGCGCTGAGTGTCAGCACCATCTTCGTGAACTCCCTCTGGGGGCGGCCGCAGCTGTTCTTCGACGCAATCCTGAGCGTCGGCCGCGGTGTCGCCCATGAGGAGGCCGAGGAGTGCACAGTGCCCGGGGCAGCATAGGCAGCATCATGCGTTCCACCCCGTGTTGCGGGCAGAGACGGCAATTTGATCAATCTGAATGAAGAGGCGTGACGCGATGGCTCGGCAACAAGGCGCGGTCTACCAAGGTCCCGGCGCCAGCTTCGGCCGTGCGGTGACCGTAACCAGGCTGCCACAGGCAGAAGCGGTAACACGGATGCGCGTAGGTGAGGTACGGAGCCATTCGCTCCGTACCTCACCTACGAAGGGAACGGTAGGATGCGTCAGAAACCATCGCCGGAACACCACCAGTCGCGGCGCCTCGGCATCGTAGCGGGTGGCGTTGGTCTGCTCGGATCCCTGACCTGCATCGGGACGATGCTGCTGGCGATTGCTGGTATCGGCGCCGCGGCGGGGATGGCAGGCATGCGGGCCGGGGATCCGCGTCACGCCAGTGGAGTATTGGGGGCGCTGCTCAATGCTGGCCCCGCGATCCTGGTGGTCTCGACCGTGGCCATCGCGGTCGCCTTCGCCATACGGCGTTCAATTGCCGTGTTGCCGGCGCTGGCTGGCGGCGCGCTGCTCTACTGGGGCATGTACGGCCAGGGCGACCTTATGGTGATGTACGGCGCCATCGTCGCCGGGCTGGCGATCTGGGTTGCCACCTACTGGCGGCTCCGTGCTCACTGGCGGTCTCCCAATCGAGCGGTTGCAGCCAGAGAATCCTCCGCATCGCCGTAGCGGTCATCGCGCGCAGAGCGATAACGGCGGCCGCCGTCCAGTTACGTGGTCTGCTGATATTCCTTGACTCTGGAGCTAGCTCCAAGGTTTACGGTGCGCTGGAGGGCGGGAGCGATGCCACAGCGCAAGCCAAGCCACGGCATGCACATCGGTGAACTGGCCAGACGGGTTGGTGCGAGCACGGATACCATCCGCTACTATGAGCGTCTTGGCCTGCTCGGTGCCCCGGCACGCACGGAGAGTGGCTATCGCTGCTACGGCGAGACCGAGCTTGGCCGGCTGCAATTCATTCGCCATGCCAAGCGCCTGGGCTTCTCCTTGGACGAGATCCGCGGCCTGCTCGGCCTGGCCGATGAGGGTGCGTGTCAGCCCCTCCGGCGCCAGGTCGCCGACCTGCTGCGGCAGAGGCTCGTCGAGTGTGATGCCAGGATGATCGAGCTCGCTACCCTCAAAGCCAACCTCGAAGAGCGCTACGAACTGGCGCTCGCCAGGCAAGAGGAACCAGCGTGTCGGTGCGCTGCCTTTCCCGCCACGTGCGCATGCTTGCCGGCTCCGAGTTTGGAGGTGCAATAACGAGCGCAGACCCCCTCGCATGCGAGGAGCACCCTACTCGATTGGTCAAACGATGCAGCGCAGGAGAGTTACGATGGCCTCCAAATCGTCCCCAGTACCGCCCAGGCCGGAGCGGCTGCCGATGCTCAGCAGCGCCTGTGCCTGCGGCTGCGGGTGTAGCACGGCCGCGACCAAGCCAGCCACCAGCGAGCAATGCACCTGTGGTTGTGGCTGCGTGGAGGAGCGGTAGCCGAACCAAGGAGTATCTGACACGCGTGTGGGGCGGGGAAGTTGCCATCATCCCCGCCTCTGTGCTGTCGTGCACGGCGTGCAGATACGATCAACCCCGTCGGTTCTGGCCCATACGGACACGTGGTGACGGTGGTCGGCCGCTTCAGCTTCGATCAGCACACGGGACGCGCCATGGAGCGTCTATCGCCGTGTGCTCATGAACCCGGCGCGGCAGTTGCACGCTGCTCAGCCCGCCACTCCGGCCAGCCCCCTTCCAGGCGGAAGGCCTTGAAGCCGTGCTCGTGCAGAAGCGCCACGGCCTCGTCCGCGAACAGACAGTAGGTGCCGCGGCAGTAAGCGATGATCGGCGTATCGCGTGGAAGCTCGTCGAGACGGTCCGCTAACTCATCTGCCGGAATGGAGACCGCCTCTGGCAAATGCCCGCTCTCGTACTCAAGAGTGGGACGAACGTCGAGCAACAAGGTCTCGCCTCGTGCCAGCAGTTGCTCGACGCCGTCACGCGTGACCGGCGGCTCATCTGTCTGGGCCACCTCAAACTCGCGCACGATGTGCGCAATGTCGGGAAGCCGTGACTCGGCCACCGATCGCAACGTCAGCCAAAGGGTCAGCACCTGGTCGCTCGCCAGGCGGTAGCACACCCGCGTCCCGTCCCGCTCGGTTTCAACGAGGCGGGCGTTGCGCAGGATCTGCAAGTGCTGCGACACATTGGCAACGGACATCTCCGTCTCTTGCGCCAGCGCTTCCACGTGCCGCGGCGCCTGTGCGAGCAGGTCCAGCAGCTCCAGTCGCTTCTCGCTGGCCAGCGCGCCGCCGACGCGGGCGAACTGGGGATAGAGGCGGTTCTTGAAGGCGCGATGACTCATATCACCACGATACGCCGTGAGCGGTTCGCTTCACAAGTGTTCAAGATATCACTTGATAAGTTGAATACTGAGCTGGCATCCTGTCCCTGCAACACCAGGGCCGGGATGGTGCCCACCACATGAGCTGCTCGAACATGACGACACGGCAACAGGCGCGCGCTCCTTCACCGGTCCTCGGGCTGCGGGCCAACTGGCGGCAGTTCGCCCTGCTCGTAGCGGTGAACGCGTTCGTCGGCGGCATGGTCGGGCTGGAACGCGCGATTATGCCAGCGCTCGCCAGGCGCGACTTCGGCGTGAGCTCCAGCACCGTCACCGTCTCCTTCATCGCCACGTTTGCCCTGGCCAAGGCGCTCGCCAACCTGTTCGCCGGCCGGCTCTCCAGCCGCTTCAGCCGCCGCAGCCTGCTGGTTGCCGGCTGGCTCTGCGGCCTGCCGGTCCCCTTCCTCATCATCTGGGCGCCGAGCTGGTCATGGGTCATTGCAGCCAACGTCCTCCTCGGCCTCAACCAGGGCCTCGCCTGGTCGATGACCGTCAACATGAAAATTGACCTCGTCGGGCCGCGCCGTCGCGGGCTGGCGCTCGGCTTCAACGAGGCAGCCGGGTATCTCGCGGTGGCCGGCGCGGCGTTCGCAAGCGGCGTTATTGCCCAGCACGCCGGACTGCGGCCCGCACCGTTCTATCTGGGGATCGCCTTTGCGGCCAGCGGCCTCGCGCTCAGCGTGCTGTTCGTCCAGGACACGACGCGGTTTATGGTGACCGAGGCGGCCGGGCACGCCGCCAGCGCGCCGCCTCCTTCGCTGCGCCACAGTTTTGCGGAAACGACCTGGCGCCAGCGTCACCTGTTCGGCATCAGCCAGGCCGGCTTCGTCAACAATCTCAACGACGGGCTCGCCTGGGGTATCTTCCCGCTGTTCTTCGCCAGCCACGGGTTGTCCATCGAGCGGATCGGGGTGCTCGCCGCGGCCTATCCGTTGCTGTGGGGCGGGCTGCAGCTGGGCACTGGTTGGGCGAGCGACATTGTGGGCCGCAAGCCGCTCATTGTCGGCGGCATGCTGCTGCAAGGGCTCGCCATTGCGCTGACCGGTGTGAGCGCAGGCTTCGCCGGCTGGCTCGTGGGCGTTGCCCTGCTGGGAGCGGGCACAGCACTGGTCTACCCAACCCTCCTCGCCGCGATCGGCGACGCCGTGCATCCGCACGCCCGGGCGACCTCGCTCGGGGTCTATCGCTTCTGGCGCGACGTCGGGGCGATGGCGGGGGCCCTCCTCGCCGGCGCCCTCGCCGACGCCTTCGGCTTCACGCCCGCCATACACACCATCGCCCTCATCACCGTGACCTCGGGGCTGGTGGCGGCCATCACACTCAGGCCGCACCCGGCGCTCGTCCAGACACGTTCCAGGGAGACGCACGAATGAACCTCGTCCCGTTCGTCCATGACGGCCTGGGCAACAGCTCCTATCTCGTGCAGATTGATGTGGCTGCCGCCGTGCTCGTCGACCCCGACCGCACGGTCGCGCGCTACATCGACGTGGCGGCCGCTCATGGCTGGCGTATCGTCGCGTCCTTCGAGACCCACCTGCACGCCGATTTCGTCTCCGGCACCACCGCCATCGTGGCGCGCACGGGCGCAACGGGTTTTGTGCCAGCGGGCGCCCAGGCCCACTTCCCGCACCAGCCGCTGGCTCCTGGACAGCACGTCCGGCTCGCAGACGCGGATATCGAAGCGGTTGCCTCACCGGGCCACACGCCCGAGCACCTGAGCTACGTGCTGCGCCGGCCATCCGGGCCGCCGCTACTGTTCAGCGGCGGCTCGCTCATGGTCGGCGGGGCAGCTCGGACCGACCTCATCGCCCCCGAGCAGACCGAGGCGCTGACGCGTGCCCAGTACGCGACCATCACGGCGGCCTTTGCGGCACTGCCGAACGAGACGATCCTCCTGCCCACGCATGGCGGTGGGTCCTTCTGCTCGGCCGGCACCGGCGGAGAGCGCACCTCGACGCTCGGCCAGGAGCGAGCAACGAATCCGCTGCTGGCCGTTCCTGACGTCGACACGTTTGTGCGCCACTTCCCACTGACGTTCCCGGCTGCGCCGGACTACTTCTTCCGCCTGCGCGCCGTGAACCAGGCCGGGCCACGTCTCAAGCGAGATCTGCCGCAGCCGCGTCCGCTTTCGGCGACCGACTTCGCGACGGTACGGCAGGAGGCGCTGGTGGTCGATATACGCTCCAAAGAGAGCTATCACGCCGGCCACATTCCAGGCGCCCTGAGCAACGCCTTCCGCGATGCCTACGCGACCTGGCTGGGGTGGCTGGTGCCCGCCGGCACGCCGCTCCTGTTCGTGGCCGAGGGCGATCTGCCGGATGCGGTCGTCGACGAATCGTTGCTGGTCGGCTACGACCGGTTGGCTGGCTGGTTAGCCGGTGGCATGGAGGCGTGGAAGGCAGCGGACCTACCCGCACGATCGTCTGCGCTCGTGCAGCCCGCTGCCGCCCGCGCCCAGCTCCTTGACGGGGCGCTGGCCCTCGACGTGCGGGAACCGAGCGAGTATGCGGCTGGCCACCTGCCAGAGGCAGCGAATGTCCCGCTGGGAGCGCTGGCACGGCGGCTGGCCGCCCTGCCGCGGGACCGGCCGCTCGCCGTCTACTGCGGCCACGGCGAGCGCTCTGCTACCGCGGTCTCGCTGCTTGAGCGGGCAGGGTTTGGCAGTCCGTTGCTGAATCTCGACGGCGGCTTCGACGCCTGGAAAGCCGCTGACCTGCCCGCCGGCTCAGCGGCATGAGTGGTCCGTGCTGCGCGAGACAGGCTGGCCGGTGAGAGAGAGGTGAGGCAATGTGACGAGACCGAGGCGCTGTGAACCTGTTCGTTGTAGCCCAATGCCAGTAAAGAAATGAGGGACACGATGACGACTATGCTCTACGTTGGCACCCACGGCCCCGATGACCCGACCCGTGCCACCTTGCCGTTCCACATGGCCATCGGTGCACTCGACGCCGGCTTCCAGGTCAAGGTGCTGCTCATGGCCGATGGCACCTACTGCCTGAAGGACAAGCTCGCCGCCGAGATGCGCGGCGTGGCAACCCCACCACTCACAGAAGCGCTGCAGCGGGTCGTTGCGGGCGGTGGCGAACTCCTTGTTTGAGGCGGCTGTGCGACCGCCCGTGAGGTGGTCGAGGCAGACCTGCAGGGCAAGAACGCCCGCTTCGTCAACCCGACGATTGTCGCCCAGCAGATGGCAGCGGCAGACCGGGTGGTCACGATTTAGGAGCCAGACGATGACGGCGAATGCAGTTGGCATTGCCTTGGTCGACCGTGACGAGTTACGTCGCCGTATCTCGGAGAAGTACCGCGATGTCGCCCTGAACCCCGAACTGGGCTTCCATTTCCACACCGGGCGCCCGCTTGCCCGACTGCTTGGCTATCCCGATCACAGCGTGGATACGCTGCCGAGAGCCACCGTCGATTCCTTCGCCGGGACCGGCAACCCGTTCCTCTACGGCGACGTGCACCCGGGCGAGGTGGTCGTCGACGTTGGCGCCGGCGCCGGCTTTGACACGCTGCTCGCGGCGCGGCAGGTTGGACCAGCCGGCCGGGTGATTGCCGTCGACATGACGGCCGCGATGCGCGACAAGCTGGCCGAAAGCGCTGCCAGCCTCCATCTCCGCAACGTCGCCGTCCGCGCCGGCTACGCCGAAGCACTGCCCGTCCCCGACCAGACCGCCGATGTCGTCATCAGCAACGGCGTCATCAACCTCTGCCCGGACAAGCAGCAGGTCTTCCGCGAAATGTACCGGGTGCTGAAACCCGGCGGCCGGCTGCAGGTCGGCGATATCCTCGTCCACCTCCCGGTGCCGCAGGAGGCCAAGGACGACATCGACCTCTGGAGCGGCTGAATCGCCGGTGCTCTGCTGGAAGCAGAGTGGCGACAGCTCCTGGCCCTGGTAGGCTTTACGAACGTGGTGCTCTCCAACGAAGTCGACGTGTTCTCCGGCAGCAAGCATGAGTCCGATGCCAAAGAGTTCGAGACCCGCGGCGTGACGGTGTTCGCCCAGCGACCAGCCGTGGCTTCGTAGAAGGAGCTGATGATGCGTGCTCCCCCGCAGGCCCGGCTCTCGGCTGCAGACATCGCACAGTTGGACCCGTACGCCCTGCTCGCAGTGCTGGGCAAGCGCGTCATCCACCCGGGCGGACGCAAGTCGACGGAAGCCCTTTTCGCACGCGCCGCGTGTCAGCCCGGCGACCACGTGCTGGACGTCGGCTGCGGGGTCGGCACCACGGCCATCGCCCTCGCCCAGCGCTTTGGTGTGCGGGTCACCGCCGGCGATATCTCGCCCCTGATGCTCGAGCGGGCCGAGGCACAGGTCCGCGCGAGGGCGGTGGCGGACCGGGTCACCGTCGAGCGGGGCGACGTGCTGGCGCTACGCTTCCCCGATCACAGCTTCGACGTGGTCATGGCGGAGGCTGTGACGATGTTCGTCGCCCGGCTGCCGGCGGCGCGGGAGCTGGTCCGCATCTGCCGGCCGGGAGGGCGTGTGGTTGCCACCGAGTTCCTCTGGCGGCGGCCGCCCACGGAGGAGGCTCGCCGCATCTTTCTGGGTGAGGTCTGCCCGGGCCTGACCTTCGATACCGCTGAAGAGTGGGTAGACATCTATCGCCAGGCCGGCCTCGAGGAGGTCGAACTTACGACGGGACCGTTTGCCATGATGACCCCGCGCGGGTTTCTGCACGACGAGGGCATCACCAATAGTCTGCGGGTGATGGGGCGAGCGCTCTCCCGCCCAGCGTACATGCGGAAGATGGCCTGGTTGATGCCGCGCATGCGGCGGGCTGTTCCCTACCTGGGCTACGCGGCGATTTCCGGCCGAAAACCTGCTTGACCGGCGGCTGGTGCTGCACGACGCGCCCGGCTGGGCTGCCGTGCCAGGCGAGCGTCGCGACGAATCTGCTCGAAGTGCTCCACCCTCGACATCCTCTCTCCCTCCAGGAGGCGGTTGCGCCGCCGCTTCCCGTTGGGGTCGTCGTCTCATAGTGGGGCCAGATCAAAGTAGCGGTCCCACATTATCAGCCAGCCACCTCAAGACCAGCCATTGGAGACGCGTGTAACGGTGACGGAGCGAGCCGACTGTTCACGCAGCACGCGGGCTATCCTAGCGCCACTGCCAACCCGTTTTGATAGGAGGCGTATACTCGTGCTCAGGATGTGACGATACGCGAAGAACGGAGGCACGCGATGGCCACCTATCACGGTGAGCCGCTGGATTGCAGGCGAGGGCAGGCGGCCCTGCCGCAGGCGTACGGTGCGTGCGGCCGGCTCGCCGAGGGCGAACCTGGGGGTGATTTCCGTGTCGCTGTCAATGATCAGAGCGATCGGATCTGCCGGGCTTTCTGTGCCTTCTGTACTTTCTAAGGAGATCGGTTGACGGCTGGGAGAGACGTCCGTCGTCAGGCGCGGAACGCCGTTACGCGGGCGCTTCACCGCGTTTGTAGGCCAGTCAGGTGATCCTCGATGTACTGGCGGCTCATCGGCCCGTACTTGATGTCGGAGACGATGCCCTGCGGGTCGATCCAGAAGCTGGTGGGGAACTGGGTGCCGGCGCGGAATGCCTGCCCGACGTCGCCCGTCACATCCATCGCCACGGGAAACTGCATGCCGAAGGCGTCCACCCACTTCTGGATGGTGCCCGCGTCTTCCTGTTCGTCCACCGACATCACGGCGAAGCCGCGGTCGCGATACAGGCCGTCGGCGCGCACGATCTCGGGCATCTCCTCGCGGCAGGGCGCGCACCAGGTCGCCCAAAAGTTGATCAGCACGATCTTGCCCTGCAGATCGCTGAGGCGCACGCTGCGCCCGTCGAGTGTATGCAGACGGAAATCGGGCGCGGCGCGGCCGATGGCGGCGGACGGCGGCTTGCCGCTATGATTGCGGCCGCTATCGAGCGCAATTACGCCGAGGCCGCCCGCGACTTTGGCCGAGCCTTCGGAGCGGCCGGCTTCGAGATACCAGACGGCGCCGACGATCAGCGCCACGGCCAGCAGGGGCAGTCCCACGGAGCGCACCGGGCCGGACCACTCGCGTCGCCGCTGCGGGCGCTCGTCCGGGTCGCTGGCCGCCGCGTCCGCGGTGTCGGCAGCGTTCTCTGTGTCCGATTGCGATTGCTCTATCGCCATCTCCGCTCTCCCGGTGGCCAGCTTCACCCTGCCGGCCGCGCCAGCCCGCAACCCGCTGCGCGCAAGCGATCCGGCGACGCCGCTGCGCTCGTACTCCGGATGCTTTATACAGCAGTATCGTACTATCGTCGATAATAGGAAGCGATCACGGCCGCGTCATGGGTCAGGCGGATGCATCGGGGTGACCGCGACCACGCCGCGAGGTACCGGCGCCGAACGCGGCGGCGAGCGGCCGCGTTCGCTTGACGTGCGCAGGGTGATGGTTGGCGTCGTGCCGTTCACCGACGACCTCGTCCTCGAGTTCGCCACCGGCACGCGCCGGCTGGCCTTGCATTGCGCTCGCGCGGCCGTCAGCGCTGTTCATGATCGCGGCACGCGTGGTGCTCTTCGCCTGCCGGCGTTGGCGAGGTTGAGCGGCTCCGGATAGGCGTGCGGCATCGCGCAGCCGGTCTGGAGGAAGGAAGACCGCACAAGTGAGACAACGGCGAGCGTTTGCGATCGTTGGTGGAGCGTTCTTGATGCTCGGCCTTGTCCTGGGCACGAGCGCCGGCGTGGTCCTCGCGTGGCCCGGACATGGCGCGCCGCATCGGCGCGCGTCGGTCTCCTCCGCGCGGAATGCCGCCGGGCAGGCCGATCCCTACGATGAGCAGTTCATCGACCGGATGGTGGTGCATCACGAGATGGCGATCATGTCGGCGCGGATGATGATCGGCGGCTCGTCCCACGCGGAGCTGCGCGACCTTGCCCGTCGCATCGAGAACGTCCAGCAGCAGCAGATCGACCAGATGCGCGCCTGGCGCCGGCAGTGGTACGGCAGCGCGGACGTGCCTGGCGCAGGCGGCCCGATGGGCGAGATGATGGCGATGCTGATGGGCGGCTGCGGCACGGGCAACGGCATGCGCGAGATCATGGGCAGCCAGATGATGGGCGGCATGATGGGCGGCGGCAACGCCGATGAGCTGTTCCTGCGCATGATGATCCCCCACCATCAGGCCGCGATCGCGATGTCCCGCGCTGCCCTGCAGAACGCCGATCACGCCGAAATCAAGGCGCTGGCACAGCAGATCATCGACGGCCAGTCCGCCGAGATCGTCGAGATGCAGGGCTACCTGCAGGCGTGGTTCGGCGAGGCGCCGCCGGCTTGTGCCGCGGGAAGCTGAGACGATGATCGATCGCGCGGGCATCGGTGCGAACGAGCCGTGAGGCGGCGCATGGGGTGGCGGGAGTTGGGGAGCGGACTGCGCATACGACGCTCTGGCGTGACAGCCGCGGGTATCGTCATCCTCCTCGCCGCGGCCTTCGCCGGTGGGAGGCCAGCACCAGCGGATGCGCACGCCGTGCTGATCCGCTCAGAGCCGGCGCAGAACGCCCGCCTGACGACCTCGCCGCAGCGAATTGACCTCTTCTTCAGCGAGGCGATCAATCGCGGGCTCAGCAACATCCATGTGCTCGACGGCAGCGACGCCCGCAAGGAGGACGGCCCGCCGCGCTTCAGCGCCGATGCGACCGAGATGCTGGTCGCGGTCGCGTCGCTCGCTCCCGGTTACTACAGCGTGGCCTGGACGACCGTCTCCGCGGTCGATGGACATCGCTGGCAGGGCACGTACCCGTTCGTGGTGCTGGAGCCGGACGGCACGCTGCCCGCCGGTGCGCCGGCGGCCCAGGTAGCGGCGCAGGCGAGCGGGGGCAGCGTGCAGCCGTTCGATGCCGCCCTGCGCTGGCTGCTGTTGCTCGGGCTGATGAGCGTTGCCGGCGGCTTCGGCTTCGCGGCGCTGGTGACGCTGCCGGCGGCGCGACGGTTGGCGGGAGCGCCCCGCCTTGCCGCCGAACGCTGCGCGTTTGGGCTCGTGGGCGCGATCGCGCCGGCCGGAGCGCTGGCCGCGGCGATCGTCAACCCCGCGGCGCTGCTGCGCGAGGCGGCACAGAACGGCTCGTTCGGCACGCTGCCGGATCTGCTTGCCGGACAGAGCGGCCTCTTCTGGCTCCTGCGCGAGCTGTTTGCGCTGGTTGCGCTGGTGCTCGGGCTGTACGTGGGCCGTCGCGCACGAGCGGATTGCCTGCGTCCGCCCTCCCGCCTGCTCGCGGCCGGTCTCGCGCTCGCCGCCGCCGCCCTGCTCACCATGTCGCTCACGTCGCACGCGGCCGCCGGCGCTGGAGCGGGCTGGGCCGTGCCGGCCGATTTCCTGCACCTCTCGGCCGCGGCGCTCTGGCTCGGCGGCCTCGTCCAACTGCCGTTGGTTCTCACCCGCGCCGCGGCGGCCACGCCCAGGGATGAAGCGCTGCGCGGCGCCGGCTTCCGCGCCGATGTGCTGCACCGCTTCTCTTCGCTCGCCCTGGCCTGCGTCGCCGTCGTCCTGTTCAGCGGCGCCTTCAACGCGCTGGTGCAGCTTCCATCGTGGCAGGCGCTGATCGACACGACCTATGGCCAGGTCCTGCTGGTCAAGCTCGCGCTGGTGACCGTGCTGCTGGCGCTGGGCGCCCTCAACGCGCTGCGCCTCGGCCGCCGCTTCGCGTGCCTCGCCGGCGTCGATCCCGCGCCAACGCGCGCGGCACAGCGGCTCGCGCGCGGCGCGGCGATCGAGAGCGCGGCCGGCGCCGCCGTGATCGCGGTCACGGCCGTCCTGGTCTTTTTGGTGCCGGCGCGGGACGTGGCCGCCCAAAACCGCGCGGCCAGTGCGGTCGCACAGCCCGCCAGCACCCCGTTCGAGCGTACGGTCGCCGCAGCCGACCTGCGCGCCACGCTTTCCGTGACGCCGAACCAGCCCGGGGAGAACCGTTTTACCGTCCAACTCAGCGGCCCGGACGCCGACCGGGCGCAGCGGGTGCAACTGCGGTTCGGCACGAACGGCAGCGATCTCGGCGGCTCCGCCGTGACGCTTGCGCCGCAGCAGGGCGCAGCGGGCACGTATGCGGGGATGGCCGCGAATCTGACGCAGCCGGGGCGCTGGCCCGTGACGATCAACGTCCGCCGCGCGGGGCACGACGACGTCAACCTCGCCTTCAGCGACGATGTTACCAGCGCCGGTTCGGCAGGGGCAGGCGAGGGTGTTTGGCAGTTCCCCGCGCACGGCATCAGCCCGCTGTAGCTAATCACCGCGGCGATCGCGGTCATCGCCTTGCTGCCGCTCGCCGCGTGGTTCACCGCTGGCCGCGTCCGGCTCCCTCGGCGTACAGGGGCAGGCCTCGCGGCGGTGGGCTCGCTTGCCGCGGTGGTGGCGCTCGCAGCCGCCTTCACCGGCGGCTCCGGCCAGGCTGCCCCCGGCGTGACGGTGCCATCCACCGTGACCACCGTCACGCCCGCCCGCGCCGGTCAGGTCACCGCCTGGCACATCCCCACGCCCGCAAGCGGCCTGATGGTGCCCGCCGTTGGTCCGGAGGGCCGCGTCTGGATCGCGGAGATGAACGCGAATAAGCTCGCCGCGCTGGACCCGGCCAGCGGACGCATCACCGAGTACGCCTTCAGCCCGAGCCGGGTGTTGAGCGCGATGGGGCTGGTTGTCGATCGCGGCGGCCGCGTCTGGATGGCCGATGGTTCGGTGGCGGCGCTGGGCATGCTGGACCCGGCACGCGGCGTCTATCAGGAATATCGGACACCGACGGCCAATTCCAGCCCGTCCGGCGTCGCACTGGATAACCAGGGCCGCATCTGGCTGACGGAGCTCGGCGCCGGCAAGCTGGCGGTCTTCGACCCGGACACCCAGACCTTCAGTGAGTATGCGATTCCCGGCGGCATCGTGCCCTACTGGCTGACCGTTGCGCCGAACGGCGACGTCTGGTTCACCGACATCTCCCATGGCCAGATCGGTGTGCTGCATTCGGACACGGGCAACGTCGAGCTGATCCCGGTGGCTGGGGTGGCCGGCACGACGGGCACCGCCGCCGGTGGGGACGGCACGATCTGGTTCGGCGGCCGCGGGGGAAACTGGGACAGTTCGATCCGGCGACGCGGGCGCTGCACCTGACGCCGCTGCCGGGCGGCGACGTATACGGCGTCTCTATCGACCACAGCGGCACGGTTTGGGTCGGCACCACCGGCGACACCGTCTACGGTGTCGATCCCGGATCGGGCCAGGTGCAGAGCGTGGCCGCTGGCCCCGGCGCCTGGTGGACCGCGGTCGCGCCGGACGGCTCGGTCTGGGTCGCGGCCGGCGCGGATGAAGGCAATGCGCTCGGCCGGGTGACGCCCGGCCAGGCGGCGGCTGGCGAGCCATGAGCGGCGCCGCGCGAGGTTGCGCCGTCAGCGGCCCACCGTACCGCTCAGCGCCTGCCCGCTGCGCTCCGGCTCGCAATCGACGGCGCAGCAGTCGGCGGCGTGGCTCGCAACCTCCGGCTGAATCGTGACATGGTCGATCGTGAAGCGCTCCGTCAGCATCCGCGTGATCGCGTCCAGCACGTCGTGCTGATCGCGGCTGCCGTCGACCACGGCGTGGCTGCTCATCGCGACGAAGCCCGAGGTCACGGTCCAGACGTGCATGTCATGCACGGCGGTCACGCCGGGCACCGCGGTCAGCGCCCGCTCCAACTCCGGCAGATCGATCCGCGCCGGTGTGCCTTCCAGCAAGACATCGACCGATTCGCGCAGCAGCCGCCAGCTGCTCAGCAGAATCAGCGCCGCGATCAGCAGCGAGACCAGCGGGTCCGCCTGCTGCCAGTCCACCGCCAGGATGATCGCGCCGGCGATCACAGCGCCGGCGGCGCCGGCGGCGTCGCCGGCAACGTGCAGCAGCGCGCCGCGCACGTTGAGGTTCTCATGGCCCGTGCGCAGCAAGATCGAAGCCGAAACCAGGTTGGCGAGCAGCCCGGCCAGCCCAACGAGTACCATCGGCCAGCCAGCGACGTGCGTGTTGGCGGCGAGGCGGTGCGCCGCCTCCCAGACGATCCAGCCGGCGATGGCGACGAGCGCGGCCCCGTTGGCAAGCGCCGCCAGAATCTCCGCGCGGTAGAAGCCGTAGGTTTTGCGCGGTGTGCTCGGCCGGCCCGCCGCCCAGGCGGCAAACAGACTCAAGCTCAGCGCCAGTACGTCGGTCGCCATGTGCCCGGCGTCGGCAAGCAGCGCCAGCGAGCCGGCAAGCAGACCGCCGGCCAGCTCGACCAGCGCGAACGTGGCCGTGATCGCGAGCGCGATCGTCAAGGCCCGCCGGTTGCCCTGCCCATGCTGCCTTGACATGCGCATCCTTTCCCGTTTCCCGCCCGGCCGCGCCCGATCGACCCGCTACAGATAGTATAGGAGCGTCGCGGCGGCACGCATGGCCCGGCCGGCAACTGCCGGGGCTTTTCAATGTAATCCGAGCAGCCGGTTGGCGCGTTTCGGCCTGCGGTCGCAGATCCGCGGATCCGTAGACGCCGCGTGTAGTGGTTCAGGCCAGGTGAGCCAGGGACGGGGCACGCCGGCTGGGTGCGGTGGTGCGCAGCGTACCGGGCGGGCGTGGTGGCGCCCCGCTGCGCTGTGCCGCCCCGCCCGCCTGGCGGCACCGGCCGTGCCCCACGCGCCGCCGGTGCCGCTCGGCAACCCCGGCAGCGGCAAGCGGCGGCGGGCCACGCTGCTGGCACGACCGGCCGGCGTCTCCGCGGTGCGCACGGCCTGGCCGCCGGGGGGCGGGGGCACCCCTTGACCCTGCCGGCGCGCCCGTTCTCGGCGCACGCCGGCGCTGTCT
>CALFMN010000126.1 GCA_937879875.1 uncultured Chloroflexota bacterium | reverse complement strand
ACGCGTAAGATCGTCGGCAGCGTCAGATGTGTATAAGAGACAGGGCTGGCCCAGCGGCCCGGTACGGATCTGCGTGGGCGCGGCAGGGCCGAGCTGCAGCGTATCGGAAGGGCCGCGCGTGCCGGGCTTAGGCGGCGTCGGCGGCACCGCACCCGGCACCGGTGTAGGGGTGGGCGGAGGCTTCGCCTGCGATGACGCAACCGGCAAGGCGAGCGCCACTGCGGAGAGGAGCACGACCGCGCCCAGCGCCAGGCGGCGAGCCCGAGTGCTTTCGAATCTGCCCATCACGTCCCCCGGAGCGAGCGCGATCGCCACGATCGCCTACCTGGCGGCTTCAGCAAATCCGACACGGAGCGAGAGGCCGTCAGTTCCCTCGCCCCGGTAGCCGTAGGCGTCCGATCCAGCGACGGGCCACCGCCTGCCTGGAGCGGTTATGTCGTGTTATGAGTTGCTTGCATTGAGCCCAGCCGTAACCGAACCTCAATGTTCTTAGAAATCCTAACGGCAGCGGCAGGCGAATTGGGGGTTCCCGAATCGCAACTATTCCTCAACAAGCGTCGAAACTATCGCGCCGATGTTGCGAAGTAGTTGCGTGGCATTACACGGAACCGAGCCATACGATCCTTACGTTCGCTCCGGCGGCGTCGGTCACGTGCCCGCCCCGATTCGAGCAAGCAGCGCCGTGCGGCCGGGTTGTTGCGGATTACGCAAGATGGTGTCAATTCGTTGTTGATCTGGCGGCCGCGCCCGCCTTCCCCTGCTGATAGCGCGTCAGCGGCAGGGCGGGATGTGCGCGTCAAGCGAGTGCGATTCCGCGATCAGTTGCCTCCGCGATGTGCGCGTCCGAATGCACCACGCCACGCACAGCAGCGCGAGGCGCTGCGCTCGACAGCGGCAATACACATTTGTACCGTCGTGACATTCCGCGCGTTCCGTTCCACCCTGCCGCCGTGCACGGAGGCATCGGCAGTACGCCAGGCGGCGACGGCCGTCGGCTGCGGCGTCGAGAAGCCATAGAGGGGCATAAGGATGAGCAGCCGACCAACGAAGTCGCTCACCTTCGCGGATTGGAATGGCAACGTTTATCGGATTCCACGCGTCGTTCTGCGTCGCTTCCGCGTGCATGGCCTGGTCACCGAACCGCCTGCGGACCGGTTCGGCGTCGCGAAACCGCACAGTTCCCCCGGCGCCGGGCGCAGCAAGGCGCTGCGACGCTGGCGGCGCTGCGGCCGCGCCTGATGGCGCGATGCTCCAGGTGCAAATCAGAGGCCTCATGCTCGTTTGATTCGGCGATGGCCGCGGCGGATCGACACGCCGGCGGTCGCCGCTGTGCAGCAGGTGCTCTGTCAATTCGGCATGCGACGGGCCGGATCAGGGGCGCTCGCCCCTGATCCGGCCCGATTTTCGAAGATTGGGTGGTGCGGGGCGGTTTTGGCGCACGGCCTGAACGGCGTACCGCGTGCACGCGGCAGCATCACGCACGCTCAGCGGAGCACGAGCCCGCCGCGCCAGCGAACCAGACGTGCGAGGCCTTCCTCGACCTCGACTTCCGGTGTGACCCCAAGGCGGTGGTGCAGCGCATCGGTCGACGCGCGCGAGTGCCGCACGTCGCCCGGCCGTGCGGGGCCGTAGCGCGGATCGTCGGGCGCGCCGAGCGTCTGGGCGACGAGGCGGTAGAGCCGGCGAATGGTGATCTCCTCGCCCCGACCGACGTTGTACGGACCTGCGCCGGGGTCGGGACCAACGAGCGCCGCCGCCACCGCGCTGACGACGTCGCCAACATAAATAAAGTCACGGGTCTGCTGGCCGTCACCCAGAATCGTGGCCCAGCCACGTGTCGAGAGCGCTTCGGCGAAGAGCGAGATCACGCCGGAATAGGGGCTGTCGGGACGCTGACGCTCTCCGAAGACATTGAAGAAGCGCAGCGCCACGGTCTCGATGCCCCAGACCTCGCGGTAGACGCGGGCGAGCAGTTCGCCGGCGGCTTTCTGGGCGGCATAGGGCGACAGCGGGGCAACGGGGTCGGATTCGAGCGAGGGCAGTGCCGGTTCGAGCCCGTACACGGCCGCCGAGCTGGCAAAGACCAGGCGATGCACGCCAGCGATACGGGCGGCCTCCAGCACGTTGAACGTGCCGTCGAGGTTGACCGCGTGGGCGTACTCCGGCTCCTCAATGCTGCGCACTACCGAGGCGACCGCGGCCAGATGCGCCACGGCGGCGGGAGAGAAGCGATCGATCGCCTTCCAGCAGGCGATGCGGTTGCGCACGTCCAGCGGTGCAAACTCGAAACTTCCACGCACGGCCCGCAGATTGTCGAGGCTGCCCGTGGAGAGGTCGTCGAGCGCGAGCACGTCGTGATTAAGCAGCACGAGCCGCTCGACAAGGTGCGATCCAATGAAGCCAGCGGCGCCGGTGACTGCAACTCTCATCAGAGTCATCTATCTTTCTGCTCGCCGGCGGGCTGCACCGGCCGCTTTGTGCGGCATCGGCCGACTGACACGATCCGCATCTACATTCGATCAACGAGCGCCGCCGGCCGATTATGGGGTGACAGCGACGGTGGTGCGTCCGTTCAGGCCATCGTTGTTCACATCCGTCACGATCACCGATTGCGTGCCCGCGTTCGAGAGCGTGAACGTAAACGTATGGCTGCCGTGGTCGCTGGCCTTAAAGCGATCATCGCTCGGGGTTCCGGCGTCGGGAGCCGGATCAAAGATCTCGGCGGTGGCGAGGTCGGTCTGCGGGTCGGCCGGCGAGCAGCAGCCGCCGGCGACAAGCACGCGGCCGTCGGCAAGCAGCGTGGTCGTGTGCGACGAGCGTGCCACGTTCGGGCTGCCGGTTTGCGTCCAGGCGCCCTGGGCAGGGTAATAGCGTTCAGCGCTCGGGCCGCTGACCACGAGGACCGTGCCGTCGTTCAGCACCGTCGCGGTCTGGCCGCTGCGGGGGCTGCTCAGATTTCCGGCGGCGCGCCAACTGCCGGCCGCACGGCCGGACGCCGCCTGCCAGAGCGCGAACACGAGCAGCGTAGCCAGTGCCAGGCCCACGCTGGGACGCAAGCCGCGGCCGGCCGGCGTTGCGGCGTGCGCGAGCGCTGCGCCCGTGCGGACCGCCGCGGACCGGCCAGCGTAGCCGGTTGCTTTGTGCGGGTGCATGGCACTCCTCCGTCTGCACGGGGACGCCGGGGTAAGCGCGGTTGGAGGACGCTCCAGCCGGCGCAGGCGCAATTGACATGGAGCGGGAGGGCAGTTGCGAGCCGCCGCCCCGCTGCGTGCCCGCCGGCGGGCGCGAACCGCTGATGAGCGGCCGGCAACATCTTCATATCACTGAATCGCGACCGAAAGGCACGCAGGCGGCTGCCGGCTTCCTCACAGCATCGGTTCGGCCCCTTGCGGAATTGTTGCTAGAGGCTGCGATGGCGCGCGACGATTTCGCGAAGCTGCCTGGCGGTCGCATGCCGCACGGGCCATGCCTGGCCGGGTGCGAGCGTCTTCGTGCTGGCGTTTCGACAGCCGATGCTCCGGGTTCTGCGGATCGCTGCGCTCGACCGACTTCCGTCCCGCCGCCTCGATGCAGGCGTGGGGCCGGCTGCATCCACGAGGAGTTTGCGGAGATCAACGCGTGAATCGCGGCGCGCGACGCCCGGATCAACGCTGGCTTGAGGCGCTGATTGTCCTGAGGACGCTGCAGGCCGCTTCGTGCCGGGGATGAGCCGTGCGCTCCGAGCAGCTTGCCTGAGAGCGGTTGCCGCCGCAAATAGCGGCGGGCGCCGCGCCTGCCGAAGTACGCGCCAAAGCGGTGCAGGCTATACGAACTATGCTTCGCCAACTGATGCGCCTGGGATTGACAGCGCCGCGGGACCGGAGCATGTTCTACTGAATCGCAACAAACGCGCAGCCAAACGGCAACCCACTCGTGCAGAGAAGGAGAGAGCCATGCGCATGCATCTGGCAGCGGCGGGCCTGGGTGCGGCGACGCTCCTGTTGCTCGCACCTGCTGTGAGCCCCGCCAATGCACAGAGCGCTACGGCGCGCCTGCGCGCCGTCAACGTGGTAAGCGGAGTACGAGCGATCAACGTGATCGTTGATGGTCAGGAAGCCATCCGCAACATACCGTATCGCTCGGCCAGCCCGTACATCCCGCTCAGCGCGGGCGCACATGCCGCCGCCGTTGAACCGGTTCCCGCCGTAGGCGCATCGCTCGGCGCCGCGGTGAGGCTGAACGACGGCATGGCGCAGACGCTCGTGGCCACCGGCGGCAGCGGCGCCAGCCAGGCGATTTTGCTGGCTGACGACGATACCACGCCGGCGCCGGGCAAAGCTCGTGTGCGCTTCGTCCACGCGAGCCCGGACACGCCGGCCGTGGATGTCGCGGTGCCCGGCAAGCCGCCCGTCTTCTCCAATGTGTCGTACGGTCAGTCGCAGGGGCCGTTCGAGCTGGATGCGCCGCACACCTACGCCCTCGACATCCGCCTGGCCGGAACGGATACCGTCGTGTTGCACGACCCGAACGTCACCGTTCTGGACGGGCAGGTTGTGACGCTTTTCACCACCGGCGCGATGCAGAACAACACGCTGTCATGGATTCCTGTGCTGTATGCCGGACCCGGCATGAGTGCCGCCAGCATGCCTGCCACCGGAATGGGGCCGAGCGGCCGTCGGATGGCCTGGACGCGCCCGGCCGCGCTGCTGTTGCTGGTGATCGCCATGTTCGCGTTGGGCGCAGCACGACTTGTCGAGCGAACGAGCGCCGTTCGACGGGGCTAATCGGCCGGCTCGCGGGCCTGCCTCGACAGGCAGGAATGCTCGCAGGTTGACGGCCGGCAGGCGGATTCCGGCGGCAGCTCCGGCCGAGCCCGCATACAGGGGCATACGTGAATAGCTGGCCAACTGGAGATCGCACCACGCTGAGTTGGGAACGCCTCGTCACGGCCGTGGTTTGGCTGGCGGTGATCATCGCAACGGTTGGTCTGACGCGGCACGAACTGCAGCGCGAGCGGACACGGCCGGTACAACGAGCGGAAGTCACCGGCCCGGTCGCGGCAAATGATCCGTATCCCAGGGCCGAGCCTGCGGGTGCTCAGGTCCAGGTCGTCACGCCGGCCGTACCAGCAACGGCAGCGCTGCCGGCCGCTTCGCCCATCGCTGCCGCCGTTGCCGCGACGCCGGAGGACGCCGCGGACGCGGTGCAGCGGTTGCACCCGGGCGCACGGGTGATTCGTTCGATCGATGTGCCTGGACCGAGGGCGGGTGCGCCGGCCGGATCCGGGGCACGTGCGGTTGTTTATGGGGAACTGTCCGGCGTGGACGGGTGCGCACAGCCCTTCATCGACGTGCTGCGAGCGGACGGGCACAGCGGCCTCGCGCTGGCCTGGTCAGCCAATGGCAGCGGCGCGTCCGGCGGTGCGCTGATCAGTCAGGTCCGGCGCGACACGGGGGGCTGTTACCCTGCGGTCGATCGCTTCGACTGGGTTACGCCCGCAGCGGGCAGGGCAGCGGTCGCGCTGGTCGTCGTTGCGCTCGCGGATGGCTCCCGACGTATCGCGCTGCTGGACGCCGGCGGGCAGGGCGGGACGATAGGGCTGGTGTACGACGGGCGCACAGGGCCGGCCGCGGCGGTTACCGAGACCGGCAGCGACCCGCTGACGCTGGAGGTGCGCGAGGAACTGCCGCCGCCGCCGGGCGCCGGGCTGCCAGCCGGTGTCAGCGTTGGACAGCGGACATGGACCCTGAGCTGGGCCACGAGCGGCTTCGCTGCTCAGGAGGTTAGCGTCGCGCTCAACTGCACGACGGGCGCCGTCGTCAACGTGTCCGGCATCGAGCCGATTTGGACGGTTGGTGTCCGCTGCGCCGGCGGCAAGCGGTACGCCGCCATTGATATCTCCGGCACAACGCAACTGGTCGGTGGCTTCAGTGCTTCCAGCCTGCGTCCGGGAGACGACGTGAGCTTCACCATCGCGCCGGAGCAGGCGATCGCGTCGGTGCGGGCGTCGGCGCTTCCCGTTGCCGCGAGCGTTGGGTCGGTGGCTGCCGCGCTGCGTGAGGGCGCGGTCGCCGCGACATCGCGCCTCCTTCGCCCGGCGTCTCGCCGGTCGGCCCGCTGAACGCGAGCGACCGTGTCGGAGTCCGCGCCAGGTACGACCAGGGCGGGGGTGGCGCCCTCAGGCGTCGCGTCGCTCCCAGCGCTCGAAGAGCACGGTGAGGTCCCACGTGGCCAGCACGGGGATGCCGACCACCACGATCGCGATGAGCAGCAGGGCAGGCATGAGCACCGTCTCGTCACTCAGCGGCGTGCGGGACGCGGCGGCTACAAGTGCGCGGCGAGCCCGTTCAAGGTGTTGCTGATGCCGCCCTTGAACGCCGTCAGCCCTGCGACACAGAGCACGGCCACCAACGCCAGAATGAGCGCGTACTCGGCGAGGCTCTGGCCCTGCTCGTGACCGTCCCGCCGCGCCACGCGGTCCAGGATGGTGAGTGTCAGGCGCGCGATCAGCATCGGGTCTCTCCTTGCCGCAATCACCTGCGTGCTACGCTGCCGTAACACCGCTGCACAGCACAGCAATCGGCAGGGTGCGGCGCCAATTGAGGATGACGCGCGATTCTGCCCCTGCCAGCAGCGCCTCAACCGTGCGCCGTCCAAGGGCGTCCGTTCCACCACCGCCCGGGCGGGGACGCATGGCGGATGACCGCCCGGTTACGCACCGGCCAGCGCCGGCCGCACCGTGCGGCGCGCCGTTCACGCCTGGCCCGCCGCCGACACCGAACGGCTCTGGCGTATCGGCACCATCGTCCCTCGACTGCAGCGCGCACCGGGGGACAAGGTGCGCGGCTGTTCCTCTTTCGTTGCTCAACAGCACTGTTCAGGAACGGAGCCTCCTCGATGATCAGGGCATCGGACGTATCGTCGTTGGAGCAAGGCGGTGACGCCATGTAAGCTGCAGGATTGCCCGCCGGCGCGTCGGGCTCTGGTCGCGCCACGCCGGGTTCTCCCGGCACCTGTTCATCGGCGCTTTCGTACCTCTCTCACCGGTTTTGTGCCATTCATGAGGATATCTGCCATGCTGACCGTCGTGTCGATTCTGTCGCTCCCCTTCCTTCAAGCCAGCACTTGCTCCGAGGACGCCGAGGCCGGCCAGGGCCTGGTCGAGTACGGCCTGATCCTGGCGCTGGTGGCCGTGCTCTGCATCGCTGCGCTCACCACGCTCCAGGGCGGCATCAGCAGCACGCTCAACAGTGTGACGAGCAGTCTCTAACGCTGCAACCCGCCGCGGTGTGGCCGTGGTTACACCGGCACAGGTGTGGCAGACGGCGCCACTGGGGTTATACCCTGCGGTGCCCGAAAATGAGGGTGGTCCATGCGTTCCCTCAGCTTTCCCGGCGCATGCTCGGGCTCGTGTTGCTCCTGACCGGCACGGCGCTGCGGCTCGGGCTACGCGAGCGCGGCACGGCGCAGGCGTTTGAGGCCTGGTGCTTCGATGTCCCGGTCGTCGCCATCGCCGGCGTGTCGGTGCAGACGACCACCGGCACCTACAACGACCCCACGGTCGTCGAGCGCATCGCCAGGAAGGCGACCTACGTCTACGAACTGCCGAAGGGTGTCTCCGGCCAACTCCTCAGCCAGACGCGCAACTACTTCAAGGAGAAGGTGCAGTTCGCCGAGAGCAGCGTCGCCTGGACGCCGGGTCAGCCGATCCCGGTGACGCTGGTGACCACGTATTAGAGCAAAGCGCCGCTGACGCGCTGACGATCCCGATCGCTGCCGGCGCCCGCAGAGGCGGCGGGCGCCCTGGCGCAGCGATGCGCGCTCGTGTTCCGGGCGAGCGCGCACCGCCGCGGCGTTGGGCGGAGCCGTGCCAGGCTTAGCGACAGGGAACGCGATAGGCGTCAAGGCTTAAGTGCTTGAGCATGGCGTTGAAGTCCAGCGCGTTTGCCTGCGGGCAGAACTGGCTGGTCGAGAGGTTGTACTCGACCTCAAAGACTGCTTTGCCGGCGCTGATGAACGGCTGAAGCGCGCTGCATTCGCCGTACTGGAAGCACTGCTCGTTGACCGCAAAGTCGAAGGCAGGCAGCAGATCGCCCACCTGGTCGAGATCGTTCTTGAGCGCAACCGACAGTCCGCGTGCGTGTGCCTGGTTCGCGATCCAGGTGTTGAAGTTGATCTGATCCTGGTACGTCAGGGAGAAGCCGGTGCTGTTCGCGTAGCCATCCACGTTATCGGGCTCGATTGCGTCGAACCCCTTCTGCTTGCAGAGGTCCATGCGTGCGGTCATGATCGGCCCCAGCAGGTCGATGCGGCGGATGTCCAGCCACTTCTCGCCCGGCCAGCCGTTTCCCGCACCGAGCACGCCTGCCGGGAACTGCGCGGCGTCGGGGCGCCAGTTCTCGTACGTACCGGCGCTGATGTAGCAGATCGCCCGGCGTCCCTGTGCATGCAGGCTGGTGACGGTGGCGGCGCTGGTCTCGAACAGATCCACGTCGTACACCGCGGCGTTGACACTGAGATCGACATTCCCGTCCAGCTCCCACTGCCACGATGTGTTGAGGGCCGGATACCAGATGCCTCCACCCGTCGGTTGCGCGGCCGTGGTGAAGCCGATCCAGCGGGCTGCTGGGCCGCAGGCCGCACCGTTGCAGGCCTGCACGGTCCAGTAGTAAAAGTGGCTCGCCTGTAAAGCGGCGCTCGCCGTGAGGTTGACCGTTACGGCCGGCGTACTCTGCTTGAACGTCATTTGGCTGGCGGAAGGGTCCCAAACAGAGGCCGTATAGAGGGTCGAACCCGGTGTGGCGCCGCGGGCCGCGCTCCATTGCAGGGCGGGGGTGAGGCTGACGTTCTGGGCTCCCTCGACGGGCGACAGGAGTGCCGGCGCGCCGAGGCCCGCCGCCGTGGTAAATCCGATCCAGCGGGCGAGCGCGCCGCAGGCCATGCCGTTGCAGGCTTGTACCGTCCAGTAGTAGAAGTGGCTCGCCTGCAGGCCGGCGCCGGCCGAGACGTCTGCGGTCAGAGTCGTGGTGCTTTGCTGGAACATCATTTTGCTGGCGGAAGGATCCCAGACAAAGGCGGTGTATACGGTGGAGCCGGGCGTGGCGCCGCTGGCTGCGCCCCATTGCAGCGTAGGCGTCGGGCTGACGTTCTGGGCTCCTTCCGCTGGCGACAGGAGCGCCGGTATGCCGAGGCCCGCCGCGGTCGTGAAACCGATCCAGCGGGCGAGGGCCGAGCAGTCGGCGACGGTGCATGCCTGGATGCTCGCGTAGTAGAAGTGCCCGCCCGTGAGCGGGCTTGCTGCCGGCACCGCTGCCGAGGTGCCGGACGTTGATTGCTGAAACGCCATCGCGCTGGCGGCTGGGTCCCAAATGAACACCGTGTACTGCGCGGCCTCCGCAACCGCGCCCCAGCGCAGCGTCGGGGTGATGCTCACGCTCGTCGCGCCCTCGATTGGCGCACTGAGTTGCGGTGTCTGCAGCGTAGACCGTGTGGTGAAACCGAGCCAGCGGGCATAGTTGGAGCAGGAAGAAGCGTTACAGGAGACCACGCTGTAGTAGTAGAAACGGCCGCGCTGCAAAGCATTGCCGGCCGGGACGCCGGCCGAAAGCGCGCTGGTTGTCACCTGCCAGGCCAAGACGACAGCCGCCGGATCCCAGATGTACGCCGTGTACGAGGTGGCGCCGGCAGCAGCGTTCCAGGCGAGCGTCGGCGTCAGGCTGACGTTCGTCTGCCCTTCCGCAGGCGAGACGAGTTGGGGTGCGGTGAGGGCGTCGGCGCTGTCACGTGCGGGGTCCGCTGAGAGGCGCGGCCATTCGCGGTGAACTGAGTGACCGGCAGCGGCGAGGATGGGTGTCGCAGAAGCCGCGTGTGCGCTGCCGCGACTCAGCAGCAAGGGCGTCAGTGCCAGCACTGCAGCCATGGCGGCGAGCGCCGGCGCAGCGACGCGCAGGCGTGTCGGGTTGCGAAACATGCATCGTCCTTTCTGCTCGCCCGCGCATGCGCGACCGAGGTGTCAGCAGATCGAACCTCCGGACAGCGGAGCAGAGCGCCGAGGAGGCGTGCGTAGGAAGGTGCCAGGGGGGCCATCTATGTGCGGAGTGCGTGGGCGATGCCAGGCCGCTGGCCGCGAAGCCGCGCCCAGCGTGGTCGCGAGCTGCCGCGCGCTATGCCCATGCTGGCGAGGAGGATCGCGGAAGACGGAACGATCGGACCCGGCGCCTCGGGGGCGTCGCTCGACAGATCCGCGTGGACCACGGAACGAGAGGGAGCTGGCCTCGGCGAGCGGATTCGCGGTTAGCCGCGCACGATGTCCGCGATACGTCGGGCTGTGCAGGGCAGCTCCGTAAACGGGGAACCGGAACGCGGACCGGCCCCGAGAAGGGATTCCGTATGCAGCGGCGGGATGGCGAAGAAGCGGCTGCATGACGGGTCAAGCAGAAAGTCTTTGCAGCGAATACTCCATGTGCGAATTCATCGGTGCACCGGGGCCAGCATAACAGTGGTGCAACCTGATGTCTGCGGTACCGCGTTTCAATGTTATAGCATCACAGCGACCTGAGGGAGAGAGCAGTGTGCGGGGCGGGGACGGCGCTGAGCGGCGGGGATGCCTGTGGACATAGCCGGTCCGCTGGCGAACTCGTGCCAATTCGTCGTGGGCGTATGTGGATCCTGAGCGGTCGCCCGGCGCGCCGTCGATGAATCGGTCAAGGCGGAGCGATGATCGTTGGCGAGATACCGTGGTCTGGCCAGGGCTGATGATCCAACTGGTTCATGGATGCCGGCTGCCTTTGGCCCGTCGCTCCGAGCGGCGATAGCCGGCTATGCCGGTGCCTGACGCCCATCAAGCGGCGCGGACCCGCGGCCAGCGCTGCGGCTGTATCAGCGCGCGGCGTACTCCCGCACCGACCTCCGTCGCTGTGCGTCAGCGCCCGCTTTGATAGCCGGCGGCGTTCGCCGCGGCCAGGTTCACGTAGCAGCTCACGGGCGCCATCGTCGCGTAGCGGCCGCTCGTCACGTCATAGGCACGATTCTGCGCCGTCACTTTCACCGGGAAGTCCACCGGGCAGCCGTTATCGATCGGCCCCACGCTTAGTGGCGGCGGCGTTGGCGCTGCCGTCGCTTCCGGCGTCGGCGAGGCGGTCGGTTCAGGCGTCGGTGAGGATGTCGGGCCTGGCGTCGGGCTCGGCGACGGCGTTGGGCTGGGCGACGGCGACGGGCTCGGCGTGGGAGCTGGCGTCGCGGTCACGACGGGCGACGCCGTGGCACGGGAGTTCGGCGCTGGGCGCTCGATGCCAACCGCGCCGCGCGCGATTGCGGACCCCGCCGGGGAGGGCGTCGGCGGCAGCACGGTGCCGAAGGCACTGACCCCGCTGCCTACCTCGCCTTTGCGGTGGCTTTGCTGGCTGCCGCCGAGGGCGAAGACACCGGCAGCCGCAAGGGCGGCGATCAACGCCGCGGCCAGCACGATCCTGCCACGGCCGCCGCGCCGCCGCCGCTTCGATGCCGGCGGCAGCATGTCGAGACGCACCGCGCGCGGCGCCTTCGGCTCTTCCACGGCGAGCCCAACATGCTCGCGGTGCCGCGGGCAGTCTGCCTCGATCAGCGCCTGCGCGGCCTGCGCGGCGCGCTGCAGATCGTCGAGCGAGGCGCCCTCCGGCACGTCAAGCGGAAAGCCGCGCAGGCAGAGCGGACAGCGTACGGTGCGGGCGTCGGTGTCATCGCTGTGCTCGGCGCTCTGGGCACGCTCGCCCGCGCGCTCCAACAGATCGTCCAGCGTGCCGGCCTCGTCGGGCAGCGTCGCGGTGCCGATCGCCATCGTCGCCGCGCGGTCGCCCAGACGACGCAGAAAGCCGAGCGCCGCTTTGCGGTTTGTTTCGGGCAGCACAGCGGCCAGGCGCGGTTTGTGTCCGCCGAGCCGTCCCAAAATGTCGCAACTGCGCAGGGTGTGGGTGAGGATCTCGCCCGCCAGCGGCAGATCGGTGGCCGTTTTCAGGTCGAAGACGGCCACCGTCAGCGGCCGGCGGTAGCGCCGCGCCCGCTCGACCTCTTCGCTGGCGCGCGCGGCGAAAACCGCGGGGTCAAGCATCCCTTCGGCCAGCGGCGCGTTCTGGCGCTCCAGATGCCGGCCGGCGGCGGCGGCCGCGTGCGCGAGGACGCCCTCCAACAGCACCGATCGTTCGTCGTTGGCAACCAGCGCGATCAGTGCGCCCTGTATGCCGCGTGAGCCGTCGATCGCCATGCACAGCGCGGCCGAGGTGCCGCAACGCACTTCCAGCGCGGCACAGGTGCGCGCCCCCCAGGCCTGTCCGAGCGTCGCGGCCAGCGGATACGGGGCAAGGGCCTCGGGCGGTGTGAAGCGGAACGCCGCCAGCGGTACGCCAAGTTGATCGAGTGGCATCGCCTTCGCCGAGGCGTCGAGCAGCGCGGCGAGCTGCCACTCGTCGCTGGTGGTGTCGCGCACGAGCGCCAGCAGGCAGCAGGCCGCATCAAGCCGGCGCGCCGTGGCCACCGTCGCTCGCAGCACTCCGGCGAAGTGCGGCTGCCTGTGTACCTCGAGCGTATTCCAGAGCGAGACCGCCGCGAGGTGCTCGCCCGGCGCCGGATCGACCGGCTGTGCGTTCATCGCGCCCTCCCGGCGACACCCGTGCCTCTGGCATGAGTATCGGCCGGGAGGGTCGCAGGCTTTACCCAACCGTTACACGCGAAACAGCCGTTCTCACGGCGCAAGACGGTTGAGATCGCGGGGAAACAGCGTCGTCTCGCGGATATTCGCCGCGCCGATCAGGCGCGCCACGAACCGCTCCAGGCCGATGGCGAAACCGCCGTGCGGCGGCATGCCGAACTTGAACGCCTCCAGATAGCCGGCAAAGTCCGCCGGATCGAGCCCCCGGCCCGCAAGCGCGGCGAGATAGTCGGCGTAGAGATGCAGGCGCTGACCGCCCGTCACCAACTCCAGTCCGCGGAAGAGCAGGTCGAAGCTGTTGGAGAAGGCCGGACGCCGCGGGTCCGGGTGCGTGTAGAAGGGCCGCTTCTCCATCGGATAGCCGGCGACGAACAGAAAATCGGAGCCGTGCTCGCGCCGCGCCCACTCGCCCAGCCAGCGCTCGTGCGCCGGCGCCAGGTCCGGCTCGCCACGCGGATCCTCACGGGTCTCCCTGGCCAGCAGCTCCTGCGCGTCCGCGAAGTGCATGGCGGGAATCGTCTCGGGCACGTCCGGCAGCGCGACGCGCAGCAGGCTCAACTCGGACGCGCAGCCCTCGGCAACGGCGGCCAACATACCGCGAATCACGCCTGAGAGCACGGCCATCACGGTCGCGTGGTCTTCAATGAAGCCAAGCTCGGCGTCGAGCGAGACGTACTCGTTCAGATGGCGCGGGGTGTCGTGCGGCTCGGCGCGGAAGACCGGCCCGACCTCGAACACCCGCTCGAACACGCCGACCATGATCTGCTTGTAGAACTGCGGGCTCTGCGCCAGAAACGCCGGGCGGCCGAAGTAGTCGAGCCGAAAGACGTTGGCGCCGCCTTCCGTGGCGGAGCCGACCAGCTTCGGCGTTTGAATCTCGATGAAGCGCCGCGCCCGCAGCGTGCTGCGAAAGCCTTCCATCGCGGCTGCCGCGATGCGGAAACGCGCCCGCTGCGCCGGATGGCGCAGGGTCAGCGGCGCGTGGTCAAGCAGCGTCGGCAGCAGCGCCTTGATCGTGGGACGGAAGAGGTCGAAGGGCGGCGGCTCTGCTGCGGGCGCGATCAGGTCGATGCTCGGCTCGTGCAGCTCGACGCCGCCGGGCGCCTGCGGCATTGCCACAGCCAGCCCTTCGACCGTCAGCACCGACTCAGCGTTGAGCGCGGCCAGGGATTCATCCAGCGCCCGGTCGTGCACTACCACCTGGGCCAGGCCGCTCGCGTCACGCAGCACGAGGAACGTGACTTCGCTCAGGCGGCGCAGGCGATGCAACCAGCCCTGCAGGCACACACGCTCGCCGGCATGCGCCGGCAGCTCAGACGCCAGAATCCGTTCCACGATGACACCTCCGACCCGCGGCGTTCCCGCCGCGGACTACAGCAACGCCCCCTCGTCGTGCGGACGAGGGGGCGCCCGTGGTGCCACCGCACTTCACCGCGCCGGCCGGAACGCAGTCCGGCCCGCCGCCGTGCCTTTGGCGCGGACAGCGCGCGGCCTTGACGCCCGCTAACGGGGGCCAGCCGGCAGGGCTTCGGGGCAAAGTCGCCCGTTCTTCCCGGCACTCGGGAGGGTCTTCGCGCGAGGCTGGAGACCGCCTTCACAGCTACGGCGGCTCTCTGCGCTCCAGCGCGTCCCGCTACTTTTCTCCGTCGTCGCGTTGGCGATGCAGGCGCGGTGCTCGCGCCGTTGTCTGACGATCATAGGCGCAAACAGACCGCGCGGGAAGCGTTCGCCGCACGCATCCGGCGGGACTTCGCGGGCACGGTGGGACCAACGCCGACGAAATCGTATGGTGAACGAAGCTCCACCCGCAGGAGGATCACTGATGACCTTCGCTTCTTCCGCGCTGCCTCTGCTGCCGATGACGCTGCCGGGCGAGCAGCGCTCCGCCGCCGGCCTGCGCCAGTTCGTGGCCGCCCATTCCAACGTCCGCTTTGTTTCGCTGGTCGGCGTCGATCTCGGCGGCAACGAAACCGACGAGCGCATCCCCGTCTCGACGTTCCTGCCCGATGCGGAAACGTTGCTGACCGGCGGTGTGCAGACCGACGGCTCCAGCGTCGTGCTGCCCGGCATCGCCACGCTGAACGACGGCAAGGTTGATCTGATTGCCGACCCGGCGGCCCGCTGGACCGTGGATTACAACGACGACTATCGCGACGAGGCCACGGGCCAGCCAGTCGGCACGGTGAAGATCCCGGCGTTTTTGGAGCACGCCGGCAAGCATGTCGATGCCCGCGCCGTGCTGGCGCGGGCCGAAGCATCGGCGCAGCGGCGGCTGACCGCGCTGTTCGCCGCGCACCCTGAGGCGGCGCGGGCGCTCGACTTCGAGCCCGCCGATGTTTCCGTCGTGCTTCTGACCAGCGCCACAGAGCTCGAGTTCTGGGTGCGCACGCCCGGCACGCGCGAGGAGGTTGAGCAGCTCGCCGTCTCGCAGGCGCTGCAGGAGCAGTACTGGAAGCCGACCAAAGGCGCCGTGCGCACGGGGCTGGAGCGGGCCTTGACGCTGCTTGAGGCCAGCGGCCTGCGTCCGGAGATGGGCCACAAGGAGGTCGGCGGCATCGATGCGCGGCTCGCCGGATCGCAGGGCATCGCCGTGATGGAGCAGATCGAGATCGACTGGCGCTTCGCCACCGCGCTCGAGGCGGCCGACAACGAGCTGCTGGCCCGATCGCTGATCGCCCGCGCCTTCCGCTCGGTCGGGCTTGAGGTCACGTTTCTGGCGAAGCCGATCGAGGGCGTGGCCGGCAGCGGCGAGCACACGCACGTCGGCATCGCCGTGCGCCTCAAGGACGGCACGATCAAGAACCTGTTCAGCGCTGCCGAGCCGGAGCGAGACTATCTCAGCTCGATCGGCTGGGGCGCGCTGATGGGCCTGCTGCGCCGCTGGGATGTCGTCAGCCCCTTCGTCACCTGCTCCACCGACGCCTTCAACCGGCTGAAGCCGGGCTTCGAGGCGCCGGTCTGTGCCGTAGCCGCCGTGGGCCACACGGTGGAGGAGCCGTCGCGCAACCGCAGTGTGCTGGCCGGGCTGGTGCGCGACCGCGCCAATCCGCTGGCGACGCGCTTTGAAGTGCGGGCGCCGAATCCGCACACGAACAGCTATCTCGCCATCGCCGCGATGTACCAGGCGATGCTCGACGGGATCGCCTATGCGCTGAAGTCCGGCCGTTCGGCCGGCGAGCTGCAGGCAGAGCTTTCAAAGAAACCTGGTGAGCCAGGCGGTTATCTGGAGACGGAGCGCGCCTACCGCAGCGAGGCCGACGTGTTCGAGCACTACGACCAGATCGAGCGCGATCGCCTCTTCGGCAAGCCGCCGGCCACGGTCTTCGAGACGCTGCGCACCCTGAAGGCGAGCGCCGCTGGCCGAGCCGTACTTTTGGCCGACGGCGTGTTCGACGAGCGCACGATCGACTCGTATGCCGAGGCGATGCGCACGCGCTGGCTGCTGGAACTGAGCGAGCGCATTCTCAGCGCCAACATGGAGGCCGTGCGCGAGTGTCGCCGTATTCACGCCGGCGACGAGAGCGAGCTGCTCGGTGAACTGTGGAGCGACGTCGATGCGCTGCGCCGGCAACTGATGCAGGACAGCCGGCTTGAACCGTCGCTCTTCTCGCGCGTACGCGACGCGATCGCCCGCGGCGACGATGCCGAGGTTTCAGCGCTGCAGCAGGAGATGAACGAGCAGATGGGCGAGCTGCGGCGGCGCTACGCGGCCTACACGCGCAACGTGCTGGACCCGCTGCCGCTGCCGGTGGCGGCGGATTCGCTGCGCATCTTCTCCGCCGTCACCGCCAGCGGCGCCGAGGTTTGAGCGGACATGGGACCGCTGATTCACAAGGTGGATAGCATCCAGCTTTCGGTGCCGGACCTGGAGGCGGGGCTGGCGTTTTACCGCGACCGGTTGGGCCACCAGCTCGTCTGGCGCAGCGAGGACGCCGCAGCCCTGCGTCTGCCCGAAAGCGACGCCGAGTTGGTGCTGCAAACGGAGCGGCCCGGCCCCGAGATCGACCTGCTGGTCGATTCCGCCGACGAAGCGGCCGCGCGGTTCGCCGCGGCCGGCGGCAGGATCGTGGCTGGGCCGTTCGAGATCGCGATCGGCCGCTGCGTCGTGGTCGCAGATCCGTGGGGCACGCGGCTGGTCTTGCTCGACATGAGCAAAGGCCCGCTGCGCACCGACGCCGAAGGCAACGTGATCGGCGCAGGGCAGGCGGATGATGGTTTGTGATAGCGTATGAACATCAGGAGCACGGGTGAGTCAGAGAACGAGGCACACTATGGCGGTCGAACACGAGCTCGATCTGATCACCGTGGCCGAGGCGGCCCAGCTGCTGCGCGTGAGCAAGGTGACAATTCGTCGCTGGCTCGCGCAGGGAAGAGTGCAGCTGTATCACGTTGGTCCGCGTGCTGTACGACTCCGACGTGGCGATCTTTTGAGCATTGTGACACCGGTTGCTCCCTCAGTTTCCGTTGCCGCGGGCACAACCGACGATGCTGGTGTCGCGCTTCAGCTCCCAAGGCTGACCCAGAAGCAGGTGGAACGTGGTTGGGCGGCCGTCGAGCGGGCCCGCAAGCATATGGCGGAGATGCGAGCCGCGAGGGGGGGGCAACCGCTTGGCGAATCCTGGCCGATCATCCGCGCGGCCAGAGAGGATCCATCTCGCCATTGGTGAGCACCGCGCCCGTCGTCGTTGACGCCAGTGTGGCGGTGAAGTGGGTGCTCGATGAGAGTGATGCCGAACGAGCAGAGGCGCTGCTCACGGATTGTTTGCGAGCGGCTCGCGTGATTGCAACGCCGCCCCATCTCCACAGCGAGGCTGGCAACGCCATCTATCAGCGCACGCGCATCTCCGAGGTCACACTTCGACTTTCTCCGGCCGACGCGATCGAGGCATTGTCCGAGCTTCTCGAAGTGCCGATTGAACTGATCGCGCCACACGGTTTGTACGAGCGTGCGCTGGCCTTCGCGCAACTGCACGGCCTACCGAGTATCTACGACGCGCTCTACGTCGTGCTCGCCCAGCTGCTCGGCGCCGAACTGTGGACCGCCGACCAGCGCCTGCTCACCGCAGTCGGCGGCGCCGCGCCGTGGGTGCGGGCCATCCGTGACTATCCAGCTAGCTAACGCGGATCGCTGCGCCCACCCTATGTGATGTGATACCGTGAGAGTAGCACGCCATGCCGTGCCTGTTTGAACGGACGATGCAACGATGAGCAATATCCGTCTGCGGCTTCCCGAGATCCGCGCCCGCCGGCGCCTGTCGCAGCGCCAGGTCGCGGCCGCGGCTGGCGTGCGCCCAGACACCGTCTCGGCGCTGGAGCGCGGCGCCGTGCACGGCATTCAGTTCGAGACGCTGGCCCGCCTCTGCGATGCTCTTGGCTGCGAGCCCGGCGACCTGTTTGAACTGGACCGCAACGGCGGCTCAGTCGCGAATAGCGATCGCACAGACGAAGCGGCGCAAATCGCCGCGCTGCGCGCGCAGATCAAGCCGTTAACCGATGAGGAGCGGCGGCGAGCACTCGAATGGCTCGAAGAGGCTACGAAGTCCTCCCAGGAGCTACTCGCGCGGCGTGGTGGCGTGCCGTTCGCTGAGTCGTGGCCGATCATCCGCGAAGCACGCGAGGACCCGAGCCGGCATTGGTAGCGACCACAGCGGATACGCCCGCCGTTGTCGATGCGAGCGTGGCGTTCAAGTGGGTGGTCGGCGCGGAGGTCCACGAGGAACAGGCACGAGCATTGCTGGCTGACAGCCTGCGGTCCGGGACGCCGCTCGTTTGTCCTCCACACCTCTTCGGCGAGGTCGCGAACGGATTGTACCAGCGTGCGCGGACGAATGACCCCAGAAGACATCTAACCCAGGACCAGGTCCTGATCGCGATCCAACGGCTGGTTTCTTCACCGCTGCAGCCCGTGGCCCCACCAGCGCTGTATCGGGAAGCCTTCCGGCTTGCGCGGCAATACGCGCTGCCCAGCCTCTACGACGCGCTCTACGTTGTACTCGCCCAGCTACTCGGCGCGGAGCTATGGACGGCAGACCAGCGCCTGCTCACCGCGCTCAGCGGCACCGCGCCGTGGGTCACGGCGATTGACACCTATCCAATCCAGTAGGCAACCAGGCTGCGAATCGCGTCGCCCCTTTTCCCTGCTCACGATCCGGATTCCGGAGGACAGGCACCGATTGCTCTTGACAGACTTCTGAAACGCCCCGACACTGACTGCACCCACAAGCCAGGTCAGGAGCCCCGTTATGTTATCTGCCCCCCCCGCATAGACTGTTTCGTGCACTGATTGCGGTCGTCGCTCTCTCGCTGCTGACAGGAGCTTGCTCCGGCGGGGCGAGCCCCGGCGACCACTACCAGCGGGGGTTGCAAGCCGAGCAGAAGGGCGATTGGGACAGCGCCCGCAAAGAGTTCGACGCCGCCAAGAGCTATCAGGACGCGGCGGTTCACGCGGCAAAAGCCCAACAGAATGCCGCTACGGTCTCCGCCGCCTACGACCGCGGCAACACCGCCTTTAACAACCAGCAGTGGAACGACGCGCTGGCGCAGTTCAACGCCGTCCTCGCGCTCTCGCCTTCTTACAAAGACGCCGCGGCCAAGAGGGCGAAGGTGACACAGCAACTCGATGCGTTGGTCAGCGATGGCTCCGCGAAGCTGGCATCAGGCGACTTCCAGGGGGCGCAGACGGCCTATAAGGCGGCAGGCAGCTATCAAGGATCCAACCAGAAGGCGTCCGACGCCGGCACCGCCGCGGGCGCGTACGACGCGGCACAGAAGGACATCGCCGCGCAGAAGTGGTGGGAGGCCTATTCGCAGCTCGCGATCGTGGTGAAGCTCGATCCCGGCTTCAAGGATGCTCAGACGCAGCTCCAGACAGCGCAGGGCAAGCTCGACGGCTTCATCGCCGACGGCGACGCGAAACTGAAGGCCGGCGACATCAAGGGCGCAATCGACGCCTACGCGCAGGCAGGTGGCTACCAACAGGCCGACCAGAAGGTCTCCGCGCTCAACGCCAAGATCACCCGGCTCGACGGGCTCTACGGCCAGATGACGGCCAACGCCCAGGCCGGCAACTGGGCCGACGCGCTCGACGAAGCCTCAAGCATCCTCAGCGACACGCCGAGCTATCGCGATGTGAAAGCCAAGCGCGACGGCTACCTTGAGCAGATCTACGCTGCGGCCGGCATTGCAGAAAGCCAGAGCGATTGGAAGGAGGTCATCCGCCTCTACGGCATCCTTCAAGCCAAGGAGCCGAACTACAAGGATGTGAACGAGAAGCTGGCCGCCGCGCGCATCGCCGCCGTGCCGAAGCCCGGCACCGTGGTCTACGAGGCTGATTGGTCGAAGGGTCTGAGCGGATGGACGAACACTGGAGGATGGCGGAGCCTCAATGGCATGCTGATCAACGATGGATCAAATACGGATCACGGAGAGTGGAAGGCCAGTTGGGTTCCCGCGCCGTTTGACCTCAGCGGAATGACCAATTACGCCGTCGAGGTGGAAGCACAGATACTTACCATTCCCGGATGTGGTGACTTTAAGATCGTCGCCAGGAGTTCATACGAAGGCGGAATCGGGACGTGCAATGGCGGAAACAGTGTGGCGATCGTCTCGCTAAACGGCGATACGATGGATGGTACTAGAGCGTGTCTGAAAAATGTTCGAACCATCGTTCCGTGGCTGGTCGTGAGGCCTCTTCTCACCCTCGCCACGCGTGGGAGGGGCCGCCGAAACCGGCAATCCAATGCGGGCTACGGCCGCCCGTCGATTATTCAGACACGCCCTAGTACTACAGTGACCATTATCGCCTACGGTGCGGGAGTCACGCTCACGACAGAGGCCGCCACGCCTGCGGCGGCGGCCGTTTTGAGCACGAATAGAGGCCGTTCCCATGAAAGGGTCACTGTAAAACTAGCAGGGTGCTGAAAAGGGTAGCAGGGATCGCCAATAGGCGCGCATGGCTGTACCAT
>CALFMN010000125.1 GCA_937879875.1 uncultured Chloroflexota bacterium | reverse complement strand
CCCCCAATACTAGGGGAAGGGGAGATCTATCGGCGGACGATTGAGGCTGAAGGCATGGTCTTCTCGCAGACCTGCAGGGGCGCGACCAGCAGTGTCTGACTAACCCGGCGCAGCCTCGGAACGCTCTCGCCTGGATCGCCCTTCCCCTAGTATTGGGGGAAGGGCAGGGGATGGGGGCCGCGCCGCCCTCACCCCACTGCGATCACGGCGCGTTCGTTGGTGCCCCGCGCGAGCAGTTCGCCGCCTTCGTTGCGCAGCTCGACGTCGAAGACGTAGCGCCGGCCGCGCAGCTCGCGCAGCGTGGCCACCGTGGTGACGACCTCCGCCTCAGGCCGGGGCATCGCGCGTTCGATCGCGACGCGGGCGCCGACGGACTGCTCGCCCGGCTCCATGAAGGCCGTCATCCACTTGCGCGCGGCGTGCTCCAGCAGCGCGACCAGCGCCCAGAGGCCGTCGATCGGAAAACCGGCGGCCAGCTCGGTCAGGTCGGCCAGCGCCTCGACCTCGGTGTGCGAAGCGCCCGGTTCCAGCCCCGGCCGCACCTACGAGCCCGTGCTCGGAACCGGCGCACCGATGAAGAAGGGCGACTCCAGATCCCAGTCCTGCTGCGTGCCGTAGTCGTCGAACTTGAGCTCGGCCTGCACCGCCATCACATGCGGGTCGTTGGCCGCGTGGTTGGCGTATTCATGTGACTCCCAGAACGTCACTCGGCCGACCTCGGCGGAGAGGTTCGGCGAGACCAGCACGTAGCCGGCGATGAAACCCGGCAGCTTTGAGGTCGTGGCGATCAGGTCGCGGAAGTGGCCCTCGACTTCGGCCTTCACCTCCGGGCGGGGACGGGTCAGCGTGATCCGCACGAACGGCATCGCGGGCTCCTTTGCGGAATGTTCTCCCGCCTCCAGCGCCGGTAACAACGGCGCCGGCGTAGCCGTAGCATACGGGAGCCCCGGAACCTGTCAAGCGCCGCTCGCGGCGGGTGTGCGCGCCGAAACAGGCCGAACCGTGCCGGTGTGGAGCTTCCCCGAAGCCGGGGCATGCGGCATCTTCACGGTGAGCGTGGCGAGGGGCGCGGGCACGAATTCGCCCGCGGCCGAGCGTGGGAGGGCGCGATGCAGATGCAGACCGCGTACGACGAGGCGGCCGAAGCGCGACATCTGGCGTTGCGCCGCGAGTTCGTGCTCGATCCCGACTGGATCTTTCTGAACCACGGCTCGTACGGCGCCCGGCCGCGGCCCGTGTTCGAGCGCTACCAGCAGTGGCAGCGCGAGCTGGAAGGCCAGCCGGTCGCCTTTCTGGGCCGGCGGCTCGGCGGGCTGCTGGCCGAGGCGCGCGGCGTGCTGGCCCAATACCTCGGCGTCGATGCAGACGAGGTGGTCTACCATCCCAACGTGACCACGGCGCTGAACGTGGTCGCGCGCTCGCTGCCGCTGGCCGCGGGCGACGAAGTGCTGGCCAGCGACCACGAGTACGGCGCCCTCGACCGCGCCTGGCGCTTCATCTGCGCGAAACGGGACGCGCGCTACGTCGTGCGGCCGCTGCCGGCGCACTTCGCCGATGCGGACGAGGTCGTCGAGGCGATCTGGTCCGGCGTCACACCGCGCACCCGCGTGCTCTTTTTGAGCCACATCACCTCGTTCAGCGCCCTGCGTCTGCCGATCGCGCCGCTGATCGCCCGCGCCCGCGCCGCCGGCATCTGGACGGTGATCGACGGGGCACACGCCGTCGGCCAGATTGCGCTGGACCTGCACGCGCTCGGCGCCGACTTCTACGGCGGCAACTGCCACAAGTGGCTGAGCGCACCGCCCGGCGCCGGGTTTCTCTACGCCCGCCGCGACGTGCAGCCGCTGATCGAGCCGCTGATGGTGGGCTGGGGCTGGCAGCCGCGCGACCCCGGCCCTTCGGCGTTCATCGACGAGCAGGAGCGGCAGGGCACGCGCGACTACTCCGCCTATCTGAGCGTGCCGGCCGCGATCGCCTATCAGGCCGAGCGCGACTGGCCGCGGGTGCGGGCCGAGTGCCACGAACTCATACGCTACGCCCGCACGGCGCTGGCCGAGCTGACCGGTCTGCCGCCGCTCTCCGCCGACAGCCCCGACTGGCTCGGCCAGATGGTCAGCGCGCTGCTGCCGCCCTGCAACGGCGTCGCGCTGGCATCGCGCTTGCGCGAGGAGCATCGCATCGAGATCCCGGTGATGCGCTGGCAAGACCGTGAGTTCATCCGCGTCTCGGCGCAGGGCTACACCACACGGGCCGACATCGACGCGCTGCTGGACGCACTGGCCGCGCTGCTGCCGCAGGTGCGGCTGGAATAGCTGGCGGGTGGGAGTTCATTCCGCAGCTCCAACCAGGCTGGCGCCGCGGCCTCGCCGCCGTCGCACGGCGCCAGGAACGCTCCAGAAGTCCCTTCCAGTTTCGGGAAGGGACAGCTTTCGCTTGCGAAAGCAGGGTTAGGTGCCCCGCGAGCCATTGTGTGCCGGACCCCGAACGGCCCACGGCGGCTCGGTCCGCGTTTGACCCCGCTTGGTAGCCGTTATTACACTCTTCGGGGACGGGGCGGAGCGAGATCGGGCACGGAATGGCGATGCAGGACACGGAGTCGGGGGTGGGCGCAGCCGGCGTCGCTCCCGAGGTGGGCGACGCGCCCGTCGAATTGCCGCCGCCGCGGCCCGCCGTCGATCCTCCCTTCGCCCATCCCAGCGAGGCGCAGTTCGCCCGCCTGCTCGATTTCTACGGCGTGCAGTGGCAGTACGAGCCGCGCTCCTTTCCCCTGCGCCGCGAAGGCGGCCGCGTCGTCGAAGCCTTCACGCCCGACTTCTATCTGCCGGCGTTCGACCTCTACGTCGAACTGACGACGCTGCGTCAGAGCCTCGTGACCTACAAGAACCGCAAGCTGCGCCTGCTGCGTGAGCACTTCCCGGAGATCAACATCAAGCTGCTCTACCGGCGCGACTACCTGCGCCTGCTGGAGCGCTTCGGCATCGACCCGCGCCACAGCACGGTGCTGCCGCCCGTGGCGCGCGTGCTGGTTTCGCAGGCCGAGTTGCAGCGCCGCGTGGCCGAGCTGGGCGCGGCGATTACGCGCGACTTCGCCGGCTCGCGGCCGGTGCTGGTGGGCGTGCTGCGCGGCGTCGTCTGCTTCATGGCCGACCTGATGCGCGCGATCGAGCTGCCGATTACCGTCGATTTCCTCGCCATCTCTTCGTACGACGAGCACGACGAGCAGCACGAGCGCCTGCGCTTCACCAAGGATCTGGACGAAGACATCCGCGGTCAGCGCGTGATCGTGGTTGAAGACGTGGTCGACACGGGCATCTCGCTGCATCGCCTCTTGCAGTATCTCGAAGCGCGCGGGCCGGAGGACATCAGCGTCTGCGCCCTGCTCGATAAGCGCGCCCGGCGGCTGGCGAACGTGGCGCTCGACTACGTGGGCTTCGAGATCGCCGACGAGTTCGCCGTCGGCTACGGGCTGGACTACCGCCAGGAGTTTCGCAACCTGCCGTATATCGGCGTCGTGCGCAGCGAGGGGATGACGTGAAGACGCCGTTTCACCGGGATGTCCGGGAAGTGCGTGACTTCGATGAAGACGAGGCGCCGGAGCAGTTGGTCGAGCACGCGCAAACGCCGCGCACGCGGCCGCAGCGCGAGCAGCGGCTGATGTTCGAGGCCTCGACGCACTGGGCGCGCGGCCTCTGGATCATCGTCGGCATGGTGGGTACGGTGATCGCCTTCCTCGTCATCCTGCAGGTCTTGCCGAAGCCGGGCGACGGCAACCCGCTCGACGCCCTGACGAACTCGAACACAGGCACGCAGGCCAACGCGACTCTTGCCGTCGCAGGCGCCACGGGCACGGCAGTGGCGTTGGCAACGGTGACGCCGAACGCCTCGCCCGGCCCGTCCAGCGCCGGCACGCCCGGCGCGAAATTTGTCGGCGTCTCACGCAGCGGCAGCGCGCCCAACGTGCGCTCCGCCCCCAGCACCAACAACCAGCCCGTGGGCCAGCTCGCGCCGGGCCGGCAGGTCGAAGTCATCGGCCGCAGCGCGGATAATGCCTGGTGGCAGATCGTCTGGGATAACAATCAGAAAGTCTGGGTCGCCGCGGACCTGATGGGGCTGCTCAGCGGCGACGCCGGCCAGCTCCCGATCGTGCGCTGAACGTGGCCATCGGTCAGCGGCCGTGGTGCAGGAACAGGCGGTCGACCACAAACAGGCCGGCCGCGCGCGCATAGCTCAACGCCTCGCGCGCTTCTTGCAGCAGCGCGGCGCCGCTGACGGCATCGCGCGGAAAGCTCGCCAGCCCCACGCGCAACATCAGCCCGGTCGCCGTCGAGGCGGCTTCTTGCACGCGCACGGCGAGCACTTCGGCTTCCTCAAGCGGTGTCTCCGGCAGCACCAGCGCGAACTCCCCCTCGCCGAGTTGGACGATCCTGTCCACGACGCGCGTGCCCTGCGCCAGTTGCTCGACGATCTGGCGCGCCAGCGCGTGCGCCGCCGGCTCACCGCGCTCGCAAATCAGTTCCGGCCAACCGTCGACGGCGACGATCGCGAGCGTCAGCGCACGGTGATAGCGCCGCGCCCGATTGATCTCTTCGGGTAGCAGGGTATCGATGTAGCGCGGCCGGAAGGCGCCGGTGTCCTCGTCGCGCACGGTGAGCGTGTCGATCGCACTCTGCTGCTGCTCCACCTCCTGCACCAGCAGCTCCAGACGCCGGACGAGCGACCCCAGCAGCAAAGGCGTCGCCAGCAGTGCCAGCGGCGTCACGATCAGCCCCGTCACGTCGATCGCGCGCGGCCCGTGCCCTGACGCCGCCAGCCGCGCGGCATCCACGCCGACGAAGACGGCGAACGCCAGCAGGGCCGCATACAGCCCGGCGCGGCGCCGTGGCTCCAGCAGGGCACAGAGCGCCACGAGCAACAGCAACGGCCAGCCCAGCGCCTGGCGGGCACCGTCGTTCGCCAGGCCGATCGCCGCGGCGGCAACGATCATGCCGGCAACGGCGATAAGCACCGGCACGGCCAGAGCAGCAGGGAGCCTGCGCACGTTGCATCGCTCGCATTGCAGCGTTCAGATGGCTGTCATATCCACTGTAGTCGTTGCCGCCCGTCGAGTGAATGGCGGGGCGGCCACTGGGAGGAAATGCAGGCCAGCGGCTCAGGCCGCGCCGGCCGAGGCCGCCACCTTGCGGGACACCGGGGCTGCCGTCGCCGCCGGGCGGCGCGCCGCGCAGATCAGCGAGGCGCCGAACGGCAGATCCCAGCGCGCGACGATCGGCTCCTCACGCAGCATGATGCCCCGCAGCAGAGCGTTCAGCGGCGCCGGCACCTCTTCGAGGTGCGAGGCGGGGCCGGCGCCGCGCTGAAAGCGCATCATCGCTTTGCGCGCCACCGCCGCGGGGAAGAGCAGCGTGTTGTAGTAGCTGATGCGCGCGATGCGAAAGCCGGCCTGGCGCACGGTGCGCTGCAAGCTGCGCCGCCGGTAGCGGCGTTGGTGATGGTTGAACTCGTCGTGCTGGCTCCAAAGGAACTGATAGGCCGGCACGGTGATCAGCAGCAGCCCGCCGGGCCGCAACACACGGTACAGCTCGCGCAGCATGCCGGTGTCGTCGGCGACATGCTCGATCACGTCGAGTGCAGTAATCGTACCGAAGACACCAGCGGCGAAGGGCAGCCGCGTTCCCCCGCCGTTGACGAAGACAACCCCGCGCCGCCGGCAGGCCGCGGCGGCCTCGGGCGCGGGGTCGAGTCCGATGGCCGGCGCGATCTGCTGCAGGTGGGGCAGCATGCCGCCGGTGCCGCAGCCCACGTCGAGAATCGGGCCTGGCTCGGAGCCGGCGTGGCGGGCCAGCTCGCGCAACACCAGATAGCGCCGGCCGAGGAACCACCAGTGCGTATCCTCAAGGCGCTGATGCTGCTCGTAGAGGGCCGCGTCCATGCTACCTCCGGGCACGCGGACATGGACCCGGCCCAGCGCCTTCGTTGTATCCTGTCTCGTGCGCAGGCACAAGGCCACACGGCCGGGCGCAGGGCCTTTTCAGCGTGCCCTGCCGTGGAGGGCGCGGGCGGCGGCGGGGCTGGCCGCAGCGGGGCGCCGGGCGGCAGCGCGGGTGGCATGGCCGGCGCGGCGCCGCCCGCCGATCCCGCGCTGGCGCCGCGCGGCCAGCGCCTGGGGACCGTGGCCGGTACGCCCCTGACCATGGGCCGCGCCCACCGTCCCGTCCCGCACCCGCTGCCGGCGCGGCGCGCTGCCCCACGGCCCGCGCCCGCGCTCGTGCCGGGCCGCGGCGCGGAGCCGTGCGGGCGCCAACCGGGGCATGGCCTGGCGCTCGGCCTCCGGGGCGTGCCGGCCCACGGCACCACGCGCTGCACGCTGGCGCCGCCGGTCCGCCCGGCCATGCCCGCGGCCCCAGCGCCGCGCCGCCCGGTCCCAGCAGCGGCGCCCAGCGCGCACTGACCGACCGGGGCGGCGCCGGTCCCCCTGCCCAGGCCGATCCAGCGCCGCGCGCGCGGCGGGGGCACCGGCTGCGCCACGCACCGCGCCGCGGCGGGCCGCCAAAGCCCGCCACGCAGCGGCAGGGCACCCCCCACGCTCGCGGCCCCACCGCACACGGCACCCTGCTGGCCGCTCCCTGCGGCGCGCGGCCAGCAGGGTGCTGCGCACCTTGCACGATGCAAAGGCCCTGACGCCGCGGCGTTGCTTGACACAGATTTTGAGCCGGTGCTACTGTCGCTTTGCGTTGAGGAGGAGGCATGTCACCTCCGCCGCTGCGTGTGGCCGCCGCCCATTCACCCCCGGGCGGCACGGCGAGCGGCGCAGGCCGCCGTCGGCGGTTACAATGGTTGTGGTCCGGCGGTCGCCGGGCCGTGCCGGAAACACCCCTGCACGCAGGTGATGCCTACGAACCGGGCCAGCCTGCCGGTAGACGTTCGTCGCGTTGCCGGCCGCGAGGCGCGGCAAGCCGCGACATGATATCGGGAAGTCGCGACGAGGTAAGGCATCAATGCTGCTCGCACCGTGGATCATCGGTAAACCGGCCGGCGAAACCTTCGAGCTGCTGTTCGTCTTCGTGACGACGGTGCTTGGCCTCGTGCTGATGTACCTCTTCGGCCGCTACTGGCAGAGCTAACACAGGATCCGCGTGCGCGGCACCGTTCGCGCAGGCGCAGATCTGGCGCCGAGCAGGGAGGAGCGTATGGCGATCTCGGAACGGCCGCCGGGGCAGAGCTGGCAGGATACCGTTTACGACAAGCTGTTCCACAATTATATCTGGCGCTCGATCTTCCGCTCGGGCTATCCAAACACGCCGCGCAATCAGGCGCTCGTCGTTGCGACGAACGTCTTCCTCCACCTGCATCCCACGCGCTTGCACCGCACACACGTCAAGATCACGCATACCTACTGCCTCGGCGGCCTCAGCTTCTTCATGTTCCTGGGGCTCACGGTGACCGGCGCGCTGCTGATGTTCTACTACGTGCCGTCGGTGGAGCGCGCCTACACCGACATTCAGGCGCTCGAGAGCAACGTCCGCTTCGGCGAGCTGATGCGTAACATGCACCGCTGGATGGCGCACAGCATGGTGCTGCTCGTCTTTATGCATATGATGCGCGTCTTTTACACCGGCGCGTATAAGCCGCCGCGCGAGTTCAACTGGGTCGTCGGCGTCATCCTGCTGGTACTGACGCTGCTGCTCAGCTTCACCGGCTACCTGCTGCCCTGGGACCAGCTCGCCTTCTGGGCGATCACCGTCGGCACGAACATGATTGGCTCGGCGCCGGTCTTCGGCACAAAGAGCCGCTTCCTGCTGATCGGCGGTACGGAGGTGGGCCAGGGGGCGTTAATCCGCTTCTACACCCTGCACGTCATCGGCTTACCCTTGCTGGCCGCAATCTTCATGGCCGTTCACTTCTGGCGCATCCGCCGCGATGGCGGGCTGGCGCGGCCGCTGTAGGAGGCGCTATCGATGGCCAGCGCACCTGTCGTCAAGGCAACGGTTCCCACCCGCCCGATGCCCAATCCGCGGGCGCGGCGCGAGCGCGATGAGGAGGTTCTGGTCTGGCCGGACCTCGTCTTCATCGAGTTCGTCTCGGCGGTGTTGTTCACGATTCTGATGATGGCCCTCGCCACGATCATCAACCCGCCGAAGCTGGACCAGGCCAACTCGGACATCACGCCGAACCCATCGAAGGCGCCGTGGTACTTTCTCAACCTGCAGGAACTGCTGCTGCACATGCACCCCGCCCTCGCCGGCGTGGTCGTGCCGACCGTGGCGCTGATTCTGCTCGCCGCGATTCCCTACGTCGATCGCAGCCACGATGGTCAGGGCGTGTGGTGGGGCGGCCACCCGAAGGCCGTGAATATTGTCGTCTTCTCGACCGTGTTCGCCTTCATCATCACCTGGCTGTTGATCCTCTACGACAACGGCACGCAGGACATCATTTACAACTGCGCCAGCCAGCCGGATAAACTCTGGAGTTGCTTGAAAGAGGGCGGCACGCCGGGTGATGCACATCACCTGCCCGCCTATCTGCGTAATGTGCGCGGCATTCAGACCGGCATCACCTGGCCCAAGTGGACGACGCACATTCCCTACATGCCCTTCCACCAGTTGAAGTTACTGGATTCCAACTTCCTGAATTTGAACCTGCCTGCCTGGATCGTGGAGCAGGCGATCCCCCTGGCGTGCATGATCGGCTTCCCGATCGTGCTGGTTTTCCTGCTGCGCTTCCGCTACGGCCCGCTCGGCGTGCGCGGCACGATGTTCGCCCTGTTCACCGGCTTCATGACGGTCTATGTCGTGCTCACCATCTCCGGCACAGCGTTCCGCGGCGAGGGTCAGGAGCTGCTGTGGCCGTGGCAGTTGAAGCCGCCGGAAGGATTGGGCATCGCATAAGCCGGGCGAGAGTGTTCGGCCGCGCGCCGGCGGCGACCCCGGGCGCGCGGTGCAAAAGCGAGTGGCGAGATGGTAAGCGAGAACAATCAGCCGGAGCAGCCGCAGGCCGGGGCCACGCCCCCTGCTGAACAGCCCGCGGCGCCGCCGGCCGAGGCTGCCGCGGCAGCGGCGCCGAAGTCCAAGAAGGATATGACGCCGGAGGAGCGCGCGGCCGCGATTAAGGCCGCGCAGGAGAAGGCGCTGCGCCTCAAGGCCGAGCGTGACGCCGCCAGGGCCGCCGCTGCCGGCACCGCGGTGGCGACGGCCGCACCGGCCGCGCCCGCACCGGCGGCCAACGGCGCCGTCTGGCGCATCCCCGCCGCCGGCGGGCAAGGGGTCGCCGTGGCGCGGCCCGACGCGCGCCAGCTGGCCACGGTCGAGCAAACCGATCGTCAGGTCCAGGTGCTGGTCAAGCGCCGGCAGATCCTGCGCGGCGGGGTGTTCGCATCGCTGCTCGGCTTCATCATCCTCTCCGTCGGCAGCCTGGTGAACATGCTTAACCCGCGCCACAACGCCGGCTTCGGCGGCATCGTCAAAGTGCCGAAGTCGACGATTCCGGAGGCGGGCAAAGATCCGATCAAGATCTTTGAGGCCAAAACCTGGCTCGTGAATCTGAAGCCCGGCGAAGGCGGCTTTCAGAGCGTCCCCCCCAGCAAGAACGGTGGCCTGGTCGCGCTGTACCAGAAGTGCGTGCATCTCGGCTGCACGGTGCCGTGGCGTGCCGACTTCGAGTTCGGCGGCGAGCGCGGCTGGTTCCGCTGCCCCTGCCACGGCTCGACCTATACCAAGGGCGGCGCCCGTGTCTTCGGCCCGGCGCCGCGCTCGCTGGACACGTTCGACCTCACGGTCAACGGCGACGGCTCGCTCTCGATCAATACGGGCAAAATCACGCTCGGCGATACCAGCGACCCGCAGCGGGGCAAGCTTCCCCCTGCATGATCTCCCGGGCGCCGGAAGCCGCGCGGCGGCGCTGGCGCTGAGGCAGGTGCATGAACACCCAGAAACAGATCACCCTGATGGTGGCGCTCGTCTTCCTGATGCTCGGAGGCTGCGCCGCCTACACGGTGTACGACCAGCCGCGGGAGAACGCCTCGGCGGCAGCGCAGCAGTCGACGCTGGCCGAGCGCGGGGCGCGCATCTTCGCCCGTTACTGCCGCCAGTGCCACGGCAACGCCGGTGAAGGTCTGATCGGCCCTCAGCTCAGCCGCGATGAGCTGCGCAACCCGAACACGCTCACCGAGGTGCAGGGCTGGGTGACGGACACGATCACCTGCGGGCGCATCGGCAAAGTGATGCCGCCCTGGGCGATCCGCGAAGGCGGCTCCCTCACCGACGAGCAGATCCGTGACCTCGTCACGCTGATCACCGGCGCGCCGCCCGGCGTCACCACCGTGCAGCCGAAGAACTTCTGGGACAAGGCGGCCGAGTTCAGCAAGGAAGAGAACCTGGCCGCCGCACGGGCAGTCAACCCCAATACCAACATTCCCGCGACGCTTGCCCCTCCCGCCGACACACTGGCCGCCGCGTCGATCACTGGCGCCAACGCCCGCGTCTGCGGCCAGCTCGCGCCGGCTACGCCCACGCCCGCCGCCGCGAACGGCCAGCTTCCCGCCGATCTGAAGCCGGCCGACGCCTGGACCGAGGACGCCACGGACAACAAGTTCTCCGTGACGCAGATGGCGATTACGGCCGGCACAGCGGCCACCGTCACGTTCAACAACAAGGGCAGTGCGATTCACAACTTCGAGGTGCTGGACGCCTCCGGCAAGGTGCTGAACGACGCCAGCGGTAAGCCCATCACCTTCCAGCCAATCCCTGGTGGTCAATCCACCACGCTGAGCTTCACGATCGCCACACCCGGCGTCTACAAGTTCCATTGCCAGGTGCACCCGACGGAGATGACGGGTGAACTGTACGTCGTCGGCCCGAATGGCCAGGCCGGCGCCGCCGCGAGCGCAACGCCCGCCGCCTCCTCCGCGCCCACCACGACCTGGAACGAGACGACGACGGACAACAAGTTCTCCGATACGCAGATCACCGTGCCCGCCGGCAAGCAGGTGACGCTCACCGTGCAGAACAAAGGTACGGCGATTCACAACGTCGATGTGCTGGACGTCAAGGACGACAGCGGCAAGGATATCAAGACGGATCTGGTCCCGGCGGGCAAGTCGGCCACACTGACCTTTACGATCAGCAAGCCGGGCACGTATCACTTCCACTGCGACGTGCATCCCACGGAGATGACCGGCACCTTAGTCGTTCAATGACCGGCCCGCCGCCGTGCGCGGTGGGAAATCGGCTACATCAGGTACAATGGAGCGGAGAGAGGCGCCGGTACAGCGCACCGGCGCCTCTGGCATGTCCCCTGCGTGAGATGGCCGGCCCGTCGCGAAACAGCGATCCGCGTCCTGCCCCCGGAGGCTTCCATGCCGGATGTCGGCATTCTGGGATTGGCGCAGTCCGGCAAGACGACCGTGTTCAACGCGGTGACGCGCGGCAACGCGCAGACCGGCTACGGCGGCGCCCACGGGCCGAACATCGGCGTGGTCAAAGTGCCGGACCGCCGCCTCGACGTGCTCGCGGAGCTGTATCACCCGAAGAAGGTCACGCCCGCGGACATCCACTACGCCGATTTTCCCGCTGCCGGCGCGGCGTTCGGCCGCGGCGAGGGGCCGGGCGGCCAGTTCCTCGCCGAAGTGCGCAAGAACGACGCGCTGATTCACGTCGTACGCCTCTTTGAGAACGCGGAAGTGCCGCATTCCGAGGGCAGCATCGACGCGATGCGCGACATCGGCACGCTCGACCTGGAGCTGGTGTTCGCCGATCAGGCGTTGATTCAGCGGCGGCTGGAGCGTTTGAACGCCGAGCTGCGTTCGCTGAAGCCCGGCGAGCGCACGGCGGGCGAGCGCGAGCTGGCGCTGCTCACCCGGCTTCAGGCCGGCCTGGAGCGCGACGAGCCGGTCCGGGCGCAGGCCCTTGCCGAGGAGGAGGAGCGGCTGATCGCCGGCTACCGCTTGCTCACGCAGCTCCCCATGCTCGTGCTGCTCAATATCGGCGAGGGCGACGTGCCGCGGGCGGCGGCGATCGAGGCCGAATATCGAGCCAGGCTGACTGCGCCAGGTACGGAAGTTACCGCCTTCTGCGGCAAGCTCGAGATGGAGCTGGCCGAGATGGAGCCAGACGAGGCGACGGAGTATCGAGCCGAGCTTGGCCTCGGCGCGGAGGCCGGCCTCGAACGTGCGATCCGGCTCTCCTACCACCTGATGGGGCTGATCTCGTTCCTGACGGCCGGCGAGGATGAATGCCGCGCGTGGACGGTGCGCGCAGGCAGCACGGCGCCGCAGGCCGCGGGCAAGATCCACAGCGATCTGGAGCGCGGCTTCATCCGCGCCGAGGTCGTGCGCTACGAGGATCTCGTGGCCGCCGGCAGCATCGCGGAAGCGAAGAAGCGCGGCACGGTGCGCATGGAAGGCAAGAGCTACACCGTCAAGGACGGCGACGTGCTCAACATCCTGTTCAACGTGTAGGCCCGCCTGTGAGCGTCCTCCAATGAGCATCCGACCCGAAGAACGACGCACGGCGCGGGAATATGACCGCTGGCTGCGCGAGGGCTCGCTCGTGCGCATGGCGTTGCGGGCCTTCATGCGGCCGGTGAGCGCGTATCTCATCAACACGCCGGTGTTGGACGTGGCGCGCGAAGTTGGGCTGCAGGCCGGCCATCGCGTGCTCGACCTGGGCTGCGGCAACGGCGGCGTCGCTGAGATGCTGGCCGTGCGCGCCGGCCTGCAGCACGACCCGGTCGGCGTCGACGTGTCGCGGGAGATGCTGCGTCTCGCGGCGCGCGACCTCGGCCGCGGCCGGCGCGTCGAACTGGTCGGCGCGGGCGCCAGCCGCCTGCCTTTCGCCGACGAAAGCTTCCACCTGGTGCTGGCCGCGCATCTCTTCAGGTATCTGGAAGACGATACGCTCTACCGTGTGCTGCTGGAAGCGCACCGTGTTCTGAAGCCGGGCGGCATCCTGCTGGGCTGGGAGTTCGCGCCGACCAGCTCGCGGCGGCTGAACCGCTTTCACCAGCGGCTGTTGACGCCCCGCGTCAAGACCTGCCAGCTGCGTGGTTTCGGCGCCCTCGCGCCCTACGCGCTTGAAATTGGCTTTCGGCATGCCGATCGCCTGCGCTTTCGCCTGCCGTTCTTGTTTCCGCCGATTCCGAGGGTTGCGGTCATGTTCCAGAAAGCGCGCGATGCTGCCGGCGGGGGTTGAATCGCCTCTCAAGGCACGCGGCATCGCCGGCCGCGCGGGGCACCTAACCCTGACTTCGCTGAAGCGAAGTCTGTCCCTTCCCGACACAGGAAGGGTGGGGTTCGAGATCGAACAGTGGACAGGAAACCAGCCCGCCGCGTGCCCCACACGGACATCCCAGCCCCGCTGCCGTCCGGCACCGCCGGGAACGCTCCAGAAGTCCCTTCCCGCCTCGGGAAGGGACAGGTTTGCCTTCAGGCAAAGCAGGGTTAGGCGCCCCGCGCCGGCGTCGTCTGCCGGTCCATCGTCACAAACGGCAGCAGCAAAGCGCAACCGTTCCGAGGCTCAGACCTCGGAACGGTTGCATCATGCGGGGCCGAAATCGGGCTACGGGCAGAAGACCGTGGTGGTCTGCGTGCCAACCTGCAGCGGCACGCCGAAGCCGAGGAAGGTGCCGAACGGGAAGCCGGAGCTGCCAAGCACGACGGTAAGCGTGCCGTGGAAGCCGGGCGGGCAGATGGTCGAAGTCGCGAGCTGGGTCGTCGGCTGGACGAAGATCACGCCGGTCGTGCCGGGCGACGTCACGGTGCCGAACGGTACAAAGAAGAAGCCGACGCCCGGAATGAAGCCCGAACTGAAGCCTGGAATGAAGCCGAGGTTTACGGGCGAAACAAAGCCGGTGCCGATGCCGGGGATGGCGCCGAAGAAGCAGCTCGGGGCGAAGCCCGAAAGCGGCAGGAAGAAGCAGTTCTGCTGCGTCACCGGCAGGACACTGGCCGGCGCAACGTTGGACGCCGCCGTGACCGGCGTGTAGGGCAGGGCAGCCGGCATGGTATACGCGCTGGGGATGTTCGCCGTGTTGAAGATGGCGATCACCTGATCGTTGGCATCGGACTGATTGGTGCCGATCACGGCGTCGATCGCCTGCGTGAAGGCGTTGAAGTTGAGATCGACGTTGGCCGCGCCGTTTGAGTCGAGCGTGACGACCGTACCGGCGTTCGGACCGCAGTTGTAGTGCACGCCGGTGCTGGTGCAGGGAGCGAACAGCACCTGGGCTCCGGGCACACCGCCGCTTTCGACAATCTGAACGGCGTAGCCGTCGCGGATCGCAAAACCGGTCTCGGCACGATCTGTCGCCGGAGTCGGAACCAGATTCACAGTCTGTGCCGCCTGAACACCGGCGGCCGTATGCAGGCCGAGGCTTGCCATCGCAAGGCTCAGCACCGCGGCCGCGATGCCGGTTTTCCCCCGCAAGATCCTCATCGAACGTTTCCTCCTCACACGGCTTCGCGGTTGCGCAGGCTGGTACGCTCAAGCCGCGGATGTCGTTTAGCCGAGTTGCGAACTGCGCCCTTCTTATAGTTCGGACTTCGCGGCGAAATTGTAAAGAGTTTCACAGTTTGCGCTGCGTCACCGTCTCGTTGCGGAGTGCGCGCGTGATGGGCTACTTCACATAAATCTGCTGAACGGTTGTGTTCAGCGGCCACGGAGCGCGCCAAAGACGGACGTCGTCTGCAAGAATGAACGCCGCGACCGCAACGCTTTCGCCCGATCAGGGATGGCCCCGAAGCCGCCGCTTCGGCGTCCGCGGCGAGTGTACGCACGGCTCGTCGGCGCTCGCACCGGGCGCGGGATGCGGCGCCCAGTACCTTCGGACGCGGGCAGTCCAGATCTCCGTGTGCGGAAGGTTCCGCGGCGGGCGGATGATCAGCGAACGGTGTTGGAGCCCGCTCTCGGCGCCGCTCAGACGCTCGTCACGCCGGCGGTGAGCGCCGCGAGGAAGTCGTCATAGATCCGGGCCATCGCCTGGACGCCGGCCGCGTCCGGCTCTGCGACGACTGCCGGAGGCAGACCGCCGGCAATTGCCGCATCGACGGAGGGGTAATGCCCGAGCGCCACCCAGGCGCAACGCGCCGCGCCCACGCACTCCGCGAAGTTGGGCGCGGCGCTCGCGCACAGCGGCTGATTGAGAGCGTCCGCCAGGATCTGCCGCCAGAGCGCACTGCGTGCGCCGCCGCCCGTCAGCGTCAGACGCGATGGCACGACTCCGCTCTGTGCCAGCGCAGCGGCGATTTGCCGCACGGCGCAGGCGGTGCCTTCCAGCACGGCGCGGAAGAGCTGGCCGCGGCCATGTTGCTGCCGCAAACCCAGCCACGCGCCGCGTAGGTCCGGCCGGCGGCAGGGACAGACCATGCCGCCGAGATAGGGCATGAACAGCAGGCCGTCGCTGCCGGGCGGTACGGCCGCCGCGGCGCGTTCGAGCGCGGGCAGCGAGGCCTCGCCGGCGCCCAGCAGCCGCGCCGCCCAGCTCAGCGCCGCGCCGCCCAGCCGGGCGTTGCCGCCATAGACGCCGCGGCCGTCCCGCTCGCCCCACAGGCTGTAGAAGCGGAAGCGCGCCGCCGCGGCTGGCGCATCGGCGCGTACCGCACGCAGCACGATGTGCGTGCCCAGCGTGAGCGCCGCCGTTTCGGGTTGCAACGCGCCCGCGCCGGTCTGGGCGGCAACGCCGTCGTGCAGCCCGCTCACGACGGGCAGGCCCGCCGGCAGCCCCAGCGCGGACGCGGCGCCTGCTTGCAGCGATCCGGCGACCTCCCAGGGCAGCCGCACCGCCGGCAGATGCTCCGCGGAAATGCAGGCCGTCGAGTCAGTGCCGGGCCACGCCAGCGCGTCGGGACCAGAGGCGGGGTCCGTGGCCGCCTCGCCTGTCAATCTGAGCAGCAGGAAGTCCTTCGCGGCCAGCACCCAGCGCAACCGGTGCTGAAGCGACGGCGTCTGCCCGGCCGCCTGCTGCACGCGCCAGATGAGCGACCGCAGGCGAGCGGGCGCCTCAGCGGCGAAGTCCGCGGGCGGCGTTCCCGTGAGCGCCGGAGCGAGCGCGCGGCCCGCCGCGTCGCAGAGGATGGTGGCGCCGCCACGTCCACACAGAGCGAGCCCGGCCACCCGCTGCGGGTCGACGCCGGCAAGCGTCAGGCGGGCGGTCGCCAGCGCGCTGCGCCGCCAGCCGGCTGGGCTCGCGCCGTGCAGCACGCGGCGCGCTCCCGCGCTCACGCTGCCATCGGCGCTGACGAGCGCCGTTTTCACCGCGCTGGTGCCCAGATCGATCGCGAGCACCAACGGCTCGCTCATCGCGGACGCCGGCACCGCGAGCATGCCATGTGTGAGCATCTGACGAGGCGCGCCTCAGAAGTGGTCAGCACAGAACGGCCTGTACGTGGTGCTCAACAGACGGTCGGCGTCCGCCAGGCCGGCAGCGTCACTGCACTCCAGCCGGCCCATGCGCCACGCCTCGGACGCGCTGAGCTGTCCGAACAGCAGCATCGAGAGCGTATCGATCGGCGCGGTGAAGGCGGGCGATACGCCGCCGCGGTTCACCTGCGTCTCCGTCCCGTCTGTTTCGAGTGTCCAGGTTCCCTCGTTCCAGGGACAGATCGCATCGGTTGCGGCGAAGGTCAGCCGGCCGGCGTGCTGATAGCCACGGCCGGCGAAGGCGCGGTCCAGGTCGATGATGCGCGCCAGGATGCCGTCGCGCGAACCCGCGTGCAGCATGCGCGGTTCCAGCAGCAGGTGCGGCAAGGGATCGTCAGCCGGCACGTTCGGCCACGCGATCTCCCGCACCAGGTCAAAACGCCCCAGGTGCTCCCAGCAGGCGCGGTAGGCCGCGGGGTTGAGCCAGCACAGGTCGCGCACATGCAGGCGCTGGCTTGGCCGGTTGCCGTCCGCCGGTCCCTGGCCGGTGACGTAGACGACGTAGCCCTGCGGCGCGCCGTGCTCCTCGTACAGTACGACGGAGAGCGTCTCGCCCTCCGCGGGCGGGCCGAGGGCGCTGACCTGCCACATCGCCGCGCCGCGGTGCAGATAGGCGGTGCGCTGCTCGCGGAAGCGGCGGTAGACATCGATCAGGGTGGGCAGTTCGGCCGGCGACGACTCGCGTAGCTGGCCTGAGATCTCGGCCGGCCGGCTGAACTGCAGGCAGCGCGGCTCGACGGTGTAGCTATGGTGCGTGGTCACGATCGCATAGCCGTAGCGCTGATAGATTGCGGCGAGCGAGGCGTAGAGCGCGGCGAGCGGCTCGCCCTGTTCGTGGCGGCGGCGAAAGTCCGTCTCCATGATCGCGCGCAGGTTGCCGCGCCGGCGGAAGGTCGGATGCGTGCTGACCGTGGTGACGCCGGCAACCTTCATCGCCGCACCGTTCATGCGCATGGTGAACGGCCAGGCTGCATAGGCGGTGGCGAGCTGGTCGTCTTCGAAGGCGCAAAGCGTCCACTCGGGGCGCAGCGCGGCGAACTGCTGCGCGGGCATCGCCAGCGAAAGGCTGACGACCTGTGCCAGGCGCGGCATCTCGTCGGGCGTGGCCGGGCGGATCTCGGCAGTCGCGGCGATGGCGGTCATCACAAATCTCCCGTGCAGTTGAACTCGGGCACGCCGAACGGCCAGCGCTCGGGCGTCGCCCCACTGAGACGTGTGGCCTGAGGCCGACGGTCTGCTGCGCCGGCGTTGCCAGGGCCGGCCGGTCGATCCCGCGTCCCTGCCGGCGCGATGCCGGCCCGCTTGCGATCGGGCAAACAGGCGGGCCCATCCCCGGCCGCATCGGTGGGCAGACGGTCGGGCATGGCGTGCTACACTCCACCCGGCGCGCGCAGCGCCGTGTACTCTGGTCGCCGGAGCGTCTGCTATGGCTTACAACACGATACTGCACGAACGGATCGGCAGCCACATTCACCGCATCACGCTCAACCGCCCGGAGCGGCTGAACGCGATGACGCCCGAGCTGCAGCTTGAAGTGATCGACGCCTGCCGCGCGATCGACGCCGACCCGGACGCCCGCTGCCTGATCGTCACGGGCGCCGGCCGTGCCTTTTGTGCCGGCGCCGACGTTGGCGGTATGGCCGCTCGGCAGGGCGAGGCGCCCGGCTCTGAGCCCCGCGTCCAGAGCCTGGAAGAGAGCCGGCAGAGCCTGCGCCGTCACGGCCAGGCGATGATGCGCGCGATCTACCGCCTGGAGATCCCCACGATCGCGATGGTGAACGGCGTGGCCGTGGGCGCCGGCTTCGACTTGGTCTGCGCCACCGACCTGGCGATCGCCTCCAGCGAGGCCCGCTTCATGATCGCCTACATGCGCCGGGCGCTGATCCCCGACCTCGGCGGCATGTGGCTGATTCCGCGGATGATCGGCCGCCGGCTGGCCGCGGAGATGCTGTACACGGCGCGCTTCGTCTCGGCGCCGGAGCTGTTGCAGGCCGGCGGCCTGAACGCGGTCTATGCGTCGGAGGAGCTTGAGGCGAAGACGCTGGCGCTGGCCGAGGAGATCGCGGCCGCCGCGCCGATCAGCAACAAGGTCGCCAAGATGAGCTGGCGCGTCACGGAAACGCTGGACCTCGAAGCCGCCAACGAGGTCGTGGCGAGCACGGTGCTTGTGGCCGGCCGCACGGAAGACCACCGCGAGTCGGTGCGCGCTTTCCTGGAGAAGCGTCCCCCCGTTTTTCACGGCCGCTAGGGCGTGTCTGAATAATCGACGGGCGGCCGTAGCCCGCATTGGATTGCCGGTTTCGGCGGCCCCTCCCACGCGTGGCGAGGGTGAGAAGAGGCCTCACGACCAGCCACGGAACGATGGTTCGAACATTTTTCAGACACGCTCTAGCGCCGGCCAGGAGCGCACCGTGTCGAGTCTGCGGCCACAGGGCGAGGGCGAGCGCGAAACGGCGCGCCTTGAGGCCTTCAGCGACGGCGTATTCGCCGTCGCGATCACCCTGTTGGTGCTCGACCTGAAAGTGCCTTCCGCGGGCGAAGGCGCAAAGCGGCTCGGGCCCGCCCTGCTCGACCAATGGCCATCGTATCTGGCCTACGCCGGCAGCTTTCTCACGATCCTGATCATGTGGGTGAACCATCACCAGATGTTTCGGCATATCGCGCGTGTCGATCACGGCCTGCTGCTGTTCAACGGCCTGCTCTTGATGGCGGTGACCGTGGCGCCATTCACGACCTCGGTGCTGTCCGAATACATCACGCACCGCGATGAACGGCTCGCCGCCGTGCTCTACGCCGGCACCTTTGTCGTGATCTCGCTCTTCTGGAATCTCGTCTGGCGCTACGTGGCAGCGCGTCGCCATCTTCTCCGTCCGGGCCTGGACGATGCGGCGCTGGCGGGGCTCACACGGCGCAATCTGGTCGGACCGCTGGGCTATATCGTGGCGCTATTGGTGGCCTTCATCAACGCCGCGGCGAGCGTGTTCTTTATGATCGCGATCGCACTGTTTTTCAGCCTGCCGGGTCTGCCGCTGCCCGGTCGCCGCGCCGCTACGGGAGATGATCTCGATCCGGATCGCCCTGCCGCGGACTGAGCACGACGGAGCACGCCGACCGCAGCAACGGCCAGTCGCCCGTTCACGCGGTTGAAACGGTCTGCCAGCGGCGTGGATCGGCGGCAAGCGGCACGCGGTCGGGATGCAGCAGGCCGGCCAACAGATGCAGCCCTTCGACCAGGCGCGGACCGGGCCGGCTGAAGAAGGCGTTGGCATCGACGGCGTAGACGCGGCCGGTTTGCACCGCCGGCAGGTCGTGCCAGAGCGACGGCAGCGTCAGCTCCTGGAACTCGCTCACGATGCGTTCGACGCCGAAGCCGCACGGCATCAGCACGATCACCTCGGGGCCTGCATCGGCGATCTGTTCCCAGCTTGCGCGCACGGAGGGCGACCCCGCCTCGCCCATTACATCGAGGCCGCCCGCCAGCTCCACCATCTCGGGCACCCAGTGGCCGCCGAGCCAGGGCGGGTCCAGCCACTCAATGCAGGCGACACGCGGACGGCGGGCGATCCCGGTCAGCGCGCCGCTGATCTGTCGCACATCCTCGCGCAGCCCCGCCGTCAATTCCAGCGCGGCAGCGTCGCGCCCGGCGATGGCGGCGACACGTTCGATGCTCTCGAATACCTCATCAAGGCGAGTCGGCTCAAGCGAGAGTACGGTGCGCTGGCCGAACAGGGCGCGCACGGCCTCCTGCACCTCGGCGTAGGAGACGGCGCAGACATCGCACAGCTCCTGTGTCAGGATCAGGTCGGGATTGAGCCGTTCGAGCAACTCGCGGTCGAGCTGGTAGAGCCCGCGGTGTTCGTGCAGGTGGGCGCTGACGATCGCATCGATCTGGCCGCTGGCGAGGCGGTCGCTTTCGACCGCGCTGCGTGTGACGCGGGGCAGGGAGCGGACGGACGTTGGAAAGTCGCACTCATGCGTGACGCCGACCAGCGCAGCTTCGAGGCCGAGGGCGCAGACGATCTCGGTGGCGGAGGGCAGCAGCGAGCAGATGCGCACGAGCTGAGCCGGCTAGAGCGCGGCCGCGGGCTGTGCGGCCGGCCGGCGGAAGGCCACCGCCAGGCCGGCATCGTCGCGGATCACGAGCAGCTGCTGCGGATAGACCCGCGCCCAGTCCTTGAGCAGCCGTACGGCAGACTCCGCTTCGAGCTGGCTGGTGACGGTTTCCATGATTCCCTGCCCACGCACGACGCTGTAGCTCACGATCCTACCCCTCGCTCGCGTGATGGACGCCGGCGCGGCTGATGCGGCGCCGGCAGCGACCTGGCTCGTAATTAGCCCGGTGGATGCAGCGCCAGCGCCGCCGAGCGGAGCACGAGCGCCGCGAAGCCGGCATCGATCGCCGAGAGGGCGACGATCAGAACGAGCGAAACGGCCGCGCCCGTGAGGCCGAAGCTGCCGGGCCGCCTGAGGCGCTGCCACGTGCCGCTCGCGGTGGCGACAAGCAGGATGCTGAACGGCACGAATCCGGCCAGCGCGAAGTAGATGGTCAACGCGGGCATGGCGTTGCCTCACCACGAAACCCACTGGCCGAGGGGCAGGAAACCTTACATCAGCAAACTGTCGGAGGTTTGTTATGACAGGCGAATTCTACTGTTATCTCCTAACAGGTCGTCAAGCTGCGGCAGCGGGCGCATCGGCCTCGTCTCAGCGAATCCGGCCGATCATGCCGCGGACGATCTCGCGCTCCCGCCCGGAGCCTCGCATTTACTCGCGATCCCGTGTTATGACGATCGGCCGCAGCGTGCCGCTCAGCCCAGCAGCGGCCCGCCCGGGTCCAGAATCTCGCCGCTGACGCTGATCACCGCCGGGCGCTCTTCGCAGTAGCCGCCGAACTCGCACTTGTCGAAGTAGAAGGCGTTACGCTCTTTGTCGTAGCGAATGTCCCAGGTGCCGGTAGCCACCGTCTTCGGCCCCGCCGCGAGTTGCTGCTGCAACACCGTGACAAGCGCTTCGATCTGCTCACGTCCCATGTGTCTGGCTCCATCGTTGCCTCAACGCCCGGCGCTCCCGTCCGCGGCGCAGGCCCTGCGTTCACCGATCATGCTAGTGGCGCACGGCGGCTCGCGCCAGCCGCGGGTCGCCGCGCCACGTGATGCGCGTTGCGCGGCGCTGTGCCACGATGTGCGGCGGAGGAGATGCCATGAGTGCTGGCCAGCAGAGCGATCCTGCCACGCGTCCGCCGGTCTACGTTGCCACCCCCATACACGACCACGTTCTCGCCGCGATCGAAGCCGCCTGTGAAGTGCAGCGCTGGACCGGCAAAGGCCGGGTGCCGCGCGAGGAGCTGGCGCGCGTGCTGCCCGGCGTCGTCGGCCTGCTTACCTCGAACCAGGTGAAGGTCGACAATGACCTGATCCTCGCCAACCCGCAGCTCAAAGTCGTAAGCAACTACGGCGTCGGCTACGACAACGTGGAGATCCCCTTCGCCACCGCGCACGGCCTGCTGGTCTGCAACACGCCCGGTGTGCTGAGCGACGCCGTTGCCGATGAGACGTATTTGCTGATGCTCTCGCTGGCCCGGCGCATCTTCGAGGGCCAGGCGCACGTGCGCGAAGGTCGCTGGGCGCGCGGTCAGGCGATGACCGTCGGCACCGACATGAAAAGCAAAACGCTGGGCATCCTCGGCTTCGGCCGCATCGGTCACGCCGTGGCGCGCCGCGCCGCCGGCTTCGGCCTGCGCGTGCTCTACTACGACCCGATCCGCGATCCGAAAGCCGAGGATGAAGGACTCGCCAGCTACGCCGAGCGCGACGAAGTGCTGCGCGAGGCGGACTTCCTCTCGGTTCATGTGTTTCTGGACGAAACGACACGTCGCCACATCGGCCGCCGCGACTTCGAGCTGATGAAGCCGAGCGCCTACTTCATCAATACCTCGCGCGGGCCGGTGGTGAATCAGGCAGACCTCGCCGCGGCGCTGCACGAGGGGCTGATCGCCGGCGCCGCACTGGACGTGTTCGAGGTCGAGCCGCTTCCCGAAGACGATCCGTTGCTTGGCGCCCCCAACCTGATCGTGGCGCCGCACATGGCCAGCGGCACCATCGAAACGCGCCAGGCGATGGCCGAGCTGGCAGGGCGCAACCTGATCGCGGCGGTCAGCGGCCGCGTGCCGGAAACGATGGTCAACCCCGAGGTACTGGCCGTGTCAGGGAACAGGGGTTAGGGATCAGGGAATAGCCTGGCAGGGGCCGGTCGCTCTGGCTCTGCCAATAGCGCGGGCGGCTCTCGCGTCAGGCCGGCGCCTCTTCCAATGCCGCCGCGATCTGCGCGACGTGTTCGCGCGCGTGCTTGACCAGCAGCTCTCCCGCCGCTGCTTCGAGTGCGACCGCACCGTAGCGTGGATGATCAACGGTTTGCTGCCAGGCAGCGGCCGGCAGCCGCCGCAGAATGGCCGCCGCCTCGGCAGCAGCGCGGCGTACGGCAAAGGCGCCTTGTTCGGGCGTCAGCGCCTCGCCGTTCACCACGCCGCCGAGCCGCTCGGGTGCGTCGAGCGCCCGGCTGAACGGCAAGGAAGCGTCGCGGCTCACCCGCTCCAGCTTTGTCGCCCAGTAGGGCAGCATCTCGATCAGGTGCCCGCAGATGCCCGCGGCAGACCACTCCTCCGCGCCGCCGCGGGCGCGCCAGCGCGCCGGCGTCACCGCCTCGACGCGCACGGCCGCCTCTTCCGCGCTGAGCAACACGCCCGCGGCGATCCGTTCGCCCGCTCCCGGTTCGGCGCCGGCGGCGCGCACGAAGTCGCCGCTATGTGTGCGGACGTGCGCCACGGCCGTGCCGGCCATGACTTCGGCCAACGTGCCGGTGACGCCGCCGGCCGAGCGCATCGGCACGGCGAGCAGCACATCGTCCAGCTCGCCGGCGAGCACGATCAGCGCGGCGCGGCCCTTCAGAAACTCTTCGGCCAGCGCGGCCGGCGGCTGAGCGGCGCGCTTCTCGACCTGGCGGGCGTTGTAGCCGTCCATATCGAACGTACCGCCGCCCGGTGTCGCCTGTGCGTCGCGCGGGCCGCGCGCCACGTCCGGCAGCCGGCGATAGGTGAATTCCATCGAGGCGACGTGCGCCATGATCTGCCGCACGGTCCAGCCGTTCTCGTAGCCCGGCAGCGCCAGCGCCGCCGGCGGCACCGCGTGCATCGCGGCAAGGCCGGCCGCGCCGGAGTCGCGCAGCCGTTCGATCAACTCGTCTCGGTTCATCATTCGTGCTCCGGCCTGCGTTGGGGCAGGAGGGGGTGCTAAGCGAAATAGTAGCGGTTGGCGACGTGCGCTGTCACCACGGACGGCCCTACGGCGCGCCGTCCAGCACCTCGATCGCCCGCTCGAACAGGCGCGGGATCGAGGGCGCCAGCTCCTCCCAGTGCGGGTCGTGGCGCTTGCCGCGGCGGTGCAGCATCAGGTTAAAGCCGCCGATGATCGCGAACTTGTAGCCCGCCAGCGCCCGATACCAGGCAACGTCGCCCGGATCCGCACCGAACGCTTCGGCGTAGATGGCCTGCAAGTCAGCGGGCAGCGGCAGCGGCGCCGTCGAACGGCCGTCATGCGCCCAGCTCTGCGGGTCGCTGAACACCATGAGCCAGCCCAGGTCGTTCAGCACCGGCCCGATGCCGACCAGCTCCCAGTCGATTACGGCCAGTAGCTGGTAGTCGCTCGTATCGTAGAGAAGGTTCGACCACTGGAAGTCGCCGTGGAAGATACCCATACGCGGTTCGCGCGGCAGCCGTTCGAGCAGGCGGCGTTTCAGCTCCGGCCAGAGCTGCACCAGCTCTGGATCGGCGGCGCGCTCGGCGAAGCGGTCCCATCGCTGCACGTCGGCTTCGGGCTCGAGCGGCGGCGCCCACTCGGGGATCGCCTGCAGCCAGTCGATGCGGTGCAGCGCGGCCAGCGCCTCGATTGCCTGACGGGCCATGAAGCCGAGTGTCTCAGCCGAGAGTGCCGCGCCCCACTCGCCGGGCGTGGTGCGCAGCGTGTCGCCGCTGAGGCGCGGCACGATGAAGTACGGTCGGTCGAACCAGCGCGGATCGTCGCCCGACCAGCGCACGCCGACTACGGGCACGTCGGAGCCGCGCACGGCGCTCAGCACCCGCACCTGGCGCAATACGTCGGCCGTGCCCTCCAGTTTCACGTTCGGCGGCGGCAGGCGCAGCACGAACGACTCGCTGCGCGGCCCGCCCTCGGCCGCGTGGTCCACAGTGAAGCCGTAGGAGAAGCCGGCGTGCCCGGGCATGACCTCGACGCCGGACACGCGCGCGTCGGGATCGCCTGTCTGTGCGCGGCAGAAAGGGATGAGGCGGGCGTGCAGATCGTCGAGCGTTTGCATCGGTGGTGCTCCTCGGCAGCGGCGGTTCGCGGCGTGGCGTGGGAAGCGCGGTGCGGCGATCCCGATGCCGCTACGGCGTATCGTACCGCGCGCCGGCGCCCGCGCGGGGCACCTAACCCTGACTTCCCTGGCGGGGAGTCTGTCCCTTCCCAACACAGGAAGGGTGTGGGTCGAGGACATGCAGGGGAGTAGAGGACAATCCCGCCGCGCATCCCACAAGGACTCTCGGCCCCGCCGCCGTCGCACGGTGACGGGAACGCTCCAGAAGTCCCTTTCCCGCCTCGGGAAGGGACAGACCTCGCTTCAGCGAGGTCAGGGTTAGGTGCCCCGCGCTCGGCAACGCCGGCGGCCCGTACGCTCTCACGTCTTGCAACAGTCTGAACTGCCCGCGGGCGCCATGCTACACTGAGAACTGCGCACCCTGCCGAACACCGCGGCGCCCGGCTCCGCCGGCGCCGGAGGACCGTATGGTCTGCCCCCACTGCGGCAATGGCTCCAACCCCGCCGATGCCAATTTCTGTGAGGAGTGCGGCGGAGCGTTAGCCGAGGCGGCCGCACCTGCCGATGCCGAGCCCGTCCCCGTTGCCGCCGGAGCAGCCGTGAGTGCCCAACCCGCGCCGTCAGCCACCGTGAGCCCCTCCGGCGCAGGCTTCGCGGTTGCTGCGGACGCCGCACCAACGCTGACGCCACGGCCCGCCGCGGCCGCCGAGGCGGAGACGCAGGCGCTGGACTCGTGGGTTTGCGTCTGCGGCCATCAGAACCCCGCCGCCGAAGCCTACTGCGCAGACTGCGGCGAGGCGAAACCGGCGGCTGGGGGGCCGCTCGCGCCCGGCGCCAGCTTCGTGGGCTTCGTCGTGGTCTCGCGGCTGGACGCACAGACCTGTACGGTGCGACGGCCAGCCGAGGCGGATGCGAGCGCAGTCCTCCGCTTCGGCGAACAGGCGCTGCTGGATGGGCTGACGTCCGCGATCGACGGGCTCGATGCGTCCGTGCTGGCGGCGGAGGCGGGCCATCCGCTGATCCCCGCCCTGCTGGCGAGCGGCGCCGACGCGGTGCGTGGGCCGTACGCCGTGCTCAGCCAGCCGCCGGGAAATTGGACGCCGTTCGGTCAAGCCACGGGCATCCCGCCGCGCGTTGCCGCCAGCCTGCTGCTTGATTTGCTGCTGGTCGCGCAGCACGCCGCGGTCGCCGGACGGCTGCTGCTGCTTTCGCCGTCGCAGGTCGCGCTCGACGGCGAACACGCCTTCGTCGCCCAGCCGACGGCGCCGGCGCTGCCGCTTTCGGGCGGTCTATTGGCCGATCCGGCCTTCCTGCCGCCGGAAGTCCGCGCCGGCGAGCGGGAGTTGGATGGTTGGAAAGCCGGCGCCTACGCGGTGGCCGCGGTCATACGCGCGGCGACGGGCTCGGCGCTCGGCTATCCGCGCGAGTGGCACGAGTTGATGGCGCGTCTGCTGGCCGACGCGCCCGATCAGCGCCCGCAGAGCCTCGACGAGGCGCGCAAGGCGCTGGCGCCCGGCGCCGCCCGCCGCTTCGTTTCGATGCACCGCACCGCCTGGAAAACGGACATCGGCCATCATCACCCCGTTAATCAGGACGCGGGCGGCGTCTGGAGCTGGCAGCGCTGGGACGGTACGCCCGTCACGCTGGCCGTGGTCGCGGACGGCGTCAGCGCCGGCAAACACAGCGAGCAGGCCTCTGCGCTCACCGTGCAACTGCTGTACGAGGCGATCACGGCGCACTGGAGCGACCGCGACTTCGACGCCGACCACGCCGACCAACTGCTGCTCGAAGCCGGCTACCGCGCCCATCAGCAGGTGAGCGCCATGCCCTACGACAGCTTTGATGAGGCGAACGCGACCACGCTCGTCGCCGCCTGCGTGATCGGCGGCATCGTCACCGGCATCTGGTGCGGCGACTCGCGCGCCTACGGCGTGACGCCGGACGGCTGCGTGCAGCTCACGCGCGATCACTCATGGGTCAACCTGGTCGTGGACGCGGGCCGCATGACGCTGGAGCAGGCGCGGCTCGACCCCCACGCCCACGTGATCGCCCGCTGGCTGGGTGCGAGCGAGCCGCCGACCGCCAATCCCGGCTTCGACACCTTCCGCCGCGAGCTGGCGCCCGGCGACCGGCTGCTGGTTTGCAGCGACGGCCTGTACATGTACTTCGAGCCGCCCGTCCAGGACGACGGGCACATGGAGCGCGTGATCTTCGGCCACGGCGACGACGTGGCCGGCGCGGTGGGCGAGCTGGTGCAGACGGCCCTCGACCGCGGCGGCTTCGACAACATCACGGCCGTCGTCGTGGCGATCGAGTAGCCGCGAGCGCGCAGACCTCGCAGGCGCCCCGCGAGCAGGAGGATGGGTGTGGCGAACCAGTTCACCGTCAACACACAGGTGCTGCGCCCGTACGTTACGGTCGGCGACGCGGACACCGCCAACTACGCGCTGGTCTCGGTGAAAGCGCCGGTGCAGGGCGGCACCACGCTGCGGGCGACGGCGATCGTGCTGGATGTCTCCGGCTCAATGAACGAATCGATGCAGGGCAGCACCAAGATCGAGTGGGCCAAGTATGCCGTGCGCGAGATCGTGGATCTGGCGACGGCCGACGATACGATCGTGCTCGTGCTTTTCTCATCTTCGGCGGCCACGGCCTTCGGCCCGGCGGTGATGGACGCCAACGGCAAGGCACAGGCGAACGCCGCGATCGACCGCATCCGCGCCGGCGGCGGGACGTATATGTCGCTGGGCCTGCGCGAGGCGTTTCGCGGCCTGCAAGGCGTGCTGCAGGGTCGTGTGGGCCGCATCATCTTCTTCACCGACGGCCAGAACGACAGCAGCGACGCCCGCCCGTTGCAGGAGTTCTTGCAGAACAACTTCTACGACAGCGAGCAGAGCATGGCGATTTCGACCTACGGCGTGGGCGAGACCTACAACGAGGTGCTGCTGCGCGAGATCGCCGACCGCACGCGCGGCAACACGCGCTACATCAAGGACTCGCAGCAGCTCGTCAACAATTTAACGCAGGAGTTCCAGGAGACACAGGGCGTCACGATCACCAACACCGTGCTCCAGATCACCGTGATCGCCAACGTGCAGATCGGGCAGGTGTCGCAGGTCTTTCCCGCCGCCGTGGACTTGCAGCTAAACCGTGTCGACGAGCGCAACGTGCGCATCTCGCTGCCGAATCTCGGCTCAGAAGAGGAGCGCGACTTTCTCGTCGGCTTCTCGATGCCGCCGCAGACGACAACCGGCAAGAAGCGCCCCGGTTTCATGCAGATCTCCTACGACATGCCCGGCTCCAACGCCTACAACCAGTCCGAGCGGCCCGACGGCGGCCAGGTCTTCGTCGAGTTCACCGAGGACCGCTCGCTGGCGGCGCAGGTGAACGTGCAGGTGGACCATTACGCCGGCGAGCTGCGCAAGGCCGACCTGATCAAGCAGGCCGTATTGGCGACGCAGACCGGCCGCCTCTCCGGCGAGCAGGCGGCGCAGACCGGCAAGCTTTTGGACGAGGCGCGGCAGGTGACGGGCAAGCTGCTCTCGCAGGCGCAGGAGCGCGGCGACAGCGCGGCCACGGCCAAGCTGCAAGGCGATATGTCCGCGATCGAGCAGATGCAAACCGAGGTGCGCCAGGGCGAGGTCAGCTCCGGCACACGCAAGCTGGCCGGCGACCAGACGCGCGGCACCACCAAGCTGAGTTGAGACTGGGCCGCGTGCGGCAACGCCGCGAGTGCGGCGCAAATCAGCCGCTTCAGCCAGCATTGAACAGGTACGACGCGACTCGAACGCCCGCGGCCGCCACGGCCGCCACAGGTGCAGAACGATGAAATGTCCAGCCTGCGGCAAGGAGAATCCGGCCGGCGAGCAGTACTGCCTCGACTGCGGCAGCGATCTGAATGCGGCAGCGGCGCCCGCGGCGGCAACGTCGGCCGGCAGCAGCGGCGCCAGCCCCGCGGCCGCGGGCGGCAGCCCGCTCGCCTACTCCGACGAAGAGTTCCAGCGCATGCTGCAAACGCCGCCCGCGCCGACCACCTGTCCGCACTGCGGCGCGGCGGCGCCGGTATCCGGCACATTCTGCGATACCTGCGGCCAGCCGCTCACCGAGCAGCCGCCCGCCGCAGCACCGGCCGCGGCCACGCCCGCGCCGGCCGCCGACGCGGCGACCGCCAGTTCGGCGGCGAGCCAACCGCAGGCCGCCCCGGCGGACCAGCAGGCGGCCGCGGCCCCGCCCGCCGACCAGGCCGCCGCGCCGACGATGTCGATCTCCGCGCAGCCGCCCGCGCCGACCGGACCGCAGATCGCCTTCGATCTGAGCGGGCCGGTCGCCAGCAGCCGTTACGAGATGCGGGGCGACGAGGTGAAGATCGGCCGGCGCGACGCGGAATCAGGCATCTATCCCGAGCTCGACTTCGACGGCAACGACATTGTCGTGGAGGGCGGCGAGCGCGTGCACGCCGTCTCGCGCCGGCACGGCCGCATCTTCCGTGAGGGCGGCGTGCTCAAGTTTGAGGATCTGGGCTCGACCAACGGCAGCACGATCAACGGTGCCGCCGTGCTTGCCAAAGACCCGCAGCCGCTCAAAGACAGCGACACGATCGTGCTCGGCCGCACCTGCCGCATCACCGTCCACGTGGCGTAGCCGCCGCGGGCTGCGGCGGCCGTGGTCACGGCGAGCCGTAAGCGGTCAACCCTCGGCTTCCCTCTGCCGTAACTGTTATGCTATAACAGCGATGCCGGCCTGCTGCCGGTGGTCAGGCCGGTACACGGCCAGATGCCGTGCCGGCCGGGCCGGGGATAGGGAGGACCGCTTGGCAACGCGAACGATTGCCGTCGCCAACCAGAAGGGCGGCGTCGGCAAGACGACGACAGTCGTCAACCTGGGCGCCGGCCTTGCTGCCGCCGGCTTCAGTACATTGCTCGTGGATCTCGACGCGCAGGGGCAGATCGGCAAGTATTTCAACCTCGAACCGGAACGCACCGTGTTCGACGTGCTCGTGCGCGGGCTTGCGGTTGAGGCGGCGATCTACCAGGTGCGGCCGCGGCTCGCCGTGCTGCCCTCGGCCAAGAACCTGGCCGAGGCGAAGGAGATGCTGACCAGCCGTCGACGCCGCGAAGAGCTGCTGCTCACCGCGCTGCGGCCCGTGCTGCGCGACTACGACTTCATCCTGCTGGACTGCGCGCCATCGCTCGATGTGCTGAATATCAACGCCTTGATCGCGGCCACCGAAGTGATCCTGCCGGTCTCCTGCGACTACCTCGCGCTCGACGGTGCCCGCGAGCATCTGTCCACGGTCGAGGAGATGCAGCGCGAGGGCTACGGCCTCGGCGTGCGCGCGATCCTGCCAACCTTTTACGATGCGCGGGACCGCAAAAGCCGCGCCGCCGTCGCGCTGCTTGCCGAGCACTACGACGGCATCGTGGCCGAGCCGATCCGCAAGAACGTACGCGTCTCCGAGGCCGCCGGCCACCACAAGACGATCTACGAGTACGCGCCGCAGTCGATCGGGGCGGAGGACTACGCCCGCTTCACCGACCGCGTGGCGCACGCCTGAGCGCGCCCTTGCTGGCGCGCCCGCACCGAAGAGAAGGACCAGTCAGACGATGACTATGAGCCGCCGCGCCGGTCTCGGCGATGATCCGTTCAGCCGCGCTCAGGCCGAGACGCAGGTGCGCCGCCTGGGCGTGCGGCCCAAGAAGCCCGCACGCGTCCTGCCCGACAAGGGCACCTACTATCTGCCCAAAGAGCTGCAGGAGCGCCTCCGCGACCTGGCGGCGAACATGGAGATCTCGTCGTCCGAGGTGGTGCATTTTGCACTCGATGAGTTCTTGCGCCGGATCGACCGCGGCGAGCTGACGCTGGAGCCACGGCTGGAGAAGACGAAGTCCGGCACGCTGTATCGCAAGACGCTGTTCGGCGGGGAGCCTTCCTGACGTTGCTTCGCTGAGGGGCCGGCCCAGTTTCGGCCAGCTGCAGAGAGAGCTGGCAGACACTCCCTCGCCCTCCGCCCGCACAACTCGCCTGCCCGCAAGGCCGCTCAGGCAGCACTCGGTCTCCCTGTGCATGCCGCAGCGATCGAGCGACGCCGCACGGGCGGAGGGCGCGACGGTCTGCCCATGACTCGAACGATGGCCCCGGTTGGCCCAAGGGAGTAACGCCACCCGGAGCACGACGTATTGCGGCCGCTGTCCGGTACCCTCTACGCTACGCTCTATACGGACAGATGCCTATGAACGCCGCCGGCCATGACCGCCGACCCAGGATGCCGCAGACGATGCAGGGGGAAAAGCAGGGTGAAGAGGCGATCGCGCTGCACCAGCTGTTGCTGCTGCTGCCCGCGCATGTCTTCCTCTTTGATACCGAGTTCGTCTGCCGCTACGCCGCGCCCTACGGGCCGCACTTTCTGGGGCGGCCCGTCGCCGAACTGGTCAGCACTCGGGCAGCGGATCTGTTCGCAGAGGTGTTGCCGCTCGTCCCGGGGATCATGCAGGTCATGGAAACCGGGACGAGCTGGGCACACCCGTGCGTGCCGTACCCGGCCGGGCCGCAGGGAGCATGGTCCGCCGGTATGTGGCAGGTACAGATCCAGCCATGGGCGGACGGACTGGTCGCGCCGGAATCTGTGCCGCAGCAATCGCGATTGCGGCAGGGCCGGCGACAGCCCGCCGCGGCGCCCGTGAACGGGGCTGTGGTGTCCTGCCAGCCGATCGATGCCGCTCCGGTCGTGCCGGCTCCTGCGCAAGATACCGGTGACTGGCACGCCGAAGGGCAACGCAGTGCGCTCTTGCTGGAGCGTATCCGCACCAAGCTGACCGTCATCCGCGGCAACGCCGACCTGTTTCAGCGGCGCGAGGCGCGGCTGGGACGGCCGCGGGCGTTGGAGCTCGAACGCGTCAAGGCCGCCGTGGACGACGCCGACCGCCTGCTCCGCGAATACGAGGTCGCCTCGCGCCTGAGCACGCGCCATCCGGAGTTGCCGTAGCGCGCCAGCGCGCCCTACGAGCGCTGCACTTGACGCCGGCAAGGGTGCCGCCCGCGAGCCGCCGGTAGACGGCCCTGCGGCCGATGCGCAGCCGCGCGGCCGCCTCCGCGACGCTGAAGGTCTCTGGCTGCGATTGCGAGAAAGCCACCACCCCGCCGCGGTCCTGCTCCGGCCGGATTGGCCGCACCCGCGAAGCGGCACGCGCGTCCACGAGCATCCGCAGCGTTCCTGGCGGCGCGGCGCTGGCGGGGCACCTAACCCTGCTTTGGCTGGCGGCAAAGCTGTCCCTTCCCGAAACGGGAAAGGGACTTCTGGAGCGTTCCCCACGGCGTCGGACGGCGGCGCGGCCTGGGTGTCCTTGTTGGGAGAGGCGGCGGACTGCTCTCCCATCGCTCCGGGTGTCCTCAGTCCGAACCCTTCCCGTGTCGGGAAGGGAGCTTTGCCGCCAGCCAAAGCAGGGTTAGGTGCCCGGCTCCGGCCGCGACTTCGGGCCGAAGGGTTCGGGGTGAAACGGCTCGTCGCGCGCAGCAAGGAAGGCCTTCATGCCGCCGCGCCGTTGCGCCTCGTACAGCCGCTCGCGCTCCGGCCCGTGCGAGCTGTGCGCCAGCGCGGAGAGCGGGCCATTCACCAGCATGCCCGAGGCGACGCCGGCGGAGAGCAGGCCGTAGGCCGTCACCTGCTTGTTCAGCCGCACCGACGGTTCCGGCACGCTGGCGATGCGCTGCGCCAGCCGCCGCGCCGCCGGCAGCAGATCATCGTGCGGCACGACCTCATTGATCAGGCCGATACGCAGCGCCTCGGCGGCATCGATATGATCACCCGTCAGCGCGTAGCGGTTGGCGACCTTCCAGCCGCACAGCGCGGCGAACAGGAAGGTGCTGTTGGAAACGTGCCGCACCTCCGGCTGCGCGAACACGGCCCGCTCCGAGGCGATGGTGATGTCGCAGGCCGTCGAATACCAGAAGCCGCCGCCCATCGCGTAGCCGTTCACGGCCGCGATCACGGGCTTGGTGAGATACCAGAGATGCAGCAGCTTCTGCACATTGCGCGTGTCGTTGCCGTGCCACCAGCGCAGGTATTCGGCGTGACTGATGCCGGTCGGATCGAGCGGCCCCATGCGGCCGTCAGCGTTGCGGCCGGCCATGTCGTAGCCGGCGGAGAAGGCGCGACCCGCGCCCGTGAGAATCACGGCGCGCACCGCAGGGTCGCCGTCGGCCTCGTCCAACGCCAGATGCAACTCGGCTTCGAGCGCCGGGCTGATCGCGTTTAGCGCTTCCGGCCGGTTGAGGGTGATCGTCGCCACCGGCCCAGCGACCTCATACCGAATCGCCTCGTACGCCATCGCGGTCCTCCTGAGGCGCATGATGCGGCATCAGGGACGCGGGAGGCCAGCCATGCGCCAGCGCTGGTCGCGCGGGCCGCGTGGCGCTGCTCGACAGGGGTGTCGCCTGCCCCGCCGAAGGTGATCGTCGCCCCGGATCGAATGGCGAGGCGGCCAAGCTCTGCACTGGCTGTGTCAGACCAGCGCGGCGAGCGGGCGGTGGATGGCGGCGTAGGCGCGGGCGCGGTGCTCGGGCATGCCGGCGCGATCGAGCGCGTCGAGATACGCCTGCGCCTGGCGCTCCTGCAGCGCCAGCAGGCGGCGCCAACCGGCGTCGTGGCCGTCCGCGCCGCCCAGCACGATCACCAGGGCCTCGCAGAAGGGCCGGTCGGCTGCCGTGTCGCTGGCGTAGGCCGACTCGGCGCGGAAGAAGCCGGTGTTGAGCTGCTCGCGCCGCTCCGGCCGCTTTTGCAGATGGAAGGCGAGGTGCGCTTCGCCGTAGGCAAGGTGACGTCGCTGATCGCGCGCCACGAGGCGGCAGATCGTCTGGTCGGCTTCGCTCGGCAGCGCTGTTTCCAGCGCCTCGAGCAGGCGGATCGTCGTCGCGCCTTGCAAGATGTGCAGGCCGACGCTGCACTCGGTCCACTTCAGTGAATCCACCAGCGCGCGGTTCCAGATGCCGGGCGTTTCGATGCCCAGCCCGCCGCCGTTGGCCAGCGCCCGCTTGCGGAAGACCTCGCACTGCCGGCCCGCGTCGTAGAGCTGCGTGGCGAGGAAGCTCTTGACCTCAAGGAAGCCGTAGGCGATCTTTTCCAGCCAGTGCCCGAGCACCTGCTGCGTGAGAAACCCCTGCTCGGAGAGGCGCGTGCAGATCTGGCCGATCGCCCGCTCCTGCTCGTACGGCAGCGGCTGCAGCGTGGCCCAGGGGATGTCCGCCGCCGAGGTCCAGCGCTCGCGGATCGCCTCTTCGTAGAGCTGGGCGGCGTTCTCCGCCCAGACGTCGGCCTTGTCCATGATCGAGTAGCTGGAGGCGAAGGTCACGGGGCCGCCGGGCGCGGCGCCGCGCGGCGTGTCGTCCAGATAGGGCCAGTGGTCGGGCACCACGCCGTAGCGGCCGATGTTGATCGCTTCGAGCGTCATGCCGTGTTCGCCCGGCACGGCGCGCACGCGCTCGACCTCGGCGTCCATCCATTTCAAGTCGGGCGTGCGCGGCTCGTCGGGCATGATCATCGCTCCCGGTCGGGCTTGGTTGTCGAAAGACGCGCGGGGCGCGGGCTAGACCGTGAGGTACTGGCGCAGACTTTCGTGCATGCGCTCGCGCCGCTCACTGAGGCCGACGACTTCGAGCCGGTGCATATACTCGTTCACCTGCTTCTTACGGATGGCGAGCAGCTTCTGCCGCCCCTCGTCGAAGTGCGCCGTGCCGCCGCCCAGCAGTACCGCCATCGACTCCGAGACGTCGCCCTCGATCGTGATGCCGCCCTGCGAGATCGCGAGCGCCGGCTCGAAGCGGTCGAGGTAGGCGTGCAGCTCTTCGCGCCGCTCCGGCTCGGTCTCCAGCGTGTACTTCAGGTGCGTGACGCCGAAGGCGACGTGGCGGCTCTCGTCCTGGGCGCAGAGGCGGAAGATGCGCTTCTCGGCTTCGTTCTGGCCTACCAGTTCGCCCATGCGGAACATCGTCTGCACGAAGCCCTCGCCGACCAGATGGATCAGCGCCGTCATCTCGGTGAAGTCCTGCAGCGAGAGCAGCGCCGAAGCGCCGCGGCCGGGGCGCATCAGCCCGCCGCCGTTCGCCAGGGCGCGCTTGCGGAAGACGTCCTCGTGGCGCGACTCGTCCATCGCCTGCGAGCCGAGGAAGAGCTGCACCTCATAGAAGTCGGGGCTGATGAACGGCATGAAGCGCGCCGGCAGGTCGGCGGCGATGAACTCGACCTGGGTCAGAAACGTGCAGAGCTGGCACATCGCCAGTTCGAGGTCATCGGGCAGCGCTGTGAGCGTGTGCCAGGGAATATCCAGTGCCGAGGACCACTGCCGCGCCTGCGCCTCTTCGTAGAGCATGGCGGCGGAGGCGGACCACAGCTCGGCCTTCGCGTCCCAGCGGCGGCCGACGCGCGGCGTATTGCCGCGGGCGGCGCTGCCGCGCTGGCGCATGGTGGAGAGGTTGGTGGTGTGTTCGGGCGGGTTGCCGTAGCCGCCCTTGTCCACGTCCTCGAGCGAGAGGCCGCGGCGGCTTGGCGTGACCGAGAGGCCGCTCTCGGTGCCGGGTTCGAGCCAGTCGAGCTTGAGGGCCGGGTACTGTGCCGTCTCGGTCGTCATCTGTACGCTCCCGTGCGCCGCGGGGCAGACGCATGCAATCCGCACTGTCCCTTGACTATAGCACGGGTTCGGCGGCGCATCGTACGCCCAAATGCGAAAAGCGCAACGAATTCAACGGCAGCCCGCCCGCCAAAAGCCGATGCTAGACTGAAGCAACGAAGACGGTGGGCAAGAGACGAGGTGCGAGATGGCGGCGCGAACACGCACGACGGCGAAGCAACGGCGCGGCTCCGAGCCGGCGCCGGCGATCGACTGGGACGGTCCGATCATGACGGTGGACGAGGCGATCGACCTCTACCCGGGGCAATGGATGCTGATGCTTCTCTTGGGTGATCCCTTCAAGGAGTCGCGCGGCGGCCGGCTGCTCGCCCACGGTGATTCCCATGAACAGATCAGTGCTCTCTCTGTAGAAGTTGCGCGCGCCCGGCCACACCCGGACGGAGTGTACTCAATGTTCGATGGGTACCACCTCATCCGCACCGGCGAAGGTCTGCGCCGATTGCTCGATGAGCTCTATGAGAAAGCGGTCGCCGGCGAAATCTCAGAAGCGGAGCTGGACAAGCACTTTGACCTCCATACCTACTGAGATCTCCTTCACCGTCAAGCTTCACCCCATCAATCGGTGGCTCCTGGGAAGTCTTGTCGTGGGCGGTCAAGAGGTGATGATGGTGATCGACACGGGCTCGCCCGTTTCCAGTATCAGCCAGCACATGTATGACAGGCTCTCGCCCACCGGCTTCCTGACGCCAGCCGGCGGGCGCTTTCTGATGCTGCGCTCGCCCGTGTTGGAGGGCTTTCCGATCGCGGATCTGCGCGTGCATATCAGCCGGCGCGTCACAATCGTCGCCGCCGAAGGCATCCTCGGCCTGGATTTTCTCCGGCGCTTCGAGCAGGTGCATTTCCATGTGCCGACGCTGCGGCTGACGCTGACGTACCCGCCGGGCGAGCGGCTGAACTGAACGGCGGCCGCGATCCCGCTCATCCTGCCCGCTGATTCGCCGCATCCGCCTGGTTGGAAGTATCCGGCAGGGCGCCCACGGAGCAACCCGACGCTCCCGCGATTTCATGCGCCGCTGACACTGCGCTGCATTTGCACGACGCTGGCCGAGCCGCTTCACGGTTCGCTGCCACACTTCTCGTACGCGGCCGTTACCTTGCCGGCACCGCGTTTGCACGCGCAGCCAACGATCGCGCAACGCATCGGTAATTCGCCGGTGATGCGATCGTAGTATCCCGTTTATCCATCGCTCACTTGCTGGAAACGCGACCCACTTACGATCGTGGTGATTCTTGCGTCTGCACATGGCTCATCGTCATTGATCGCAAGTATCGTAGATCCATTGCAAATTGTTGTAATCGCACCGAACCGCGGCTCCCTGACTTCGTACTGGATCAGTCGCCGCAAACATGGTTCTGTGCATGAGGAGGTATGTGATTGAGCAATCTCAGAGCGTTCGCTCGTTCGGGAAGCCGTCGGACACTTGCCGCGAGTTTCCTCTACTTCGACGTCAGTTTCATGATCTGGGTGCTGCTTGGCAGCCTCGGCAACTTCATCGGCGACAGTTTCCGCCTAACCGGTACGCAGAAGGGCCTGATGACCGCCGTGCCTGTGCTGAGCGGCGCTGGGCTGCGTCTGCTGCTCGGCCCGCTGGGTGAGCGCTTCGGCGGGCGGCGGATAGGGCTCGTCTGTCTTGCGCTCACCACGTTGCCGTTGCTGGCCGGCTGGTTGCTGGCCGATTCGTATTCCCGCGTGCTGTGGCTGGGTGTGCTGTTGGGCGTTGCCGGGGCAAGTTTTGCCGTCGCGCTGCCGCTGGCGAGCCGCTGGTATCCCCCGGAGCACCAGGGACTCGCCCTGGGTATCGCCGGCGCGGGCAACAGCGGTACGATCTTCGCCTCGTTGTTTGCGCCGCGGCTCGCGCAGGCCTACGGCTGGCACACCGTGTTCGGCCTGGCGCTCATCCCGAATCTGATCGTGCTGGCCGCGTTCGCCCTGCTTGCGCAAGACAGCCCGTCCACGCCCAGACGCTTCGGTCTGGCACCGTACCTGGCGCTGCTGCGTCAGCCGGATACGGGACGGTTCGCGGCGCTGTACGCGATCACGTTTGGCGGTTTCGTCGGACTCACCGGCTACCTGGCCATCTTCCTGCATCAGCAGTACCGGCTCTCGAAGGTCGATGCGGGCGATCTGACCGCGGCCTGTGTCTGCGCCGGCAGCTTCGCCAGACCGCTCGGCGGCTATCTCTCCGACCGCTTCGGCGGCGTGCGGCTGCTGCTCATGCTCCTCATCGCCATCGTGGCGCTGCTCGCGGCGATCGCCACGCTGCCGCCGTTCGGCGCCGCGCTGCTCCTGCTGATTGCACTGCTCGCCACGCTGGGCCTGGGGAACGGCGCCGTCTTCCAGTTGGTGCCGCTCCGCTTCCACCGCGAAGTCGGCGCGATCACCGGGCTGATCGGGGCAGCCGGCGGCGTGGGCGGCTTTCTCCTGCCCTTCTTGCTGGGCTCGACGCACGACCGAACAGGGAGCTACACCGGCGCATTTCTGATCTGTGCCGCGGCCGCTCTGGTCGTGTTGCTGCTCCTCGGCGCGGCGGGATCCGGCTGGCACGGCAGCTGGGCGCGGCCACGGGCGGCGCGCCAGGGTTCGCTCGCGCGTACCCCCGTGCATGGGTTTGGCGCGGGCACGTCCGAGACGGCGTCGGCCGAGTAACCCCCAGTCCCGCCCGATGCACACTGCACCTCTTCGCTTCTGTGGGCCGCGGCGTTGCGCCCGGGTGCGAAGGCTGAAAGGCGCCATGAGCCGGATCAAGGACCTGCTGATCGTCGACCGGCCGGACGGCTGGTTTCGCTCGATCTGCCCCTACTGCGGCACGGGCTGCGGGCTGTTGCTCCGGGCGGAGGGCGGCAGCGTCTCAGAAGTTGTCGGCGATCCCGACCATCCGGTGAACGCCGGCAAGCTCTGCGCGAAGGGTGCGCTGCTCGCGCCCGTGGTGCGCACGAGCGATCGATTGCTTTCCCCCATCCTGCGCGACCGCGCCACGGGCAAGGAACGGCGCGTGCCCTGGGAGGCGGCGCTCGATCACGTCTCCGGCGCCATCCGGCGGACGGTCGCGCAGTACGGTCCCGAGGCGATCATGTTCTACGGCTCCGGCCAGCTGCCGACCGAGGATTATTACCTGCTGGGCAAGCTGGCCAAAGGTTTCATCGGCACCAACAACCAGGACACGAACTCGCGCCTCTGTATGTCGAGCGCCGTTGCGGGCTATACGCTGGCACTCGGCGCCGATGCGCCGCCGGCCGCCTACGCCGACATCGAGCAGGCGAACACCTTCCTGATCCTCGGCGCCAACATCGAGGCGTGCCACCCCATTCTCTTCCAACGCATCAAGGCGCGGAAGCGCGCCGGCGGCTCGCGCGTCAAGCTGATCGTGGTCGATCCGCGCGAGACGGAGACGGCGAAGCTGGCCGATCTGCACCTGCCCATCCGCCCAGGGGCCGACGTGGCGCTGCTCAACGCGCTGCTGTACGAAGCGATGCTCGCGGGCGGTGTGGACGAGGCGTTTGTCGCCGCGCACACCAGCGGCTGGGAGCAACTGAAGGCGGCGCTATCCGGCTACGAGGCGAAGCGCGTGGCCGAGCTGACCGGCCTGCCCGTGCAGGCGATCGTGGATGCGGCGCGGATCTACGCGGGGAACGGACCGGCCCTCAGCCTCTGGTCGATGGGCGCCAACCAGAGCACCGCGGGCGTGGAGAAGAACCTCGCCCTGCTGAACCTGGCGCTGGCGACCGGCAATATCGGCAAGCCCGGCGCCGGGCCGTTCTCGCTGACCGGCCAGCCGAACGCGATGGGCGGACGCGAGGCGGGCGGTCTCGCCGCGCTGCTGCCGGGACATCGCGCCGTTGCCAACGCCGACGACCGTGCCGAGGTCGAAGCTGCCTGGGGGCTGCCGCCCGGCTCGATCTCCGGCCGCCCCGGCCTTACCGCCGTCGAGATGCTCGATGCGCTGGAGGCAGGCCGCATCAAGCTGCTGTGGATCATGGGGACGAACCCGCTCGTCTCACTGCCGAATCTGGGCCGCGTGCAGGCCGCTCTCGCCCGCGCCGAGTGCGTGATCGCGCAGGATCCGTATCATCCAACGGAGACGACGCAGGCAGCAGATATCATCTTGCCGGCGGCGCAGTGGTCCGAACGCGAAGGCACGATGACCAACAGCGAACGTCGCATCTGCCTGCTGGAGCGTGCCGGCGATCCACCAGGCGAGGCGCTGCCCGACTGGCAGATCATCTGCCGCGTGGCGCAGGGGCTCGGCTTCGGCGCCGGGTTTTCCTACCGGTCGGCGGAGGAGATCTTCAACGAATATCGCGAGCTGACGCGGGGACGGGATCTGGACATCACCGGCATCAGTTACACACTGCTGCGCGGCGGCGGCGTGCAATGGCCCTGCTCCGAAGGCGCTGCGACGCCGCGCGGCAGCGAGCGGCTCTATGCCGACGGCAGGTTTGCAACAGCGGACGGGCGCGCCCGCTTCCACGCGGTCGCGTTCCGCCCGCCCGCGGATGCCCTGACCGCCGACTTCCCGCTGGCACTCGTCACGGGCAGGGTGAAGGACCAGTGGCACACGCGTACACGCACGGGCAAGGTCGCCAAGCTGAACCGCAGCGTGCCGGGGCCGTATCTTGAGCTGCACGAGCGCGACGCCGGCCGGCTCGGTGTCCGCGACGGCGCGCGGGTGCGGGTCACGTCGCGGCGCGGCTCGCTGGCGTTGCCCGCCCGCGTCTCATCCGCGATCCGTCCCGGCGTGGTCTTCGCGCCCTTCCACTGGGGCGCCCTCTGGAGCAAGGACAGCGTCGCGAATCAGGTGACGAGCGACGCGCTGGACCCACGCTCGAAGGAACCTGAGCTGAAGTTCGCGGCGGTGCGGGTTGAGCCGCTGGAGCCGCAGCGTCGAGCCAGCCTTGTCGGTCGCATCGCCGGGCTCAGCCGGGCACTGAACGTACCCGGCGCCGCCGGCGAGCGCGTTTCTGCCATTGCTGACGCCTCCGAACCGTTCCAGCCCGTTGCGCCCTGACCCTTCACGGCGCAGGTTTGTCACCTTTACCGCTCTGCGGCGGCAGATCCTCCGCGCTCCGGGCGTGGTAACACGAGATCCGCGGACAATGCGGCGCTACTAAGCAAGCACAATCAGCGCGCCGGCGCGGACCCGAGTAACGTCCCGCTGCCGGCCGCGGTCCCCGCCTGCCGCGACCCTTCGCCATGCCCGCGCCTATCTGCGCGGCTTGCCGAGTGGGGCAGAGCCAGGAATGGCCGGAAGCTGGCCGAACGATCCAGCTCCCGGCCAGCCACGCTCGTTCCAACACGTGTTGGAGGCCGGGCTAGCAGTGGTCGGTGCTGCCCGGTGGCAGCACCACACCGGCTGGGCCAACCACCAAGCAGGTCGTCGTGTCGATGGCGCCGTGGACCAGCCACGGCGCGGCCGCATCCACCGAGCACAACCCCGCCGCGTCAATGGGCGACGTTTGAAGCACAGCGATAAGAAGCTGCTGGTCAAAGGCCACGTCGAGCACGTACTGGGTGGCAGGTGGCCCTCCGCCTGGAGCCTGGCGTAGGGTTGCCGTCGCCGGGCCATCGCTCGCGTTGACGGCGACCACCGAGCGCACGATGGGATCCCCATACACATCGCCCTGGGGCGTGTGCCGGACGGTGGGCTGGTTACAGCAATAGGCGACGCGGCCATGGGCTGGCAACGACCGGGTCCCAAAGGTGATATAGGGAGACGGTGTGGGCGTCCCACCGGCAGCCGGCTATGTGGTCGCGGGGGCGACGCCCTGCTGAACGGTTGTCGATGGAGCCGCTACGATGGCACTCCCGTCACTCACAGGAGCCAGCGGCGCTATGGGCTGAGGCGAGGTGCAGCCGAGCAGACCAGCCGAGCAGACCAGGACCGCCGCCATTAAGAGGGTATGGGCTCGTGCCATGCCAGGTTCCCCACAGCGCGCCAGCGCCGCACTCACACCCACCAATCAAGCCTTCGTCGATCGTGCCCGCCTCGCCCCAGCTAGTGGGTCACGCCGCAAAGAGCTGGAGAGAGTTGACCGCGTATGGCCGACTTTCCGCGCCGTGGAGGGGCGGAGCCATGGCGCGGGTACCAAAGCCAGGCTTGCGAGCGATGACCGCGGCAGAACAGGCGACGTTGCGGCGCCTGCATGCGGCCGGCAGCGAACGCGTCGATCACGTGCGGCGGGCGACAGCGCTGCTCGCGGTGGCACAGGGACACAGTTTCGCCCATGCCGCCCGGCAGGCGGGCTTCCACAGTGCCAGTACGGTCACGGGCCTGGTGCTGCGCTTCAACGCGCAGGGACTCGAAGCGCTGCACAGCGGTGCCGGTCGCGGACGCAAGCCCGTGTATGACGCTGCGGCGCGGGCCCCGATCGTGGCCACGGCCCCGCGCCCGCCCGACCGCACGCGGGACGGCACGGCCACCTGGTCGCTGAGCACGCTTGAGCGCACGCTGCGCCGTGGGGCATTGCCCGCCGTCGGGGCGACGCCCCTCCGGCGCGTGCGGCAGGACGCCGGCAGTGCCTGGCAGACGACGCGGACGTGGTGTCCGACCGGGACGGCACAACGCAAACGGCAGCGCGGCGGCGTCACGGCGACCGATCCGCGCACCGCGGAAAAAAGGGGCTGATCGCGTTGGCCTGGCGGCTGGGCGAAGCGGCCGGCGTGCCGGTGTGGTGCCAGGCTGAGGCGGGGCCCTAGCAAGCCGTCCCGCCGCCGGGCGCGGCCTGGCAGCCCGGCGCGAAGCCCGCCCGGCGGCCGCATGCGTCCATCCGCGGCGGCACGGCGAAGTTGCTGACGCTGTGCCAGCCGGCGCCGGCTGCGGTCCGTGCCAGGGGCGTGCTGCACGCACCCACTGCCGTGCTGCAGCCGTGGCTGGAAGCGGAACTGACGCAGATCCTTGCCGCCCTCCCACCGCCGCCGCTGCCGGAGCCGGAACGCCCGCCGGCGGCGCAGTCGGCGCCCTGGCGCGGGCATGAGCCACGCCCTGCGGTGCCACCCCTGCGGCGGCTGGTGTGGGACAATCTGGCGGGCCACCTGAGGTGGGTGATCGTGGACTGGCTGATGGCGCATGGGATCATGCCGCTGTACACGCCGATCAGCGGCTCCTGGCTGAACATGGCGGCGTCGGTGCAGCGCAGCCTCGTCCGGCGGGCACTGGCGGGGCAGCAGCCACCGCACAGTGCCGCAGTCATTCCGTGGTTGGAGGAAACCGGGGCGGGCTGGCACGCCGCCCCGACACCGTTCGTCTGGGGCGGCAAACGGCAGGCGCGACGGCAGCGCGCCCGGCAACGCCGTGGTGGCGGCTCGGGCGCCGCACGACCTGGTTCCCACATAATTGCGGCGTGACCCACTAGAGCGTGTCTGAAAAATGTTCGAACCATCGTTCCGTGGCTGGTCGTGAG
>CALFMN010000124.1 GCA_937879875.1 uncultured Chloroflexota bacterium | reverse complement strand
CGAAGTCGTGCAGCAAGCCGACGATGCCCCAGCGATCGGGGTCTTCGCCGTGCTTCAGCGCCGCGGCGCGCATCACCGCCTCGACCGAGAGGCCATGGCGGCGCAGCTACTCGGTCTTCGTGTATTCACACAGCAGTTCCCACGCCTGTTCGCGGTCCATCGTCTCCTCCGCACGTCGCCGGCCCACGCGGGGCTGCCGGCGTCGATTGTGCATGCGGCGCACCGTAGTCGCGGCTGTGGCCGCGAAGGGCGTGCCATGCGCCCCTACAATACCGCGCCGCCGCCCGCGGACGCCGAGCGGCCCCGCGCGATTAGAACGGGATCGCCGTGACGAACTGGAGGCCGCGGGCCAGCGCCTCGCCGGCGAGCACGGCGCCCAGCGCCAGGTACAGCAGCCCCGTCGCCGCCATCATGCCGCGAACCACGCTCGCACGCCACGCCAGCAGCGCCAGCGCGATCGGAAAGGCCAGGCCTACGCCCAGCCGCAGCCACAGCGCCGGATTCTGGATCAGCGGTCCGGCCTGGCGGTCCGGCATGATCTTCACGGGAATGGCGACGTTCGCCAGCACGATCGCCGCCTGCAACGCGAGCACGGCGGCCAGCGCCAGCGTCAGCTCGTTCAGCGGCTGCGCCGGCAGCCGCGGCGCCACCAGATACCAGTGCCCCAGCAGCAAGCCCAGCGTCACGGCGCCGAGGCTGAGGGCGCCGGCCAGCAGGCTGAGCAGCACGCCGGCGTAGCCCCAGGCCGGCAGCCGCACCAGCGCCGCGCACAGGCCCAGCGCCACGAGCGCGGCCGCGCTCACTGCCGCGCCGAGCGCCTTCCCGGCCGGCTCCCGCTCGCGCCAGACGAGCAGCATATATGGCACGAGCAAGCCGGCAAGCAGCCAGAGGGCGATCCGCGCCGGGTTCAGGAAGCGATCGTCCAGCGGGTAGCCGCCCACGTCGCCAAGGCCGCCGAGGCGCATCCCGACCCAGACCGCTAGCACAGCGCTCGCCAGCACTGTGGCCGCGCCCATCTTGAGGAAGCCGCGCGGCAGCCGGCCGCGCACCTGGGCTGCGACCAGCACCAGCGTGTCGCCGACGGTGAACTCCACCATCACCAAAAAGACCATGTAGGGCAGCGCGTCGATGCTCATACGGCTCACGGGGAGCGGTCGGTTTGTGCGCCGCTGCACAAATCATGCTACCCAGCGCCGCCGGAGCGGGCAAACGGCTCCCCCACCCTTGCCCCTGGCCCGCCCGTCCACCGCGGTGGAGAGAGCCACCGCCGCGCATAGGGGCGATCTGGATGATTAGGCGAAGGAGCGGGAACGGAGTGCGGATGAGGGCCGTCGGCTGCATGCAGACGTATCATGGTGTGCGAACGGAGGAGGTGCGCAATGAGCGAGTCCGTTCCCCTGCTGCAGAACTGCATCGGCGGGCAGTGGCAGCCCGCCAAATCCAGTGCGACGTTCGAGAATCGCAACCCGGCGACGGGCGCGGTGCTGCACGAGGTCGCCAGCTCCGGCGCCGCGGACGTGGCTGCCGCCGCCGCCGCCGCCGAAGCTGCCTTTCCGAAGTGGCGCGCCACGCCGGCGCCCAAACGCGGCGAGATCTTGTTTCGCGTGGCGGAGCTGCTGCGCGACCGCAAGCAGCAGCTCGCCCGCGACCTGTGCGACGAGATGGGCAAGGTCATGCCCGAATCGCTCGGCGACGTGCAAGAAGGCATCGACATGACCTTCTACATGGCGGGCGAGGGACGGCGCCAGTTCGGCGAGACGGTGCCCTCCGAGCTGCCGAATAAGTGGGCGATGTCGGTGCGCATGCCCGTCGGCGTCGTGGGCGCGATCACGCCCTGGAACTTTCCGATGGCGATCCCGACATGGAAGCTGATGCCGGCCCTGATCACCGGCAACACGGTCGTCTTTAAGCCCTCTGAATACTCGCCGCGCAGCGCCTGGAACCTGGTCAAGCTCTTTGAAGAGGCCGGCCTGCCGCCGGGCGTGCTCAACGTCGTCTTCGGCCAGGGCGCGGAGCCAGGCGCGGCGGTGGTGAACGATCCGCGCATCCGCCTGATCTCGTTCACCGGCTCCAACGCCGTCGGCACGGAGGTCGGCAAACGCTGCGGCGAGCTGGGCAAGGCCTGCCATCTGGAGATGGGCGGCAAGAACGCGATCATCATCATGGACGACGCCGACCTCGAGCTGGCGCTGGAAGGCGTCCTCTGGAGCGCCTTCGGCACGTCGGGGCAGCGCTGCACCGCGGCCAGCCGCGTGATCGTACATCGCAAAGTCGAAGGGCAGTTCGCCGACATGCTGGTGAAGCGGGCGCAGGCGCTGCGGCTCGGCCCCGGCTGGGAGGCGAGCACCGACATCGGCCCGGTGATCAACCCGGCGCAACTGCACAAGATCGAGTCGTACATGCCCGTCGGCGTGAGCGAGGGGGCGCAGATCGCCATTGGCGGCCACGTGGCCCACCCGCGGGGCTTTGCCGGCGGCTACTACTTCGAGCCGACCGTCTTCACCGGGGCGCGCGGCTCGATGCGTATCGCGCAGGAAGAGATCTTCGGCCCGGTGACGACGCTGATCGCGGTCGATTCGCTCGACGAAGCGATCGAGGTCAACAATAACGTCCCCTACGGCCTCTCCAGCTCGATCTACACGCGCGACGTGAACCAGGCCTTCCGCGCGATGGAGCGGCTGACGACGGGCATCGTCTACGTCAACGCCGGCACGATCGGCGCCGAGATTCAACTGCCCTTCGGCGGCACGCGCGGCACGGGCAACGGCCACCGCGAGGCCGGCCGCGCCGCGCTCGACACCTACACCGAGTGGAAGACGATCTACGTGGACTACAGCGGGCGCCTGCAGCGGGCGCAGATCGACATCAACTGATGGCTGACCTGCCGGAGGCGGCGGATCTCGTGGTGGTCGGCGGCGGCATCGTCGGCGCCAGCGTGGCCTACTTCTCCCGCAAGGCCGGCATCGAGCGCGTTGTGCTGATCGAGCGCGGGCTGTTCGGCTCCGGCTCCAGCTCGCGCGCTGCGGGAGGCATCCGCCAGCAGTTCTCCACCGAGGTCAACGTGCGGCTCTCGCAGCAGAGCCTCGCCTTCTACCGCCGCTTCGAGCAGGAGCTGGGCATCGACGCCGGCTTCCACCAGAGCGGCTACCTGTTTCTGCTGACCGATGGCCGTGCCTGGAAGGCGTTTCAGCGCAACGCGATCATGCAGCGCGATCTCGGCGTGCCGGCGCAATTGCTGGACCGCGAGGGCGCCCGCCGCCTGGTGCCGCAGCTTGATGTGGACGACGTGCTCGGCGCGACTTACTGCCCAACCGACGGCTTCGCCGATCCCGGCTCGGCGGTTGCAGGCTTCGTCGCGGGCGCGCGGGCGGCCGGTGTCATCTGCCGCGACGAAACCACGGTGACGGGGATCGATCTGAGCGAAGGCCGAGTTGCGGCGGTGCGGACGGCGGCCGGCGGCGTGCGCACACCCATTGCCGTGAACTGCGCGGGCGCGTTTGCCGCGGCGATCGGCCGCATGGTCGGGCTGGAACTGCCGGTGCTGCCCTACCGGCGGCAGATCTTCGTCACCGAGCCGTTCGACGGCCTGCCGGACGAGATGCCGCTCACGGTCGATTTCGGCACGAAGTTCTACTGCCGCCGCGAGGGCCGCGCGGTGCTGATGGGCATGGACGACCCGGCCGAGCCGAGCGGCGAGGACACGGCGACGACGGTGGCATTCCTCGAACGGCTGATCGAGGCGGCCACGCGGCGCGTTCCGGCGCTCGCCGAGGCGGCGATCCGCACGGGCTGGGGCGGGCTGTACGAAGTCACGCCGGACCACAACCCGCTGATCGGCGAGACGAGCGTGCCCGGCTTCTGGTGCGCCTGCGGCTTCTCCGGCCACGGCTTCATGCACGCGCCCGCGGCCGGCATGGCGATTGCCGGCCTGCTGACGACGGGCAGCTCCGACCCGGATGTGAGCGAGCTTGCGCCCGACCGCTTCGCCCGCGGCGCCGCGATCCGCGAGTCGGCGGTGATTTAGCGACCGTGGCACGCGGGCCGCGCGAGGCGCCTAACCCTGACCCGGCTGACGCCGGGTCTGTCCCTTCCCGAGGCGGGAAAGGGACTTCTGGAGCGCTCCCTACGCCGCGCGACGGCGGCGGGGCTCGGGTGTCCTTGTGGGACACGCGACAAGATGGTCTCCCATCCGTTTGTGTGTCCTCAGCCCGAACCCTTCCCGCCTCGGGAAGGGACAGACCCGGCGTCAGCCGGGTCAGGGTTAGGCGCCTCGCGCGGCCCGCGTGCCACGGTCGCTAAATCACCGCCGACTCGCGGATCGCGGCGCCGCGGGCGTACAATAGAGTTGGCCCCGCCGCATTCGCGGTCGCCGCCGCGCCCGGCGCGACGGCGTTGCTGATGCGCTGTGCGGGGAATGTGGTATGGCGAGGGACACGCGCAGGCGTGTCGCGGGCGCGGTGGGCGCCCGCAAGAGTGAGGTGGCGTCATGCGACGTCGGATGCCCGGACCCGATGGGGGTCTGATCACCCGTATGGTGATCGTGGGCTTTTTGCTGGCGGCCGTGTATCTGTTCTTCATGGCCGTGCTCTTCGTGGCACACGTGCCGTGGGTGTTCATTCTGATCTTTGCCGGCGGCGGCCTGCTGATCCAGTACTTCCTCTCGGATAAGCTGGCGCTGCTCTCGATGGGCGGGCACGAAGTCACGCCCGCGCAGGCGCCCGAGCTGCACGCGATCGTCGACCGGCTCTCGCAGCAGATGGACCTGCCCAAGCCGCGTGTGGCGATCGCGGATACCGATCTGCCCAACGCCTTCGCTACCGGCCGCAATCCGAAGCACGCGGTCGTCTGTTGCACGACGGGCATTCTGCGGCGGTTGAACACCGAAGAGATGGAGGCGGTGCTCGGTCACGAGCTGACGCACGTCAAGAACCGCGACGTGGCCGTGATCACCTTCGCCAGCTTCTTCGCCACGGTCGCCTCGTTCATCATGCAGTGGGGCTTCTGGCTGGGCCTGGCCGGTGGGCGGCGCGGGCGCGACCGCGACAGCGGCAGCGCCTTCATCCTCGTCTATTTCGCCTCGATCCTGGTCTGGATCATCAGCTTCTTCCTGATCCGCGCCCTCTCGCGCTACCGCGAGCTGGCAGCGGATCGCGGCTCGGCGATCATCACCGGGGCGCCGGCGCATCTCGAATCGGCGCTGATGAAGATCAGCACCGGCATGGCGCGCATCCCCAACGACGACCTGCGCGCGAAGCAAACGCTGAACGCGTTCTTCATCGTGCCGGCGCTGACCGGCGGCGCGTCGTTCTCGGAGCTATTCTCCACGCATCCTTCGCTTGAGCGGCGCATTGCCCAGTTGCAGAAGATCCAGGCAGAAATGTACGGCACTCGCTAGGGCGCAGGTCACAGGGCGTAGAGGGTTACACGAGGCCGGGCCTCTCCCCGCTGCAGGTGCTGAGCGGGGAGGGGCCGGCGCGTTTCGGCGCAAAGGCGGGCACGCGGTGGGGCTGTTTGAAGTGCTGTTCGGGCGTACGAAGCCCGTGAAGTCGAAGAGCGAAGCGCTGTTCGCGATGGCGACGGCGGAAGTCACGCTCAGCACCAGCCTGCAGCTCACGCCGGCGAAACGAGCGGGCATCGTCTTCAAGCCGGTGGAATCGTCCTACTTCGACCAGGCGGAACAGGAGCTGCAGGGGATGCTGCGCCAGAGCAGCCAGGACGAGAGCCTGCGCTTCAGCACGGAGACCGACAGTTATGGCTTCCGCTGGATCGTGCTTGAGAACGACGGCTTCGAGGAGCTCGTGGCCGCGCAGCATATGGTCAGCATCACGCTGACCGACAACGGCTTCGGCGACCAGTTGCTCGCGGCCGTCTTCCGCTTCGACACGGCCTCGCATCCGGTCTACTGGATCTACAACTACAAGCGCGGCTCTTTCTATCCGTTCGTGCCGCACGGCAACCACGACCGCGACAACGGCGAAGAGCTACGCCTCGCCGCGGTGATCGGCAAAGAGCTGCCCGTCGAGAAGGCGACCGACCATTGGTACGCGATCTGGGGCATCCCCTTCTGAGCCTTACTCAGCACGTGACGGGGACGTTTCGGCCGTTAATCTTACGGAAGCAGGTCTGCGATGGCGCCCCGGACGACGCCACGCCGCCGTGATGTGAGCACGTGCCCGAGCCCGTGCTCTGGCTATAGGTGCCGTCTGCGCAAAGCGTCTGACCTCCTGACGCGGGCTGCACTGGCGCCACCGCTGTAGGAGCTGCCGGAACAGTTGCAGCGGCAGGGGCAGCCGTGGCCGGTGCCGCCTGCGTAGCGACATCAACGAGCACGGTAGCGGCAGGCGCAGGCACGACCCCAGCGATCTTTTGCAGTTTGGCGTCCTGCTTCTGCGCCAGCGCGGCGACGTCGTCGATCGTCTCCACCGCGGGCGCACCGACCTGGATCAGCGCCACGCCGAAGCGGCCGCGCCGCCAGATGACGGCGTAGCCGCCCAAAGTGATGCCCTGGGTCGACCCGCTGACTTTGTAGGCGAGCGTATCATCGCCGATCTTCGGGGCGTTGGTGACGGGCGTGAGCTGGAAGTCCTGCCCCGCCTGCTGGGTGATCTGGTCGGGCAGCGTCTTAAAGCCGGTCGTGGCAGCGGCGGCGTCGCTGAACGAGGCAAGGCCGTCCACGAGCGCCTGAATGTTGAGGCCGGTGCCACCCTGGCCGATGCAGGTGAAGGTCAGACTGTAGTTGGCGGTTTCACCGGCGCCCGATGGCGGCGTCGCCTCCGAACTGTCCAGCGAATAGCCCTTCGGCAGATCGGCCAGCGTGAGCGCGGCGGCACGGAGCATTTTCTCATCCGCGGAAGCGCCGGCGGCGGGCGTGCTGGTTGCTGCTGCCGCGGCGGTGCCGGCGGCCGGTCCACTGCAACTGCCCGCCGCCTGTCCGGCCGCGGCGCCCGGTGTCGGGCTGCTGCCGCGGACCGGCGCCGTGCCCGCGCTGGGCGATGCCGTGCTGGCCCGCACCGGGGCGGGGCTCGCCGCCGCCGTCGGGCTGGCGAGCGGTGTGGCCGTCGTTGCCACCGGCGCGTTGCTGGAGTTGTTGTTGGCGTTGTTCTTGTTCTTGTTGTTATTGCTGCTGGAGCAGGCCGCCAGCAGCGCCAGGGCAGCCAACGGCGCCGCGAGCTTCACAAGCTTGAGTGTCCGGGGACGATCGAGCATCACCGATCCTTTCGTACGGGCCGTTCGCGCGGGCGCGGCAAGCGCGGCTCGTGTTCATTCAGGATACCGATCGCCCGCCATATATTCCCCTCCGCTCGGGCGATTCCTGCGCACCGATAGGAGAACGCCAGACGGGCAGGCGGCCCGTTGCACGGCGGCGGGCATACCCAACCGGGGCGCGAGCCCTTGCCGGCCGCGCCCCGGTTGGAAGGCACACCTGGATTACAGGCCACCGGCCTTCATCTTCGCATCGAGCTTCTGCGCCAGTGCAGACGTTTCGTCGAGGCTCTTGGGGCCGGGGTTGCCGATCATGCCCACGATTGCGTCCACCTTGCCGCGGCGCCAGACGATGATGTAGCCGGTGTACACTTGCTCTCCGCTCGACGAAATCTTGTAAGCAAGGGTTTCATCGCCGAGCTTCGGCGCCCCGGAAACCTGCTCGATCTTGGTTTCCGGCGTGCAGGCCTGCTTGAGCGCCTGCGCCCGCAGATCCTTCAACGTTGATCCGGCCGAACCGGCGTCTTTGAAGCCGTTGAGCGACTCGATGAAGAGGTCGCCACCCAGCGGATTGGAGGCGCTTGCGCCGGTTAGATTCGGCTTGACAAAAAAGTCGGAGTACGCCGCGGTTTCGTTGGCGTAGGTCAGATCCGACTGGCCGGCGCCACCGGTAAACCCGGACAGACTCGTGTACCCCGCCGGCAAGTCCTTGTCCGTGAGCGCGACTTTGGCGAGCAGCGACTGCAAATTGGCATCAATCTGTCCGGTGTTCGTGCTGCTGCTTGAGCTGGAGCACACCGTTGTCGAACTGCTGCTGCCGCCGCTGACCGAGCTTGCGCTGATCACCACGCTCGAGCCGCTGGCCGGCTTCGTCGCGCTGGCGGCGGCAACGGTGGCGGCCTGCGTCGGCGCCGTGACCGAGCCCGCGGCCTTTGTGGCGCTGCTGGCTGCCGTCGTCGCGGCGATCGGCGCGGCCTGCGTTGGCGCGGTCTGGTTGGCGGCATTCTTGTTGCTGCTGTTGTTCTTGCTGCTGCCGCAGCCGGCGAGCGCCAATGTCAACGCCAGCGCGGGCAGAACCAGGAATTTGGAGCGTAACATCTGCTCTCCCTTCGTGCAGTGCCGGTATGCACCGGGACATGTTGTGTCAGCGTACTCGCCCGTACCGGTGCGCGGTCAACGGCTGCGCGACGTAGTGCCGAGAAAAGCGGTGAACATCTGCACGGCCGGACCACGCGCGGCGGACAGTCGCGGCCGGACCTCAGCCTTCCGGGCCAAGCTTCCTCCCGCCGACAAGGTGCAGGTGCAGATGCCAGATCGTCATGCCGGAATCGCCGCGCACGTTGAAGGCGAGCCGGTAGCCGCGCTCTGCGATGCCCTCGATTGCGGCCACACGCTTCGCCGTCAGCAGCATCTGCACGAGCAACAGGCCGTCCGCGTCGCTCACATCCTCGGCGGTGGGGATGTGCCGCTTCGGAATGATCAGGTCATGAACCGGCGCCCGCGGGTTGATGTCGCGGATCACGAAGATCTGATCATCTTCGTAAACCTTCGGCACGTCCATGACGCCGCCGGCCATACGGCAGAAGAGGCAGTCGTCGGGCATCGGTCGCTCCGCTTCAGGGAACAAGTTACAGGTGACAGATTACAGGAAGTCGGCCGCGGACGTTCATCACCGACGCAGCCAGCACACAAGCACAAAGAGGCGGGCTGCTCGCAGCGCCGCGAGCAGCCCGCATTCACTGTCACCTGTCACCAGTAACCTGTCACCTGTTCCCTACAACGCGAGCGCGTCGGCCACCTTCTCGCGGTGGAAGTCGGCGTCGCCCCACATCAGCTCGCTGCGCTTCTGGCGGCGGAAGAAGAGCTGGATCTTGTAGTCCTTGGTGAAGCCGATGCCGCCGTGGATCTGCTGGCCGTGCGCGACCACGCGCCGCGTCGCCTCGCTGCACCAGGCCTTCGCCATATGCACGTTGAGCGCGGCGTCCGGCTCGCCCTCGGCCACGCTCCAGGCGGCGCGGTACATGATGAAGCGAGCGCCGTCCACGTCCGTGACCATATCGGCGCACTTGTGTTGAATCGCCTGGAAGCTGCCGATCGGCCGGCCGAACTGTACGCGCTCTTTGGCGTAATTGACGCTGATCTCGAAGTCCATCTGCGCCAGGCCGACGAGATAGGCGCACTCCATCACCGTGGCCTTGAGCATGACCTTTTGCAGCGTATCCCAGCCCTGGCCCTCGGCGCCGAGCAAGTTGGCCGCCGGCACCTGCACGTTCTCGAACTTGACCTCGCACTGCTTGTCGCTGGCGATCGTCTTCAGCACTTCGGTGGAGATGCCGGGGCTCTTCGCATCGACGATGAACAGCGAGACGCCGCTCTCGCCGCTGCCGCCGGTGCGGGCGGCCACGACCAGCAGGTCGGCCACGTGCGCGTCGGGGATGAAGAGCTTGGTGCCATTCAGCGTATAGCCGTTGGCGCCTCTGGTCGCCTGCAGCTGGATGCCCTCGGCGTCCCAGCGTGCCGACGGCTCGGTGATGGCGAGCGTGGCGATCGCCTCGCCGGAGGCGATGCGCGGCAGGTACTGCTGCTTCTGCTCGTTGCTGCCGCCTTCGAGCAGGGCGATGGCGGCCAGCGTGGTGGCGATGAACGGCCCCGGCACGAGGGCGCGGCCGAACTCTTCCAGCAGCACGATCAGGTCGAGGAAGCCGAGGCCGGTGCCGCCGTTGTCCTCGGGGATGATCAGACCCTGCCAGCCCTGCTCGGCCATCTTGGACCAGACTTCAGGGCTGTAGCCTTTCTCGTCCTCCTCCATGTCGCGGACGTACTTCTCCGGCACCTCCTTCTCAAGGAAGTCGCGGGCGAAGTTCTTGAGCATTTCCTGTTCTTCGGAGAGTCCGAGGTCCACGGCGGTTTGTCCTTTCGTCAAGCGCTGCCGGTCCAGGCCGCCCGCAGCCGGGCCCAGTCCTGGCCGAAGCGGATGCTACAACGCGCGGGCGCTTAGACGCTAGTAGGCAGTCACGCCGGGATTGTGGGATAGAGATGCTGCAACCGAATGC
>CALFMN010000123.1 GCA_937879875.1 uncultured Chloroflexota bacterium | reverse complement strand
CGCGTAAGATCGTCGGCAGCGTCAGATGTGTATAAGAGACAGCCCCAATACCAGGGGAAGGGGAGATCTTGATACGGCGCAATGCGGCTGAAGGCGGGGCGCTATGGTCACCTGTAGGGGCGCACGGTGTGCGCTCTTCGCGGCGCAGTCGCGACCAGCGGCGCGCCGGCTATCAACCATTGCCGCTGCCCGCCGCCCATTGCCTGCTGCCCCCACTACACGGTCACCGGCAGATCGAGGCGCTGCGCCGCCAGCGCCTCGCGGATCTTCGCCGCCGTCGGCTCGTCGGGTGGCACCAGCGGCAGGCGCGGGTCGCCCACGCTGAAGCCGGCCTGGTTGAGCGCGTACTTCAGCGGCGACGGGTTGCCAATCAGGAACATCGCCTTGACCAGCGGCAGCAGCCGGCGGTGGATCTCGGCGGCCTTCTCGTTGCTGCCGTTGACGAACGCCTGGATCATCTGCTGAATCTGCGAGCCGACCAGGTGCGAGAGCACGCTGACCACGCCGTAGCCGCCGATCGCCAGAATCGGCAGCGTGTCCTCGTCGTTGCCGCTCCAGACGCGGAAGTCGCCGCGGGCGCCCTGGATGATGTTGCTGATCTGGGCCAGATTGCCGCTCGCCTCTTTGATGCCGACGATGTTGGGGATGTGCGAGAGGCGCACCGTCGTCTCGGCGCTCATGTCCGTGACGGTGCGGCTGGGCACGTTGTAGAGGACGCAGGGCAGCGAGGTGCTGCGCGCGATCGCCTCGAAGTGACGGAACAGCCCGTCCTGCGAGGGCTTGTTATAGTAGGGCACGGTCAGCAGCAGCGCGTCGACGCCGATGCGCTCGGCCTCACGCGACAACTCGATGCTCTCCGCCGTGTTGTAGTTACCGGTGCCGGCGACCACGGCGCCGCGGCCGCCGGCCGCCTTCTTCACGGCGGCGAAGAGCTGCCACTTCTCCTTCGTGGTCAGTGTGGGCGACTCGCCGGTGGTGCCGGCCACGACGAGGCCGTCGGAGCCGGAGTCGAGCAGGGCGCGGGCGAGCCGCGCGGCCTGGTTGAAATCTACCTCACCGTTGCGGTCGAACGGGGTCGCCATGGCAGTAAGCAGCCGGCCAATCTCGACCATCAGCGTTTCTCCTCTGAGCTAGCGGCCGTTCGGCCCTCATCCCCTGTCCCCTTCTCCCAATCCTGGGAGAAGGGGGACCGCGTTCCAATGGTTCGGGGCTGAAGGCGTGGCGCCGTCGCAGACACGTTGGGTGCGTTATGACGCGCACTTACAATACACCGATCGCTGCCCCGGCGCCCTTTGGAACGCCCGACCCAGGATCGCCCCTCTCCTTCTCTCCAGAATTGGGAGAAGGAGAGGGGAGGGGGTGAGGATGAGGGCCACGCGCCCTCTACACCAGCCCGCGCTCAACCATCGCCTCGGCGATTTGCAGGGCGTTGAGCGCGGCGCCTTTGCGCAGGTTGTCGCTGACCAGCCACAGCGCCAGCGCGTGCGGATGCGAGGCGTCGCGGCGAATGCGGCCCACGTAGACGGGGTCTTTGCCCGCCGCCGCGGCGGGATGCGGGTAGACGCCACGCGCCGGGTCGTCCTGAATGCAGATGCCGGGCTGCGCCGCCAGCAGCGCGCGCGCTGCTTCCGGCGCCATCGGCCGTGCGAATTCGACGTGCACGGCCTCGCTGTGGCAGGTGAAGACGGGCACGCGCACGCAAGTCGCGCTGATGGGCAGGTCGGGCGCGTGCATGATTTTGCGCGTCTCCTGCACCATCTTCCACTCCTCTTTGGTGTAACCGTTCTCCAGAAAGCTGTCGATCTGCGGCAGCAGGTTGAAGGCGATCGGGTGCGAGTAGACCTGGGCCTTCGGCTCGGCGCCCGCATCCAATGCCAGCGCCCGAGACTGCGCCCGCAGCTCTTCCACCGCCGCCGTGCCCGTACCGGAGACGGACTGATAGGTCGCAACGACGACGCGTTGCACCGGGTTGACCTGGTGCAGCGGCCAGAGCGCCAGCACCAGCGGCGTCGTCGAGCAGTTGGGAATCGCCACGATGCGGCCGTGCCCGTCCAGATCGGCCGCGTTGACCTCGGGCACGACCAGCGGCACCGACGGCTCCATGCGGAAGGCGGAGCTGTCGTCGATGGCGACGGCGCCCGCCCGCGCGGCGATCGGCACCCACTGCTTGCTCGCTTCGGTGGTGGCGGAGACGAAGGCGAAGTCCTGGCCGGCGAAGCTCTGGTCCGTCGTCTCTTCGACGGGCAGCTCGCCGCCGCGGAAGCGCATGGTAGAACCGGCCGAGCGTTTGGACGCGAGCAGGCGCAGCGCTTTCAGCGGAAAGGGGCTTGTCTCAAGAATGCGCAGGAACTCGCGCCCGACAAGGCCCGTCGCGCCCACCACGGCCACGCTGTAGGTCCGGTTTGCCATGTCCTCCCCCAAACTAAAGCTTGCAGGCGGCGTCCAACATAAACCGGCGCCGCGCATTCATGATACGCGCGGCGTCACAGGGGCTTCAACGGCAGACGAACGGCGGCTCCTGGTCGGTGAGCAGAGAACGATTTTGCCGCTGTCCATACATATGGAATCATGCGTGTGCGTGTAGTTGCAATTGATGAGTTGTGGGACGGGCGGAGCACCTAACCCTGCTTTGCCTTGCGGCAAAGCTGTCCCTTCCCGAGGCGGGAAGGGTTGGGTTGGGTTCGAGGCCGCCCGGACGGAAGCAGACCATCCTTCCGGTGGTCCCACAAGGGCACCGCGACCCCGCCACCGTCTGGCGCTGCTGGGAGCGCTCCAGAAGTCCCGTCCCGTTTCGGGAAGGGACAGGTTTCGCTTCAGCGAAAGCAGGGTTAGGCGCCCGACGTGGGCGCGATCAGCCGTTCAGCCCCAGACTTCGCGCGCCGTGTCCACGACCAGCTCCAGCTTGCGCCGTTGCTCGTCCGGCGTCAGCAGGTTGCCCTCGTCCACCGAGGCGAAGCCGCACTGCGGGCTGAGCGCCAGTTGCTCCAGCGGCAGATAGCGGGCCGCCGCCTCGATGCGGCGCAGCAGTTCGTCCTGCGACTCCAGCTCTCCCGTCTTGGTGCTGATCAGCCCCAGCACGATCGTCTTGCCTTTCGGCACGAAGCGCAGCGGCGCGAAGCTGCCCGCCCGCGCGCTGTCGTACTCCAGCAGAAAGCGATCGACGTGCAGCGAGCCGAAGACCTGCTCCGCCAGCCAGTCGTAGCCGCCGGACTGGCCCCAGCGGCTCTTCGAATTGCCGCGGCAGATGTGCATGCCCAGCGTGACGCGCTCACGCGGCACCGCGTCGTAGCAGGCGTTTTCGGCTGCGATCGCCGCCACCAGCGTCTGGTCCGGGTCGTGGCCCAGGCGCTGCATGCGCTCGCGCCAGTCTGCACCCAGATACGACGTAAAGCCCTCGTCCAGTTGGATATAGGGCACGCCCTCGTTCACCAGCGCCTGCAGCTCTCCGCGCACGATCGCGACCAGGTCCGTCAAAAAGTCGAAGCGCGTTGGATAGGCCGCATCGCTGATGCCCGGCACGTAGGCGGCAAACATCGAGGCGGCGGGGCTGGGCATGGTGATCTTGAACGGGCCGGGGGCCTGCTGCTTCAGGAATGCGGCCTCGTGTGCCGCCAGCCGGCGGTGCTGGCGCAGCTTGCCGCCGGCGACCTTTGCGCGGCTGGGCTCTTCTTCTATGCCGCCGTCCGGCCGGTGCCAGCGCATGACGCGATGATGCTCGACGAAGCCATCGACGGCGTCGGCCAGATCGGTCATCCAGGCATCGCGGCGCAGTTCACCGTCGCTGAAGATCGCGATCCCCACCTCGCGCTGCATCTGGAGGGCGGCAAGGATCGCCTCGTCCTCCAGCCGGCGCAGCTCGTCGGCGTCGATCTGCCCGGCTTTGTGCGCGGCCCGCGCCCGCAGCAGTTCAGGCGGGCGCAGCAGGCTGCCGACCTGATCGGTGCGGTACTCGGCGACCATGGTTGCCTCCTTCGGGCGTGGAGCGCCCGCAGACCGAGCGCCGCGCCTCATCGACATGAACCGTGCGAAACACGCGCACCGGACGGATCGTGAAGCGCCGGCGTGACGGAGGCAAGACCGGGCAGCGCGGTGGCCATAACTACGGGCCAGAGACGCTGAGGCACGTATCAGGATGCGTGAATGGTGCGCGGGCCAGACCCGGCGCCGCTCACCACTCTCTCCTCCCTACTCGCCACTCACCTTCTGGTAAAACGAGGCGCTGGGCAGATGCACCTCTTCGAGTACGTCGGGCACGGGGGCAAGCGTCTCGCCGTGGCCGAGGAAGAGATAGCCGCCCGGCGCGAGCACCCGGCAGAACCGCGCCAGCACATGCCTCCGCTCCTCCGCTGAGAAAAACGGCAGCACATCGTGGCAGAAAAGCACGTCAACACGGTCCGGCGCCAGCGGCCAAACCGCGTCCAGCAGGCTCCAGCGCTGAAACTGGACCAGCCGGCGCGGCGTCTCGGCCACGCGCCAGTCGTGCCCGGCGCGGACGAAGTAGCGCGAGCGCAGCGCCGGCGCCACATTGGCGAGGGCGCGCTCGTTGTAGACGGCGTTCTCCGCGATGCGCAGAGCGGAGCCGTCGATATCGGAGCCGATCACGCGCGCGGGCTCGGTCAGCGGCACGCCCCGGCGGATCGCCGCATCCAGCGTCACGATGCCGAGTGAATACGCCTCTTCGCCGCTGGCGCAGCCCGCGCTCCAGAGCAGCAACCGCGTGTCGCTGCCACGCCGAAACCACAGCGCGGGGAGGACATCATCGCTCAGCAGCTCGAACTGCGTGGGCATGCGGAAGAAGCGCGTCTCGCGCACGGCGATGGCCGCGTGGATCTGCTGCACCTCGGCCGGGTCTGTCAACCGGGTGAGATACGTCTGGGCGTTGCCGGCGCCGGAGGCGCGCACGCGCTCCCACACGACGCTGCGCAGGCGAGACACGGTGTCGTCGTCGAAACGGAAGCCGCCCGAGCGCAGGATGCGACCGAGAATAGCGCCGAACGCCTCACGCTCCGCGTCGGTGCTGGCGCGGCGCTCCGGCGGAGTTGCCTGCATGGCGAACACCTCGCCGTCTGTAGAGCTCATCATCCCCCTGACGCCCGCATCGCTCGTTCCACCCTCACCACGCTCACGGCGACGCAGCCGAGCGCCGCGGCTCGATGGCTCCGAGCCGCGCTCGGCAACCGATGCGTGATACGGCTCCGCTGCCATCGTTGCGCTCCCCTTGCCGGCCGCATGACCGGCCACGTCTACGGCGGACGCTCCCCGCTTCGTATTACGGAGCCGCAGTCCGCACAGATCACACGCGCCGTGCGTGTTTACGAAATTGTAACCGATTCACGGCTGCAAGCCCATCAGCCGATCGAGGCCGATCACCAGCTCTTGCCGCGCCATCAGATGCCGCACCGCCAGCAGCACGCCGGGAATGAACGACTCGCGGCTGGTCGTATCGTGCCGCAGCGTCAGCGTCTGGCCGAGGGCGCCGAAGATCACCTCCTGATGCGCCACGAGCCCCTGCAACCGCACACTGTGTACGGTAATGCCGCCCTCGCTGCCGCCGCGCGTGCCCGGAAGGGTGATTTTCGTTGTCTCGGGAAGAGTAAATGGCCGATCGCCACGGGCGCGCAGCATCTCGCGCACGGTCGCGTAGGCGGTGCCGGAGGGCGCATCGACCTTCGCCTCGTGGTGCAACTCGATCACCTCGGCGTAGTCGAAGAAGGGCGCCACCACACGGCAGAGGTGCATCAGCAGCACGGCGCCGAGGGCGAAGTTCGCCGCGACGATGCCGCCGACTTTGCGCTCGGCGCACTCGCGCGCCAGCCGCTCGACAAACGCATCGGGCAGGCCCGTGGTGCCGATGATCGGCCGCACGCCCGCGCGCACCGCCAGCGGCGCCACCTGCTGCGTCCACTCATGGAAGGTGAAGTCTACCAGCGCGTCCGCGGGCACGCTGCCGAAGAGCTGCTCGGCATCGCTGCTCAGGGGTACGTCTCTGCCGTCGGGCAGGGCGATGCGATCGCCCTCCGCGAACTTTTCCAGCACGCCGACGACGGTCATGTCCTCCTGGCGAGAGACACCGGCCATCACCTCGCGGCCCATGCGGCCGGTGCCGGAAACGATCACCCGCAGCGGCGGACCGCCGCTCTCGCTGTCCGTGTTTGCGTGCTGCCCGGCCATGCCGGCCTCCGTTTCTGCTGCCCATCCGCCGGCTGCCGCGGCGTCTGCATGCCCACTATATCGTTACCACAGCAGGCGGGTTGGGGTCCGGTTTCGAGCGAAAGCGACGTGGGCGGCGCAGTCAGGCGTCATCGGTGAGCGGCGGCAGATCGTCCGTCTGCTCAAGGCCGAAGTATTCGAGGAAGCGCAACGTGGTGCCGTAGAGCAGCGGACGCCCCACAGTTTCGGCGCGGCCGACTTCGCTCACCAGATCGCGCGCGCGCAGCGTCGCCAGCGCACGTTCGCAGCTCACGCCGCGGATCGCTTCGATCGCCATGCGCGTGACGGGCTGCTGGTAGGCGATGATCGCCAGCGTTTCCAGCGCCGCGCCGGAGAGCCGCTGCTCGGAGGCCGCGCCCAAAAATCGCTCGACGTAGGGGCCGAACTCGGGCGCCGAGATGAGCTGCACCACGCCATCGCCGCGCTGCAGGCGAATGCCGCGGCCACGGCAACCGTCCGACAGTTCGATCAGCGCCGCTTCGACCTGCCCGGTGGACAGGTTGAGCGCCGCGGCCAGCGCCGCCGGCTCAACCGGCCCCTCGGCCACGAACAGCAGGCTCTCGATTGCGCCGACCAGATCGGCCGGCGGCGCCAGCGGCCGTGCGCCGGGCGGCAGCGCCGGGCGTTCAGTATCGGATGCGTTCATGTATTCATGTGAACAGACGCGGGCGTGGGGCGAAAGCCAGGCGGCGGGCAGAGCGGCGCCCCGCTCAGCCGGCGGGCGGGCGGCTGGCCTTCTCGACCACGCGCCCAAGAAAGCGGTCGCGCTGAATCACGAAGCGCTCGTGCTCCGCTGAGCCGATCTGCTCCCACGGATCGAACGCCTCGATGCGGAAGACGAGACGCCGTCCCTCCACCTCCGTCAGTTCGGCGCGGGCGTGGACGCGCACGCCGAGCGGCGTGGCCGCGCTGTGCTTGAAGTTCATGCTCGTGCCGACGGTCTGCGAGCCCGCTGGCAGGGCATGGTCGGCGGCCATGATCGCCGCGTGCTCCATCAGGCCGACCATGATCGGCGTGGCCAGAACCTCGATGCCCTCGGCGCCGAAGCGGCTCGCGGCGTGCTCCGGACCGCAGACCAGCTCTGCTTCGCCGACCAGCCCGGGGCGCAATTCGTCTGCCATGCTGCCTCCCGCCCGGCGGCCAGCTCGCGCCGCCGCCCGTACCAGTATAACGGCAGGCAGCCGCGCGGCCGGATCGGGAGGAGCCAGCATGCGGCGTATCGTGCCACAAGCACCGAGCCTTGCAGGAAAACTGCATCCAGATCGTAACCGTTACGGAATTGCGGCGGACGTTACTGAACTGTTACTATCCCCTTACCGCCGACAGACTCTGTGCCGATACTCTAGGCAAAGACAGAGACGGTCGCGGGGAGCGTTCGAGTGAACCGCTGGCTAGCAGTTGCGGCGGCGCTCATGCTCGGCACGGCGGCGCGGCTGGCAGTGGTGCCGGCCGTCAGCGCCGATGGCGGGTCAGCGCCGAGTGCGCCGGTGATCCCGGCTCCTGCGCCCATGCCCGGCGGCGGCCCGGTTACTCTGACCACACCGCCCGGCCTGGCGCAGGCTGCCGGCCCCTCCGCCCCTGCGCCGATGCTGCCGGCATCCAACCCGCTCCCGACCGCAAACATGCTCCCCTGTCTCTTATACACATCTGACGCTGCCGACGATCTTACGCGTGTAG
>CALFMN010000122.1 GCA_937879875.1 uncultured Chloroflexota bacterium | reverse complement strand
CGGCATAACGTCGCTAGCGTAGACGACTCGCCTTCACCAAGTCCGCGGATGACCCGACATGCCTTACACATATTTGCAGTTGAGGCTATCGCGCCGTACGCTAGTCGCCTCGTTACACGCGTCTGGCCCGTCCCACGTCAACCTGCTCGGCCAGCGACGGTGGCAGACCGAAAGGAGCCCCATCATGACGCCAGTCTTGGGACCCAGCGGGTTCCTCTCTGTCGACGGCCTGCGTTATCGGCGCCAGCAACCCTAGCCGGTCCAGCGCTGCAGCCGCCTGAACGGGCGAGCTGCTCCTTTCGTGTGACCCGTCTGGCTGCTTTCCGGCACGGATGCAGACCGTCACGGTCTTCCCGTGCCTGGAAAACGGCGCCGTCCATCGCCGCGGCGGTGGTCGAGACGACCATGACGAAGGAGCCAGTGCTCGTGACGTGGCTTCCCCTGATTCTCCTTGCCATCCTCATCGCCTCGTCGAACACGCTCTTGCACCGCGTGCTCCTGCGCGATGAGCAGTCCGACCCCTACGCGCAGTCCATGACGTTCTTCGGCATCGGTGGCACCATCGCGCTGCTGTTTGCCGCCCTGCATCCCGGCGGCTTCCAGTACCACCTCAGCGCCTCCCAACTGCTCCTCTTCCTGCCGCTCACCGCATGCGCCACCATCGGCCCCGTGCTGTACTTCACTGCCCTGCAGCGTGTCGAGGCGTCTGAAACCACGATTGTCTACCAGGCCGGCCATAAGTTTTGGACCGTGCTCGGGGCGTTTGTCTTCCTAGGCGAGGCGGTCACTGCCAACAAGGTGCTCGGCGCAGTGGCCGTCGTGCTCGGCATCACCATTGCCGTATCAGGCAGACACGAGTTCCGGTACAGTCGCGGTGTACTGCTGGTAGTAGTTGCCACCGTGTTCTATTCAGCGATGGACCTGCTTTCGTTCTTCCTGGACCGCAGCGTGGACCCTATCTCCCTCATCGTGTACGTGTGCTACCTGCCCGTGCTGGCGCTGCTGGTGACACGTCCACAGACGCTGCAACACCTGCGCTTCTACTTCACCAGACGCCGTGCGGCCTGTATCACGGTGCTGGGCATGAACGACACCCTCGGAACCCTGTGTGTCTTCTACGCCTATCGGATTGGTCGGAATGCTGCGCAGATTGACCCGCTGCTGGGCATGACGGCCATCATCTCGGTCGTCCTGGCGATTGTGCTCCTGCGCGAGCGCGAGCACCTGGCTGGGAAGCTGCTCGGTGCGCTGGTCACGATGGTCGGAGCAGTGCTTGTCCTGTAAGGAACGGTCGCCGGTTCAACCACCCGACACCTTGTTACGACAGCCTGAACGGCAAATATATATAAGGCATGTCGTGGCGAGGTCTGACCCCTGATTCGCGCCGACGGAACCAGAGGCTGCATGCAGACGCGTCAGCCGCGCGCCGCCCACGGCCCATTGCCGGTGAAGCGCTCCGGCGTAATACGCAGCACATAGCCGGGCGGCGGGTTGTCCATCGGTGGCCACTTCGCGCCGGGGCCGATGTAGACCTGCGCCAGCCGGTGCGTCAGTTCGGGCGCCCCACCTTCTTGAACGCGGGCGCGGCCGTGCACCACCAGGTATTCAGTGAGACCGTTGGGGGCGGTGCGATCAGTCTCGAACGAAAGCACGACACGGTCATCGCGCTGCACGTTCTTGACCTTCTGCCAGAGGCCAAGGTGGCCGGTGAGCAGCTCATCGCCCTCGATCCCCACCCAGACGAGCGTGATCTGCGGGCTGCCGTCGGCGTTCAGTGTGACCAGGTGACCCAGCGCGCCGGACTCGATCACGGCGCGGGCGCTGTCGGGAATGCTGACCATGCTCTACTCCGCGCCGCTCGCTGCGGCGTACACCTTACTTCGTGCGCGATTCAGCCAGGCCGAGCGCGGCCTGCGCCGCGGCCAGACGCGCCACCGGCACGCGGTAGGGCGAACAGGAGACGTAGCTCACGTCGGCTTTGTGGAAGAAGTGGATGCTCTCCGGATCGCCGCCGTGCTCGCCGCAGACACCGACCTCGAACTGCGGCTTGGCTTTGCGTCCCGCGTCCGTCGCGATCTCGACGAGCTTGCCAACGCCGTTCGGATCCACGGTGACGAAGGGGCTGACCTCGATCAGGCCGAGTTCGCCGTAGGCCGTGAGAAAAGACTCCTCGGCGTCGTCGCGCGAGAGGCCGAAGGTCATCTGCGTCAAATCGTTGGTGCCGAAGCTGAAGAAGTCGGAAGCGTGCACGAGCGTGTCCGCGATCAGCGCGGCACGCGGCGTCTCGACCATGATCCCGATCGGCCAGCCGCCCGCCTCCGGCTCCAGCCTCGCCCGCAGGAACTCGAGCTCGGTCAACGTGGCGATCAGCGGCAGCATGATCCGGGGCTGCGGGTTCAGCCCCTCGTCTCTGAGCTTCTTCGCCGCCCGCACGATCGCCCGCGCTTGGGCCACGTAGAGCGCGGGGTGCGTGATACCCATGCGGCAGCCGCGATGCCCGAGCATCGGGTTCTGCTCCGGCCGCACGCCCATCTCCTCGCTCAGGAACTCGTGCAACGGCGCGTCGAGCAGGCGGACGGTAACGGGCAGGCCGTCCATGGCGCGCAGGATGCCGACGAAGTCCTCGTACTGGAACTCCTCGACCCGTTTTAGTGCCTCGGTGAAGCTGTCCGCGCCCTCGGGCGAGGCGAGCACTTCCTGCACCCACGGCAGCCGCTCCGGGTCGAAGAACATGTGCTCCGTGCGGCAGAGGCCGATGCCGGTCGCGCCCATGGCGCGGGCGGCGGCCGCGTCGTGCGGCGTGTCGGCGTTTGCCTCGACGCCGAGCCGGGCGCGCTCGTCTGCCCAGCCTAACAAGGTGCGCAACTCCTCGTTGCCTTCGAGCTGGGCAGGAATCGTGGGCAGGCGGCCGAGATAGACCTCGCCGCTGGCGCCGTCGATCGAGATCTCGACGCCCTCATTCAGCTTCAGTTCTTCGAGGCCGCTGGCGCCGACGACGGCCGGTTTGCCCATGCCGCGCGTCACCACGGCGGCGTGGCTGCTGCGTCCGCCGCGGCCCGTGAGCACGCCCTGCGCGGCGATGATGCCGGCGATGTCGTCCGGCGAGGTCTCGTCACGCACGAGGATGACCGGGCCGTCCTTCGCCATCTGCTCAGCGCGTTTGGCTGTGAGCGCCGCGCGGCCGGCCGCGGCTCCCGGCGAAGCCGCAAGCCCGCTCAGCACCGGCCTGGCCGCTTTCAGCGCCTCCGGCTCGAACTGCGGCAGCAGCAGGCGCACGATCTCGTCCGTGCTGACGCGGCCGAGCGCCGTCTCTTGATCGATTGTACCGGCGTTGGCCAGATCGACGGCGATGCGCACGGCCGCGGCCGGCGTGCGCTTGCCGTTGCGCGTCTGCAGCACGTAGAGCTTGCCGCGTTCGACGGTGAACTCGACATCCTGCATATCCTTGTAGTGGTCTTCGAGCAGGTGCACGGTGTTGATCAGTTGTTCGTGCACCGCCGGCATCTGCTCTCGCAGCCAGGCGAGGTCGTGCGGCGTGCGCGCGCCGGAGACCACGTCCTCGCCCTGCGCCTGCTCAAGATATTCGCCGTAGATCCGCGGCTCGCCGGTGTTCGGGTCGCGGGTGAAAAGCACGCCCGTGCCGGAGCGTTCGTCGGCGTTGCCGAACACCATCTGCACGATGTTGACGGCGGTGCCCAGATCGTGGCTGATGCTTTCGTGCTCGCGGTAGGTGCGGGCCTTCTCGCCGTTCCAGCTCTTCCAGACCGCTTCGATCGCATCGTGGATCTGGTCGAGCGCGCTGGCCGGCGGCGGGCCGGAGTGCCCGGCGATGATCGCGCGGTACTGCTCGCCGACACGGCGCAGCGCGGCATCAGAAAGCAGGTGGTCGCTCTGCACGCGGTCCTGCTGCTTCGCCTCGTTCAGTACTGCCTCGAACTGCTCGGCGGGAATCTCCCGCACCACTTTGCCGTAGAGTTGCAGGAAGCGGCGGTACGCGTCGAGCGCGAAATGCTGGGAGCCGAAGGCGTTGCCCAGGCTGCCGATGCCCTGCTCGCCCTCGAGTCCGACGTTGAGCAGCGTCTCCATCATGCCCGGCATCGAGAACTTGGCGCCGGAGCGAACCGAGACGAGCAGCGGCGGATTGCCGCCGAAGCGCAGGCCGGCAGCGCCTTGCAGCCACGCGATCGCGGAGGCCAGTTCCTCTTCGAACTCGGCGCGGTTGAGCGTGCCCGCGTAGTAGTCGCGGCAGGCCTGGGTGGTGATCGTAAAGCCGGCGGGTACGGGCAGGCCGATATTGGTCATCTCGGCGAGGCCGGCGCCCTTGCCGCCCAGCTCATCGCGCATCGTGGCGTTGCCTTCCGCGAACTTGTAGATGTACCTGGTCATGGCGCCTGCCCTCTCGTTGCTCGTGGTGCTGACGGGAATGCGAACGACGCTCTGGCGAGCGCCGGCGGGGCGTCGGGACGCTGCCCGGCAATTCCGTAGTGTAGTCGCGCTTCAGGGCTCAGCCAACCACCAGATCGAGCCATCCGGCATGGTGCGGCCGCGCAGACCTGCCCGCTCAAGCCATCTGCGGTGCGGCTCGCAGAGCGGCACGCGCCGCCGCTCCTGCGTCATCTCGGTCAAAGCCGCGCGGCGCACGGCGTACCGTTCGAGCGCGGGCTCGCCGCAGATGCGGCAGGGCTCGATCTGCATGACCGCGCCGACCGTTGCGGCGTATCAAACCGGAATCAGATCCGGCCGCTCGTTCGCGACGCGGACGATCTCGTCGATCTCGTCCATCAGGTCGTCATGATACCAATCGACGTGAGGCGACATGCGGCGGCAACCGAAGCACATCGTTTCGCGCCACTGCCTGCGGCAGCCGGGACAGAGGGCGTGGGTATCGAACGTGTTCCACACCGTCAGGCAGCCCGGCCGGCATTGCCAGCGGGACCAGAGCTGCGGCCGCCAGGCGCAGCGCGGGCAAAAGATGCTCATCGGCCTCACCTCGACGCAGCGGCGCGTCCGTTAGCCGTCGCTGCTGCGCTCGCGGGCGCGCTCGGCCCGCTGCGCCTTGCTCTCCTTCTGCGCATCAGGATCGTGGACGGCCGGAAACAGGCTCTCGCCGTGCTCCACGACCTGGTCCAGCGTGCTGCCGAACTCTTCGCCGGCCTCGTACTTTCGAGCGAACTCGCTCGAGACGAAGAACATTCAGATGCAGAAGCCGTCGCGGGCGATGTCCTCGTGATGTCTGTCACACGGACAGATCTTCAGGCGATCCTCGTCCGGGTCGCCCGAGATCGTCATTCAAGGACAGTAGCGCTTGCCGTGCAGCAGTTCGTTCTTCGCCAGCCCACGCTGCACCAGCTCGACGGTGACCGCGTCGGGAAAGAAGACGTACGGTCCGCGCTCCACGTACTTTTCGGACATGCGCTTCGCGCCGGCGTAGGCCTTCGTGATGCGCTCGGCGGGCAGCTCAGCGAGCTGCGGATCGGAGTCGAACGGCTCAAGGCCCAGGTCATCCGCCATCGGCAACCTCCATGCGGCGCTCGTTTCCCGGCGCGTCGCCTTTGCCTCAAGGATACGCTGAACCCTGCCGTTGCGCTCGTCAGATCCAGCCTGGCTTGAGTCCCGCGGCGTCGATGCGGGACGATGATCGTGCTGGCGCGGGCGGCGTGCGTCGCGCCGCGGACGGCATGTGGTGTGCAGGCGGAAACGTATGGAGCAGCCGCAACAGGCTTCGATCGACAAAATGTGGAACTATGCGGCGAAGTTCGCGGAGAAGTCGGGCACTTTCCTGCACCCGCAGCGGGAGGTCACGGCAGGCGTGGTGTTAGGCCTCGCCTCGCACATCGACCGCTACGGCCGGCCGATCTGTCCCTGCAACTTCTATCCCGAGAAGGATGCGAACGGCCGCTGGCCCGAGGGGCTGTATCTGCCGCGTGACGAAGAGGCGAAGCGGCGCACCTGGATCTGCGCCTGCGACGAGATGCAGATCTACAAGTACTGCCATTGCTTGCTGTTTACGACTGCAGATGGCCTGCCAATCACCGAGTATCTGCCGCAAGACCACGAAGGCCGCGAGATCTACGGTGACGTAGCAGACCCGACGCCGGACAAGGGCCGCGCGCTCGGGCGGGTGCTGGAGAAGCGCGACAGGTAGGGTAGGGCGGCCCTCCTACTCCCCGTTGTCCTATCACCAGCTGGCAAGCAGATCTGCTCCGTACGACAAGCATCTGGGAGAGCTGGGGCGATCGTGCGGTGACGGAACGGGAAGGGATCGGGGAGCAAAGCGCCGGCACGGGTCAGCCGCGGCACCCCGCTAACGCCCGGTAAAGGTTGGCGCGCGGCGCTCGATGAAGGCGCTGACCGCCTCAAGATGGTCCTGCGAGAGCATGCTGGCGCCCTCGTAGGCGAGCGATGTCTCGAAGGCGGCGTTGGCGATCAGCTTGAGCGTTTTGTTGATCGAGAGCTTCGTCCATTGCACCGCGAGCGGCGGCAGCGACGCCAGGGTGCGGGCGAAGGCCAGACCCTCGGCTTCGAGCTGCTCAGGCGGCACGGTCCTGTTGATCAGGCCCAGCGCCGCCGCATCGCGCGCCTCGATCAGCTCGCCCGTCATCAAAAACTGCTTCGCGCGGTGCGGGCCGACCAGCAACGGCCAGATCAGCGCGCCGCCATCACCGGCGACGAGCCCGACGTTGACGTGGCGGTCGCCGATCCTGGCGCCTTCCGCCGCAAAGACCACATCGCAGGTGAGTGCCAGCGTGGCGCCGAGGCCGACGGCGTGGCCGTTGACCAATGCGATCAGCGGCTGGGGCAGATCCAGCATGCGGTCGATGATCTGCTTCGCCTCGCGCATGGTATGTGCGACGTCGCGCTCACGCCAGGTGGCACGCATATTGTGCACATCCCCGCCGGCGGAGAAGGCGCGGCCGGCGCCGGTGAACAGCACGGCGCGCGTCTCCTCGTCGTCGGCCACATCGGCCCAGATGTGCGCCAGCTCGGTGTGAATCGGCGGCGCGATCGCGTTGAGGCTCTCCGGATTGTTGATCGTGATCTTGAGGATGCCTGCCTCGGGCCGCTCGCAGACCAGGTGGGTGTACGCGCTGTAGTCCTTCGCCATCACCGACCTCCAGACGAATCGCCGCAAGAGCGCATGAACGCGGGCGCGTTCGCCATGTCGTCGCCCGCCCTAGCGTACCGCAGCCGGCGCAAGAATGCCGGTCATGGTGTATAAAGTAAAGCGACTCGGGCACGATTGGCCTGAGAAGGAGAGCATGATGGTCGCTCAGCAGGAACGGCAGGCCTATCAGGACGCGGTAACGCCCCAACGCTTCGCCGCCGCGAAGACGTATGAGGAGTACGTCGGCAGCATTCAGCAGAACCGCCACAAGTTCGCCGACAACTTCGAGAAGATGCGCGTCGCGGACGACCTCGCGGGTCGCTTGCGCGCGCTGGCGGCGCGGCCGCACGGCCCGGCGAAGCTGCTGGTGATCGGCGAGGACTGGTGCCCGGACGTGTATCGCGGCATGCCCGTAGCAAAGCGGATCGCGGACGCGGCGGGCCTGGAGATGCGCGTGCTCGAACGCGACCAGAACCTCGACGCGGCCGAGCGCTTCAAGCTGAACGGCGAATTCATGTCGATTCCGGTTTACGTCTTCTACACGAGCGATCACCGCTACATCGCGCACTGGATCGAGCGGCCGAAGCTGGCCAACGACCAGATGCGCGAGGCGCTTTCGCCCATCTTCGGCCCGTCCGGCACGCGCCAGCTCACGGAAAAGCTCGGCCGCTCCCCGACAGAGGCAGAGAAAGCGGCTGCCATCGCCGAGCGGGACCGCAACTACGACGAGTTCCAGCGCAGCAGCCCCTACTGGGCGGGCTGGCGCGACGCTACGGTATTGGAGATCACCGAACTGCTGGAGGCCGCGCTCGCATAGACGCCGGTCCCCGCGGCGTCCCGGTGTCGCTTTCCATGCATCGGCTCGCGCGGACGGCCACGGTCGGCGCCCGCAGGCATGGGACGTTCGTCAGGAATCGCCGGCAGGAGAAGATACGTTCCAGCCGGCCGCCTGAACGGGACCGAGAACGAACAGCCCCGCCAGCCAGCCGGCCATTTGGTCCGGCGGATAGGGCATTCCCGATTCGAGCCACCAGGCCATGGCGCCGAGGAAGGCGCTGGTGGAAAAGGCGATGCCGACGTCTTCGGGGATGCCCGTGACGGAGCGGCCTCGGCGTCCAATCTGCCAGCGCTGGCGCAACAGCGTCTCAACGTACGCGCGAACCTGGGCGTCGAATGCCCTGCTGCCCCGGGCACCCATGAGCGCGCGGTAGAGTGCGCTGTGTTCGGCCACATGCTCAAACACCCGCCGCATGGCCCGGAGAGCCTCGTTCAGTGGCACCACGGGGGTGTCGTGTGGCGCAGCCGGACCAACGCTGCGTGTGAGCTCGTCCAGCATGTTCGCGATGATCTGCTCCAGGAGATCATCTTTATCTCGATAGTGCCGGTAGAACGTGGCGCGGTTGACCATCGCCCGCGCGGTGAGGTCGCTCACGCTGGTCGCGGCGAAACCTTTCTCAACGATGAGCTCGAGCATCGCTGCCCGTAACACCCGGTGAGTACGCCGGATGCGCAGGTCGCCGGCTGCCAGATTCTGCGACATCTGTGTCTCTCTGTTGCATATGCGGCATGCCGCGGAGGTTGTGTGTAGATCGCGCTCCGGCAGGCTGCATAGGATTGATATGCAGCACAGTGTTGCATACGCAGCGCTGTATCGCTACCGATCATGACCCCGCTGCAGAAAGGAGCTGGTCATGGGAACGAACGAAAACGTCGCGGTCGTGCTGGAAACCTTTCGCGCGGTCGAGCAACGCGACCGACAACGCTTGAACGAGCTGTATCATCCCGAGGTCGAGTTCCGCTGGCCGCCGGCCCTCATGGCCACACTTGGCACCGAGCGGGTAGAACTGTGGGACGAGCCGCAGCCGACGCCGGCCGAGCGCGAGATGGAGCCGCGCGTGATCGGCGCCAGCGGCGACGAGGTGGTGGTGCTCTGGCAGTGGCGGGCGACGAGTCCCGGCGGTGAGTGCTTCGTAGACCAGGTGCTGGGCCTCTATCGGGTGCGAGACGGCAAGTTCGCGCGTGCCCAGATGTTCTTCTTCGACGCCAGCGCGGTGGCCGACTTTATCGCGCGGGTCCGGCCGGAACTGGCAGGCCTGCAGCGAGGATAGCGCACACGCGAGCCGACCTGGCGAGAGCTGCCGGAAAGACGCGGGCACAGGCTACGGCCTGCGTCCGCTGCCTCGCCTAACCAGCTCTCCGGGGCGGCAGCGGAGACGGCCTCCCCTTCACTCCCAGCGGAAGAGGCGTACGGACGCGGCGAAGCTCACGGCGAGCCAGCCCGCGAGCACAACGGCGTCCACCCAGAGCGGATTCAGCGCCGTGACGTGCACCGTGGACTGCCGCAGCGCATCGCCCAGATACGTCAGCGGCATGATCCGCGCCACCGGCTGCAAAAAGGCCGGGCCGGCGTCGATCTCGAAGAAGATGCCGGAGAGGAAGAGCATCGGCAGGGCGATGAACTGCACGAGCGGCATCGCCGATTCGGCCGACGAGGCCACGGCGCCGACGACGAAGCCCATCGCTACGAACGCCAGCGTGCCGAGCACGATAAAGAACAGCAGCATCGGCAGATCGCGCGTGAAGTCCACGTGGAAGAAGAGCTTGCCCACGCCGATCAGGATCACCGCCTGCAGGACGGAGATCAGTACGCGCTGCGCCACCTGGCTCGCGACCAGCGTACCGCGGCGCAGCGGTGTCGCGCCCAGCCGGCGCAGGAGCTTCGATTCGCGCTGCGTCACCAGCGTCACCGCCGAATAGAGGCCGAGCTGCATCAGCGACATGGCGAGAATGCTGGGCACCAAATAGTCGATGTAGCGCAGATTTTGCACGCTGGTGGAGCGCGTCTCGAGCGTGACGCGGGCCGGCGTCCCGGCGAGCTGGCGGTCGAAGCCGTCCACGACCTGGCGCAGCACCGGCAGCACGACGCTGCGCGAGGCGCTGTTCGAGGGATCGGTGTAGACGGCGACGTTGGCGGCCTGGCCCGCCTGGTCAACGGCCGCCGGGACGACCACCACGGCCGTGCGGTCGCCGTGGCTCAACTTCTTCAGTTCGTCCGGCTGAGCGCCGCGGTGAATCTTGAAGATTGAGACCTGTTGCAGTTGCTGCGCGAGCTGCTCGGCGTTGGGGCCAGACTGCGGCACCACTACGCCGAGATCGTAATGCGGCGTGCCCTGATTCCCGAAGATCAGCCCGAAGACCGCGATGAACAACACGGGGATGGCGAAGGAGAAGACCACGGCGGACGGCTCACGCAAAAACGAGCGCAGGTAGGCACGCGTCAGGTCGATGAAGGTCGCCATCGATTGCTTCCTGATCAGATGGTTTCAAAACTGGCGCGTGCGTCGGCTGCGGCGCGGCGAACGGCAAGCGCGGGCCAGCTTTACCACCAGCGCTAGTCCCGAAACCGCCGCCCGGTTAGCTTCAAGAAGACGTCTTCCAGCGTGGCGCCGCGTACGGAGAGCCCTTCAATCTGAAGCTTGCGCCGCCCGGCCCAGGCAAGCAGGCCGGCCATCGTGGCGGGCACATCCGTACTGTAGAGCGTCCAGTCGGCTTCATCGGCGTGAGCGGCGCTGACGGCCGGCAGCGCCGCAAGCTCCGTGCTGCTGGCGCCTTCCGCGTGAAACAGCACCGCGCTTTCATCGAACGTCTCGCGGATCAGCTCGCGCGGTGAGCCAAGCGCCACGATGCGGCCGCGCTCGATGATGGCGACGCGGTCGCAGAGCCGCTCTGCTTCCTCGAGGTAGTGCGTGGTGACCAGAACCGTAACGCCGCGCGCCTGCAAGGCGCGCACCACGCTCCAGAGGTTGATGCGCGCCTGCGGATCGAGACCGTTGGTCGGCTCGTCGAGGAAGACCAGCTCGGGGTCGTTGATCAGCGCCAGCGCCACCGAGAGCCGCTGCTGCTGGCCGCCGGAGAGCTGCTTCACCAGCTTGCCCGCGCTCTCTTCGAGGCCGAAGTCCGCGATCAGCCGCTCGGGCGGCAGCGAGCGCCGGTAGAAGCGCGCAAAGAGCCGCAGCAACTCCAGCACTTTGAGCCGCGGGAAGAGCGATGGCGTTTGCAACTGCACGCCGATGCGCTGCTTAATCGCCTCGCGGTCGCGGCGCACGTCGAGGCCGAGCACGCGCACTGCGCCGCCGTCCGCGTCGCGCAGCCCCTCGAGGATTTCGACCGTCGTGGTCTTGCCGGCGCCGTTCGGGCCGAGCAGGCCGAAGATCTCGCCCCGCCGCACGTCGAAGGCGATGCCATCGACCGCGCTCACGTTGCCGTAGCACTTCACCAATCCCTCGACCTCGACGACGGGCAGTTCGGCAGAGCGCGCCGCGTCCTTGAAGGCAGGGGTCGGATCGAGCGGCTGGTCGGTTCGCGTGAGCATGGCGAGTGGCTCCTGAGTCCAGGGCCGGCCGAAGCGACGCGCTTCACGCCGAGCATACGGAGCCTGTGAAAGAATGCGCAAGCAACTCCAGCGGCGATATGTGCGTAGTCGGGGGCTATGCTATGGTGAGTGCGCTCAAACGAGCCGTCAGCGCGCGCCGCTCGCTCTGGCCGGACAGTGCCGACGCCGGAGCCGCGCGCAGCGCAGAGACCGGGCCGAACCACGCGGTCACGCCGCCCCACGCAGACCGCCGCTCGAGGACTCACCTTGACCAGGTTCCAGCGTTTGGCCCTGGCGACGGCCGTCGCCACCTATCTGTTGGTCGTGATCGGCGGCACCGTACGCGTCACGAACTCCGGTCTCTCCTGCCCCGACTGGCCCACCTGCCACGGCCGCCTGGTGCCGACGACCGACGGCCACGTGCTGATCGAGTATTTCCACCGGCTCTTCGCCAGCCTGGTGAGCGTGCTGATTCTCGCCACCGCCGCCGTTGCCTGGCGCTGGCACCGCCGCGATCGCGCGGTCGTAACACTCGCCAGCGCTGCGATCGGCGTGCTGATCGTCCAGATCGTGCTGGGTGGCGCCACGGTAACGCAGAAGCTCTCGCCGGAGATCGTGACGGCGCATCTTGGCACGGCGATGCTGCTGCTGGCCACGGTGACGCTGACCGCGGCCACGGCGCTGGCACGCGGCCGGCCGTTCGCCCGGCCGGGGAGCGTGCCGCTGCGGCAGGCACACGCCTTCCGTAGCGCGGCCGTCGCGGCTGCGGCGGGAATGTACGTGCTTCTGTTGAGCGGCGGCTATATGGCCAGTTCCGGCGCCGGCACTTCCTGCTCGGGTTGGCCGCTGTGCAACGATCAGGTCATCCCCGCCGGCACGCGCTTCGTCCACATCCACTTCTTCCATCGCTTCGTGGTGGCCCTGGTGACCGTGGCCTTCGCGCTGTTGGTCTGGGCTGCCATGCGCTGGCTGCGCGGCAATCCGACCGCGCAGCGCATGGTGCGCGACAGCTTCGGCCTGTTCGTCGTCCAGATCTTCATCGGCGCGCTCAACGTCTGGACGAAACTCGTCACGCCGATCCGCGTCTTGCACCTGGCGGTTGGCGCCGCGCTGTGGACGGCGCTCGTGCTGATCGCCTGGACCGGGTTTGCGCTGGCACGGCGCGACGAAGCCGTCACCGCCGAAGGGCGAGCGGCTGAGCCGGCAGGCGGGCAGGGAGTCCGAACGCCGCGGCCGGGTCGCTCCCAGGAGGCGGCAGGATGAGCCTCGGCCTGCGCGCGGGCGAATCCGCGACCAGACCAGTGCCCCTGCCCCGCCAATCCGGCGCCGCGCCGCGCGCCGCCGTCCCGGCGGTGAGGCCGCGCCGGCGGCGCTGGCGCGCGACGCTGCATGCCTACATCGCACTGACCAAGCCGCGCATCATCGAGCTGCTGCTGGTGACGACGATACCGGCCATGGTGCTTGCCGCCAGAGGCTGGCCGGGTTGGCGGCTGATCCTGGCGACGACGCTCGGCGGCTACCTGGCGGCGGGCGGCGCCGGCGCGATCAACTGCTATCTCGACCGCGACGTGGACGGGCTGATGGTGCGCACGCGCCGCCGGCCGCTCGTGACCGGCGAGGTGTCCGCACGGCGGGCGCTGCTGTTCGGAATCGCGCTTGGCGTGGCCGCGTTTTTCGAGATGTGGCTGTGGGTCAATCTGTTGAGTGCGCTCTTATCGATGGCGGCGCTCGGCTTCTACGTGTTTGTGTATACGCTCTGGCTGAAGCGCAGCACGCCGCAGAACATCGTGATCGGCGGCGCCGCCGGGGCGATGCCGCCGGTGATCGGCTGGGCAGCGGTCACGGGTCAGCTCGCCTGGGCGCCGGTGGTGATGTTCCTGATCGTCTTCGTGTGGACGCCGCCGCACTTCTGGGCGCTGGCGCTGCGCTTCCAGGACGACTACGAGCGAGCACACATTCCCATGCTGCCGGTGGTGCGCGGCGAGCGCGAGACGCTGCGGCAGATCGTCGCCTACTCGGCAGTGCTCGTGCTGCTCTCGTTCCTGCTCCTGCCGACCGGTACGGTTGGCGTCGTTTACGGCGTATCGGCGGCGGCGCTGGGCGGCGGCTTTCTGCTACTGGCGTGGCGGCTGCATCAGCAGCCCGGCCAACGCGCGGCGATCGGCCTGTTCCGGTTTTCGATCAGCTATCTGACGCTGCTGTTCGTCGCGATCGCCGCCGACCAGATCGCCCAGAACCTGTTCGGGCGGCTGTGGTAGGGGCGCTTGCCGTGCGCTCAAGCAATGCCGGGAGGAGGCGAGCTGCGCGGCGGTCGGCCCTCACCCCCGTCCCCTCTCCCAATCCTGGGCGAGGGGCGATCCCGGGTTGGAGCGACCCGTGGCCAGTATGGTTAACCCGACGCCGTCCGAGTCATACTCCGCCGGATCGCCCCTTTCCCTCCAGGATTGGGGGAAAGGGGAAGGGGGATAGAGGGCCTCCGTCCGCTACGCCCGCGCGGTCGTCGCTGTTTCGACCAGCCTGGCGAACGCCGCATCGTCGCGCACAGCCAGGTCGGCCAGAATCTTGCGATCGACGGCGACGCCGGCGATCTTCAGACCGTTGATCAGACGGCTATACGTCGTGCCATGCAAGCGGGCGGCGGCGTTGATGCGCATAATCCAGAGTGAGCGGAAGTCGCCCTTGCGATCCTTGCGGTCGCGGTAGGCGTACTGCAAGGCATGCAGCACCGACTCGTTCGCGCGGCGGAAGAGGCGATGGCGTTGACCCTTGTGCCCCTTCGCCAGATCGAGGATTTTCTTGTGCCGGGCGTGACCCGCCACGCCGCGCTTGACTCGACTCACGCTGTCCCACCCTCGTTCCCGCGCCAGCATGGCGCGCTGACGGCCGCGTCAGGACGCGCCCCTGCATGTCTCGATCCACTGCGTCGCCCGCCGGCGGCGCTCCTACTTCAGGCCGTAGGGCAGCACGCTCTTGATCTTCGCCCGCATGCCGCCGGTGACTTCGAACTGCTTGTCGTCCTTGTGCAGCGCACGCTTGCTCTTATACGCCTTCAGATGGCGCTTGTTGCCGGCCATGCGCAGCACTTTGCCCGTGGCCGTGATCTTGAAGCGGCGCTTGGCGCCTTTATGGGTCTTGAGCTTGGGCACGCGTACCACTCCCGCGGCGGCACGCACAGGCTGAGCCGCTGCTGAATCTGGACTGGGCCGGTTCATTCGCTCGTCGGTGCAGCGGCAGCCGGCTCGGCGGGCGGCGGCGCTGGCTCGGCCGGACGCGCCGCCGCTGGCGGCGACGGGCGTTGCAGCTTCTCCGGCTTGGCGGCGCCGGGCGTGAGGATCATCGTCATCTGGCGCCCTTCCATGCCGACCGGCTTCTCGATGCTGGCGATGGTCTTCAGCCGGCCGTAGACCTGCTCCAGCAGGTCGCGGCCGATCTGCGGGTGCGTAATCTCACGCCCGCGGAAGCGCACCGAGATCTTGACCTTGTCTCCCTCTTTGAGGAGCTTCTCGGCGGTGCGCAGCTTGAAGTCCACGTCGTGCTCGGCGATCTTCGGCTCCATGCGAATCTCGCGCAGCAGGACATTCTTCTGGTGTTTCCTGGCCTCGCGCTCTTTCTTCGCCTGCTCATACTTGAACTTGCCGTAGTCCAGCAGGCGGCAGACGGGCGGCACGGCAGACGGAGCGACCTCTACCAGGTCGAGGCCCGCCTCGCGCGCCATCTCCAGCGCCCTGAACAGCGGCACCGCGCCGAGCTGCTCGCCGTTGTCTCCAATCAGGCGTACCTCGCGCGCTCGAATTCGGTCGTTGATGCGGTATTCGCGACTGATACGCGCTCCCCTTTTCTGACATAACAAACTGGGGCCAGCCTGGCCCCTCGGGATCTCAGTATGACAGGCTCCGGCGCGGGCCGTCAACGTATTGTCTGCCCCTGTTCGAGGCATGATCGGGCGTCCTTCAACGCCCTTTCCGGAGTCCGCGCCAGGGTCCGCGCCCTCCGCCCTCCGGTTGACATCTCATAACAGCCGCCGCTACGATGCTGGCACTCCGAACACCTGTGCTGAGGCGGGGAGGAGCCGGTGCCGCTGCTCGAAACGCTGCAACGCCTGCGCACCAGCCGCGAGCACGCCGGTAACTTCACCGCTTGGCGTGTGCTGCCGGAGCGGCCCGCCGACTTCGCGGGTTTTCCCGACTGGCTCGACGCTCGCCTTGAGAAGACACTGCGCTCGCGCGGCATCGCCTCGCTCTACAGCCATCAGCGCGCGGCGGCCGAGGCGGCACATGCCGGCCGTAACCTCGTCGTCGTCACACCCACGGCATCCGGCAAGACGCTCTGCTACAATCTGCCCGTTTTGCAAGCGATGCTCGACGACCCGGAGGCGCGGGCGCTTTATTTGTTCCCGACGAAGGCGCTCTCGCAGGACCAGTACGCCGAGCTGCATGGCGTCATCGACGCGCTTGGCGCCGGGATCAAGACGCACACCTACGACGGCGATACGCCCGGCGAGGTACGCCGCGCCGTGCGTTCAGCCGGGCATATCGTCGTGACGAACCCCGACATGCTGCACACGGGCGTGCTGCCGCACCACACAAAATGGGTGAAGCTGTTCGAGAACCTGCGCTTCGTTGTGATCGACGAGCTGCATACCTACCGCGGCGTCTTCGGCAGCCACCTGGCGAACCTGATCCGCCGCTTGCGGCGCATCTGCCGCTTCTACGGCTCCGATCCGGTTTTCATCTGCTGCTCGGCCACGATCGCCAACCCGCGCGAGTTGGCCGAAGCGCTGCTCGAAGCTCCGGTCGAGCTGATCGACCGCAACGGCGCGCCGTCGGGCCAGAAGATCGTCGCGATCTACAATCCGCCGGTGGTCAACCGCCAGCTCGGCATCCGCCGCAGCTCGGCCTTCTCCGTGCGCAGCATCGCCTCCGAGCTGCTGCGCTCCGGTGCACAGACGATCGTCTTCTCGCCCTCACGCTCGTCGGTTGAAGTCCTGCTGACCTATCTGCGCGGGGCGCTGGAACCCCCTCCCCGGCCCTCCCCCAATGCGTTAGGGGAGGGAGAACGAGATCGAGCGATCTCCATCCCTCCCCCATCGGCTTTGACATCGCGCTCTGCGCGATTTGCAACGGCGAGGGGCAGGGGAGGGGGCGAGCGCGTGCGCGGTTACCGCGGCGGCTACCTGCCGCTGGAGCGCCGCGCGATCGAGCAAGGGCTGCGCGACGGCAGCGTGCGCGGCGTCGTGGCGACGAACGCCCTGGAGCTGGGTATCGACATCGGCGGGCTCGAAGCCTCGGTGCTGCACGGCTATCCCGGCTCGCTCGCCAGCACCTGGCAGCAGTTCGGGCGCGCCGGGCGGCGCGGCACGCTTTCGTTCGCCGTCATGGTCGCCTCGTCGAGCCCGCTGAGCCAGTACATCGCCACGCACCCCGAGTTTGTCTTCAACGGCGTGCCCGAGGCCGGCCGCATCAACCCCGACAACCTGATCATCCTCTCCAGCCATCTCAAGTGCGCCGCCTTCGAGCTGCCGTTCGCCGCGGACGAGCAGTTCGGGGCGCAGACCGCAGATCTGCTCGAGCTGCTGGCGGAAGAGGAGGTGCTGTACCGGTCCGGCGACCGCTACCACTGGAGCGCAGAGTCGTTCCCGGCCGAGTCGATCAGCCTGCGCAGCGCCGCGATCGACAACTTCGTCGTGATCGAAACAGGCCCGAAGCCGCGCGTGATCGGCGAAGTGGACCGGCCCTCGGCGCCGATGCTGATCCATGAAGAGGCGATCTACATGCACGGCGGCGACCAGTATCACGTCGACCGCCTCGACTGGGACGAGAAGAAGGCCTACGTCCGCCGCGTGGATGTCGACTACTACACCGACGCGAATCTCGCCGTCGATCTGAAGGTGCTGGAGGCGTTCGAGCAGAGCCAGGCCGGCGCCGCCACGCGCTACTACGGCGAAGTCGCCCTGACCTTCGTCGCCACGGTCTTCAAGAAGATCAAGCTCGACACGCACGAGAACGTCGGCTGGGGCAAGATCCACCTGCCGCAGGAGGATCTGCACACGGCGGCCTACTGGTTTGCGCTGCCGGCCCCCTCCCCTGCCCCTCCCCCATCTCGTTCAACAGCATGGGGGAGGGATGAAAATCCTTCTGACCTGGCGCACATAGCGCAAACTCCCTCTCCCATCGCCATGGGGGAGGGCCGGGGAGGGGGCAGCGACGAGCTGCAGGGCGGGCTCTGGGCGATCGGCAACCTGCTGGTCAACGTGGCGCCGCTGTTTCTGCTCTGCGACCCGCGCGACGTGCGCGCCGTTGCGCAGGTGAAGTCGCCCTTCACCGAGGCGCCGACGGTGTTTCTCTATGAGAATCATCCCGGCGGCGTCGGCTTCTCCGACCGGCTCTACGCCGAACACGGCCGTCTGCTGGCCGCCGCGCGCGACCTGGCGCTCGCCTGCGCCTGCGAAAGCGGCTGTCCCTCGTGCGTCGGCCCGGCGAACGAGCTGTCCGGCGATCCGAAGGCGGCGGCGCTGGCGTTGCTGGGGCGGGCGATTGGGGGTGAAGGGTGAGTGGTGGCGAGGAGGCTGCGCCCAGCGCTGTTGCGGATTCCAGCAGCTCATTGAATCAGGCGGGCGCGCGTTCGCTGCGCGAGAAGCTGCGCGGCCTGGGCGCCCTGCCCGCTGCAAACGCCACGCCGGCGCCACCCTCACTTCCGATCACGCGCCACCCATTCACCATTCACCACTCACCACTCACGCCCCAACAGCCCGACATCGCCGACCTCATGCCCGGCTTCTGGCAGGACACGCCGGACGGGCGCATCTTCATCGTCGAGCAGCGCTTCGAGCTGGACCACCTGCACGGCGCAATCCCATTGAGGCGCACACTGAGCGCTCGCGGAGAGATCGTCGCCCGCGTGGGCCGCAACGCCGCGCTGGCGGGGATCGCGCCGGAGCGAGTGCTGTACCTGGATACAGAGACGACCGGCCTTGCGGGCGGCACCGGAACGTACGCTTTTCTCGTCGGCATCGGCCACTTCTGCGACGGCGGCTTCCGCCTGCGCCAGTACTTTCAGACCGACTTCGGCCAGGAGCCGGCGCTGCTGCGGGCGCTGGCCGACTATCTGCCGGCCTTCGATGCGGTCGTGACCTTCAACGGCAAAACCTTCGATCTGCCGCTGCTGGAGACGCGCTTCACGATCAACGGGCTGCTGCGCGGCCAGGCGCACGGCCCAAACGTGCGCGAGCTGCCGCACCTGGATCTGCTGCACCCTTCGCGGCGCATCTACCGCGACCGCTTCGCCTCCTGCCGGCTGGGCGAGCTGGAGCAGCAGGTGCTCGGCCTGACGCGCATCGAGGATGTGCCGGGCTGGGAGATTCCGGCGCTCTACTTCCGCTATGTGCGCACGCGCCGCTTCCGTGCCGTACAGCCCGTCTTCGATCACAACGCGCTCGACGTGCTCTCGCTGGTGACGCTGACTGCGCATCTCTGCGACCTGTTTGGCGGCGAGGGGGCGCGCGGCGCCGAGGACCGCTTCGCGCTCGGGCGTGCCTGCGAGGCCGACGGGCTGGCCGGCGAGGCGATCGCCAACTACCGCGCCGCGTTGGAGATCGGCCTCGGCCCCGCCCTGCAGCACGAGTGTGAAAAGCGGCTTTCGCTGCTGCTGCGCAAGCTCGGTCGCTGGGAAGAAGCCGTCGAGGTTTGGGAAGCGGTCGCCGCGCGACCGCGCAACCAGCAGCTCTACGCCTACATCGAGCTGGCGAAGTTCCACGAGCGCGCCGCCCGCGACTTCTGCCGCGCCGCGGAATACACTCGCCAGGCGCTGGCGCTGGTTGAGCGCCACCATCTGCGCTTCGGCGCCGCCGACGCCGCCGACCGCGAGGCACTGCTGGCGCGTATCGCCCGCCTTGAGGCGCGAGCGGAAAAGGCTGCAGCTGCCGCAGCTCGGCCCGCTCGCTCGCGTCGCAAGACGGCGGCACGTGTGGCTCTGGACTGAAGCCTTCCAGCGGATGGCTCTCGTCCATAATCATGCGGACAGGGCAGCGGCGATCGGGGTCAACCGGCTGGCGCTGACGATTGCCCGGCGGCGGGGCAGCTTTCGCGGTTTTGCGGCCGCTCGGCCCGCACATTCGCGGGCTGCCGGCGAAGGAGTGGCGTCGATGGAGGTGGCCGAGTTCCACGACCCGCGCCTTGCCCGCCTGTACGATCAGTGGGGCACGGATCGGGAAGACCTCGACTTCTACGTCGCGCTCGCCGGCGCAACGCCGCTGCGCGTGCTGGACCTCTGCTGCGGCACGGGCCAGATCACCGTGGCGCTGGCGGAGCGCGGGCACAGCGTGACCGCTGTTGATGCCGCCCCGGCGATGCTCGCGATTGCGCGTGCGCGGCCCGGCGGAACGCGCGTGACCTGGATCGAAGCCGACGTTCGCCGGGTGCAGCTCGTCGGCCGCTTCGACTTCGTCATGCTGAGCGGCCACGCCTTCCAGGCGATCCTCGGCGACGATGATGTGCAGGCCATGCTGCGCACGGCGCGCTCCGCGCTCGCGCCCGGAGGACGGCTCGCTTTCGAGACGCGCAATCCGCTCGCACGCGCCTGGGAGCAGTGGACGCCCGCGGCGCCCCCGCGACGCCTGTCCAGCGCCGAGGAAGGCGATGTAGAGGTCACCGCGCACCTGCGCAGCGTGCGCGGCGCGTTCGTCGACGGCGAGCTGCACTACCGATTCACGGCGACAGGCGAGGAATTGGTGAGCCGGCAGGTGCTGCGCTTCCCGACGCGTGACGAGGTGCTGGGCCAGCTCACGACCTCGGGCTTCAGCCCCGAGGTCGTGTACGGTGATTGGGACGGCAGCCCCTTCAGCGAGCCAAGCCCGGAGATCATCTTCGTGGCGCGGTGAGCGGTTCCCACGCTGGAGGATCCTGCTGTGCCAGCGGGACGCGCGCGGTCTGCGCCGCGGCGAACCGCTCGCTCGGCGTTCGGCCGGCCAGTGCCGCCCCACTGTTTCACCTTCGTGCGGCGCCGTCGGGGGTGAACCGCCGGCGTCCGGCGCATATCCTGCATGCGAGGCGAGCGACCGCGTGACTAGCCAATCCCCACTGCCCACTGCCCACTGCCCACTGCCCTTGATCACGTTCGAAGGCGGCGAGGGCAGCGGCAAATCGACGCAGGCCCGGCTGCTGGCCGAGCGGCTGCGGGCGGCGGGGCGCGAGGTCGTGCTGACGCGCGAGCCGGGCGGCACGCCGATCGGCGAGCAGTTGCGGGCACTGGTGCGCAAGCCGGCGCTGGCGCGGCGCTTCCACCGCGAGCTGGCCGGCGGCGACTGGCAGCGCCTCGACCCGCTGGCCGAGCTGTTCCTGATGGAAGCGTCGCGGGCGCAGCTCGTGGCCGAGCTGATTCTGCCGGCGCTGGCGCACGGCGCTGTCGTGATCAGCGATCGTTTCGATGACTCGACGCTGGCTTATCAGGGCGGCGGGCGCGGCCTCGACCCCGCAAGCCTGAAGCTGGTGAACGCCGTCGCCACGCGCGGGCTGCGGCCGGCGCTGACCGTGCTGGTCGACGTACCGCCCGATCTGGGCCTGCGGCGCAAGCACGGCGAGCAAGGCAGGGACGCGATCGGCGGCGAGGCGCTGCCCTTCCACGAGCGTGTGCGCGCGGCGTATCTGGGGCTCGCCGCCGCGGAGCCGGATCGCTGGCTCGTGCTCGACGGTTCACAGCCAGTGGAGCGCATCGCGGCGCTGGTGTGGGAGCGGGTGGCGGCGCTGCCGGCGGTACAGGCGAATATCGGCCACGACTCAAACTGATGGTCAGCCAATCACCAGCCACAGCCCGCCCAGCGCCAGCGCCGTGCCCGCGATCGTGAGCCGCGTCAGCGACTCGCGCAGGTAAATGGCGGCAAGCGGCAGCGCAAACAGCGGCGAGAGCGAGTTGAGCAGGGCGCTGCGTCCCGCGCCCGCCTCTTTGAGCGCGTACACGTAAAGCAACGAGCCCAGGCCGCTGCCGACCAGTCCGGCCGCGCTGAGCAGCACGAGGTCCTGGCGGCTGTAGCTGCGGGGCCTCAACAGGCCGCGGCCCCAGGCCACCCCGCCGATCAGCAGCATCGCCACCGGCACGCGCACAGTGTTCACGACCAACAAGCTCGCGTCCGCGGTAAGCGTCTGCAACCAGACGGTCGAAAGCGCCCAGGCGACGGCGGCCACCAGCACCAGCGTCAGGCCCACCGCCGAAACGCCCTGCTGTTGGCGCGTGTCGAGCCGCACCGGGGCCGCGGCCGCGGGGCTGCCGATCGCCTCGGAGAGCGGCGGCTCAACCTCAGCCACTTCGGGGACAGCCACAGTCGAACCGCCCGGGCGTGCGACGATCAGCACGATACCGCCCAGCACCAGCCCCGTGCCGAGTGCCGTGCGCAGCGAGACCGCTTCGCCGAGCAGAATCCAGGCGAGCGCGAGCGTAAGCACGGGATAAGAGGTGACGCTGATCGGTGAGGCGCGGCTGACGCCAATCGCCTGCATGCCGTAGATATACAGGGTATCGCCGAAGCCGAGCGCCAGGATCGCGCTGGCGGCCAGCGCGAGCGCCGTGCCGAGGCCGAGCCGCAGCAGGTCGCCGGCCTGGCCCGCGGCCACGAGCAGCACGAGATAGAACAGCACGCCGAAGACAAGGCGCAGGGCGCTGACCGCGATCGCCGGCATGCGCCGCGAGACGCCCGCCATCGCCAGGCTGGAGAACGCCCATAGCGCCGCACTGGCGATGGCGGCCAGCTCGCCGGCGACTTCGCCGGACGGCATACGCAGACTCCACCCGCGCCGGCACGCCCGGCGGGCGGCGCGCGTACGATCTCGGCGTCCGGCCCCGGCCTTTCGGCCTGCGGAGCACGCGGCAGGCGGGCACGGTCGCTCGGCCTCACCCTCTGTAACGTGTACCGTGGCCGGGCGGCGTGGGGCAATCGGGCGTGGTCAGCGCTTGAGTCCCGGCAGCATCGTTCGCCGGCTCCTGCGGTCAACGCGGGAGCCGGCGAACGGGCCGCAATACGCGTTTTGCCACGTTTGTACGACGGCCGGTGCGACCGTAGCTGCGGGCACGCCACAGCACTCGCCGCCGCGGGCCGTCGATGTCGACCTCAGGCGCGGCCGTGCTTGCGTAGCTGATCGTCGCGCTGCGCCGCCACCGCCTCGAAGGTACGGTCGAAGATCTGCGCCACCGGCCAGCCGTTGAGGCCGGCGTAGGTGTCGATCTGCGAGCGATGATGCACATCGTGCTCGACCATCATCAGCAACGCCCGCCAACCGGCGATCGTGGCGCCCGGTGTATCGATCAGATCGATGCGCCGCTCGAGCCAGTCGTTCGGTGTGCCGGCCAGCCGCTCGCAGAAACGTGCGCAGGAGTGATCGAGTGCGGGCACCCAGCTCGCCTGGTCGCTCAGGTCTTCGGGCCAGCGTTCGGCCGTCCAACCCTCGTTCAGATACGCGTGCGCAAAGTACAGGCGCGAGCCGCACATGTGCGCCACGAGCTGGCGAATGCCCCAGGCGTTCTCGCCCTCGCCGGCCGGCGGCCGCCACGTCGCCGCTTCAGCCGGCAGGGTGCCAACATCGCGCATCGCGCGGCGGTTCACGGCCTGAAAGTAGCGCAGGAACGCATCTGTACTGGTAATCATGGGTTCCTCCTGCGTGAGCTGGCTGTTATCCAGCAAAGCATGGGCCGGCGAATCACCGATCATCTGCACGATACCGCGTCGGTGCCGGCAAAAGGGGAGTTTCGGCGGTCAAAGCGGCATGCCTCGCTTGCGATCGGTGGCGCGATGCGGCCATGATCGGGGAACGGGCGATGTGTCGCCCGTGGGGAGGCGCCGCCGTGGAGTTTCGTGATTCGCCGCAAGACGCCGGCTTCCGCGCCGAAGTGCGCGGCTTTATCGAGGCGGAGCTGCCCGCGGCGCTGCGCAGCGTCGAGCCGGAGTGGGGCGCATTCAACACCCGTCGCGGCCGCGGCCTCGAGAGCGGGCCGATGCGCGAGTGGCGGCACAAGCTGGCGGCGCGCCACTGGCTCGCGCCGCACTGGCCGAGGGAGTACGGCGGCGCCGGCCTCGATATCGGCCAGCAGTTCATCTTCAACGAGGAGATGGCGGTGCACCGCGCCCCCGGCGTCGGCGGCATCGGTGTCGGCTGGGCCGGGCCGACGATTATGCTCTACGGCAGCGAGGAGCAGAAGCGGCGCTTCCTGCCGCGCATCGTCAGCGGCGACGAGACCTGGTGCCAGGGCTTCTCCGAGCCCGGCTCCGGCTCCGACCTGGCGAGCCTGCAAACGCGCGCGACGCGTGACGGCGACGACTATGTGGTCAACGGCCAGAAGATTTGGACCTCCGGCGCCCACCACTCGCAGTGGATGATCCTGCTGGCTCGCACCGACCCGGACGCGCCCAAGCACAAGGGCATCTCCTACTTTCTGCTGGAGATGAACACGCCCGGCATCACCCTGCGGCCGCTGGTCAATATGCTCGACGACCACAGCTTCAACCAAGTCTTCTTCGACAGCGTGCGGGTGCCGAAAGAAAACCTGCTGGGCGAGGAGAACCGCGGCTGGTACATCGGCGCGACGACGCTCGACTTCGAGCGCAGCAGCATCGCCGCTTCGACCTCGATGGCGCTGATCGTGCGCGACCTGGCCAACTGGGTGCGCGAGAGTGGCCGGAAGCTCACGGCCGTGCAGCGTGCCGAGTTGGCCGAGCGGGCGGTGGAAGCGGAGATCGGCCGCTTGCTCTCGTATCAGGTGATCTCGATGCAGCGCCGCGGCCTGATTCCCAATAAAGAAGCCTCGATCGCCAAACTCTACAACGGCGAGCTGGACCAGCGCATCGCCGCAACTGGCATGCGCATTCTCGGCCTGCAAGGCACCCTCGCCGGTTCCTCCGCAACAGCTTCTCCCTCCCCCATGATGTTCAACGATATGGGGGAGGGCCGGGGAGGGGGCGCCGCGCCGCTTGCCGGCCGCATCCCGCGCCACTACCTGGCTGCCTCCGCTACGACGATCGGCGGCGGCACCAGCGAGATTCAGCGCGGCATCATCGCCACGCGCGGCCTCGGCCTGCCGCGCGGATAGCGCTCTGTGCAGCGGGTGACACGACGGGCGCCCGAGGCTGTGGCCAACAGTGGCTCGGTCGCGGCTTATGGCGTGTCTCTATCCGCTGAGATCGCGGTCAGCGCGTTCGAGCAAAGCCCGCACGGCCTCCTCGCGCGTCTCGTAGCTGCTGCCGACGAGATCCCCGTGCCAGGCGGCACGCCAGCGGCCATCGCCGAGCGCGTAGCCAACGGCGCCGATCGGCCGGCCGCGATATTTCGCCAGCCACACGTCTTCATGCGATCCGGGTTCGAAGGAGAACTCGGCCGCATCGTCCTCGTCCGCTGTCCCCGCGCCCACGCCTGCCGCCCTCCGCATCTCTGGCCGGGCAACGTCATCGTACACCTGGCCCGGTCGATCGTCGTCTCAGGTCGGCTTCCGTGGCGTCCGCGCATCTTGCCGGCGATCGTTCCGAGACCGGCCTCCCTGCGCTCGCCCCGGCACGCGCGGCAGGCCGAAGCGGACTCCTGTACCCTGTATCGGTACACCTGAACCGCGGCAGGAGGATGGCATGGCTGGAGCTGCGCCGGTCGAGATCAGGCATCGGTTTGTGCAGAGCAACGGCATTCGCCTGCACCTGGCCGAGGCGGGCAGCGGGCCGCTGGTGCTGCTCTGTCACGGCTTCCCCGAGAGCTGGTACTCCTGGCGCCACCAGCTGCACGCCCTCGCCGGCGCCGGCTTGCACGCCGTCGCCCCCGACCTGCGCGGCTACGGCCAGACCGATCGGCCCGCGGCCGCTGCGCAGTACACGCAACTGCACCACGTGGGCGACATGCTGGGCGTGCTGGACGCGCTGGGCGAGCAGCAGGCGGTGATCGTGGGCCACGACTGGGGGGCGCCGGTGGCCTGGCACACGGCCTTGCTGCGCCCCGACCGCATCCGCGGCGTCGTCGGCCTCAGCGTGCCCTACACCCCGCGTGGCGACGCGAGCTTCCTGACAGCGATTCGCCAACAGCTACCGCCCGAACTGGACTTTTACATTGCCTACTTCCAGGAGCCGGGCGTGGCCGAGGCGGAGCTCGAGCGCGACGTGTGCGCCTCGCTGCGCCGGTTTCTGTACGCGCTCTCCGGCGACGCGGCGCCGGACGAGCGCTGGCGACCGGAAATGCCCAAGGGCCAGGGAGTGCTGACGCGCACGGTCGAACCGAAGCAGTTGCCGGCCTGGCTGACGGAGGCGGACATCGATTTCTATGCCGGCGAATTCGCCCGCACCGGCTTTGCAGGCGGGCTGAACTGGTATCGCGCGATCGACCTGAGCTGGGAGCTGATGGGCGCCTGGCAGGGCGCCCTGGTCTCGCAGCCGGCGCTGTATATCGCCGGAGAGCGCGACGCGGTAATCGCGTTTCCGGGTATGGATGCCGTCGTTCACAACCTGGAACGGTTTGTGCCGAAGCTGAGGAAGACGGTGCTGCTGCCCGGCTGCGGGCACTGGACCCAGCAGGAATTTCCTGCCGAAGTCAATGCAGAGCTGCTGGCATTCATCCAAAGCCTGTAACCGGCCGCGATGGACGCCGATCAGCGCGGCGGCAGCCAATAGGTCGCGAGGCGGCTGTCCGCGGCCAGCGGCCCAAACCACTTCAGCGACACGTTGTTGCAGCCGAGCGCCGTCGTCGGCCGGGCAAGCTGATTTGCGCTGCGCAGAATGAAAGCCCAGTGCTTCGCATCGACGCGGGTGAGGGAGCTGATCACGCCGGCGTGCCCGTAGCGGCTGCCCTCGCCGTGACGGTAGTAGCGCGGCTGCAAGACGGCCACGGCGCCGGGCATCGGCGCCGGTATGCGTCTGAACCCGTGAGCGGCGAGAAACGGCCCCATGTCCTTGGCGTTGCCGGCCGCGCCTTTGAGCCCGAAGTAGCTCTTCACATACTCGACGCACTCGCAGCGGTGCGGCGATGCCGCCCGTGCCGCCACAGGTGTGGCCAGCGTCATCGCCAGCATCGAGATCAGGGCCACCGCCGCCTGCCCGCGCATACGCTCTCCCGCCACGGATTCCGACCCCCGTCGTGAACAGTTTTGCGTGCGCCCGTGCCGAGGCGTGGGGTTCTTATGGCAACCGACGAGGGTACGGATACGAAACGGTTGCAAGCTGTGCGCTGACGAACGCCGATCGCCTGCGCTCAGCGTCCCAAATCCGGCCCTGCGGGTGCGCCGCGCAGGCCCTTGACCGGCGGCACGCCGTCGACCGGCTCGATCAGCACGCGGATCACGCCTTCGGCGGGATTGCCCAGCTCGGCGAAGGCGCCCCAGCTCAGGTCCAGCGCGTGCGTGAAGGCGCCGCGGTCCATCACGGTCACGACGATCGAGCGACGGAAATAGGCGTCGCGCTCAACCGGCGTCAGAAGGCTGTCCCACGGTCCGCCGGCGATGCGCGTGATGCGCAGGCGGGTGCCGAGCGGCCAGCTATTTGAGGCGGTGACGGTCGGGTCGCGCATGTCGAACAGCGGGCCGGCGGCCATCGGCAGCCCCTGGAAGTCCGCGCCGTAATACGTCGCCACACCCCAGTAGCGCGGCCCTGGGCGCACCTGCACGGCCGCACCCGCCGCGGGCGCCGCGAGGGGTGCCGAGTTCCAGCCGCCGGGAGTCGTCTCGCTCGCCCAGCGCGAGCTGTCGCTGGTGGTGGCTGCTTCCGGCACGGCATCGAGCGTCGCGAGCGCTGCTTCGATCGCCGCTGGATCCTGTCCGGGCGCACTCCGGGCGGGTACGGGCACGGCCGCGGGCGTGGTCATGGGTGTTGGCGGCGCCACCGCGGACGTCAGCACGGGCGGGGGAGCCATCCGGGATTGGACGGGCGGAGGAGCGTTTGCCGGGGCCGTGCTGGTTGAAGCCGGCTGACGCACGCCGGCCGAACACCCGGCCGCGAGCAGGAGCGCCGCCGCGAGCGTTGCCGTGCGGCCGCGCGGCCCGACAGCGGCACGCTTGCTAGCTACGAGAGCGCGGCGACGGACGTAGCAGGCGGACATCGGCATGCGCCTCGCGATCGCGATTCTCCATACGAGCTATCGGCGCGCGGTCGCGGAACAAACAGGCATGGGCACGGCGCGTGCCGCCTGTACCTTGCAAGGCGGCTACAATAAATCACGGCGGCGCGGGTGCGCCGTGGAGGTCAGGGGTGGACGTGCTCGATGCGATTCATACGCGCCGAACGATCAAGGCGTACCGGCCCGAACCGGTGCCGCGCGAGACGATCGAGCGCGTGCTTGAAGCCGCGGTATGGGCGCCCAACCACCGCCTGACCGAGCCGTGGGAGTTCATCGTCGTGCAGGGCGCCACGCTCGAGCGACTGGCCATCCTGCGCCGCGAGCAGACCGCGGCAGGACTGCGTGAGCAGGGCACGCTCACCGAACAGCAGATCGCGCGCACGGCGGAAGAGGGCTATCAGAAGGCGCTCGCTGCGCCGGTCACCGTCGCCGTAGCGATGGCCGAGCATGCCGATCCTGCCGTGCGCGAGGAGGACTACGCCGCGACGGCCGCCGCGATCCAGAACCTGATGCTGGCGGCCCGGGGGCTGGGGCTGGGCGCCTTCTGGAGCACGAACCGGCTGATCGGCTATGCGCCGGCGCGCGAGTTACTCGGCGTTGCTGTTGGTAAGCGGATCGTCGGCCTCGTGCAGCTCGGCTATGCCGCGCAAGAGCGACAGGGCAAGCGCGCCCCGGCCGCCGCGCGCACGCGCTGGCTTGCGTGAGCCGTCCCGCCAACACGATCCCGTTGCAGCACTGCCGATACCGCGCGTGATCTGCCTGCTCTGCTTGTGAGCAGGGCTGGTCTTCGGTACCGTCCAGATCGATATGCATCGCAGCACGCTGCTCGCCGCCCGGCGCTGCGTTCGGAGGCGTCGATGAACGTCAAAGAGCTGTTCGACCTGACCGGCAAGGTCGCGATCGTCACCGGCGGCTCGCGCGGGTTGGGGCTGGAGATCGCCCGCGGCCTCGGCGAAGCGGGCGCGGCGGTCGCTATCACCGGCCGGCGGCGACAATGGCTCGATCCGGCTGAGGGCGAGCTGCGCGTGGCCGGCGCCGAAGTGCTGGCGCTGGAGGCCGACGTGGGCGAGCCGGAGGGCGTACGCCGCACGATCGAGGCGACGGTCGAGCGCTTCGGCGGTATCGATATCCTGGTGAACAACGCCGGCACCTCGTGGGGCGCGCCGTCGCTCGAGTTTCCCCTCGACAAGTGGGAGATGGTGCTGCGCGTCAACCTTACCGGCGTCTGGCTGATGTCGCAGGCAGCAGCGCCGCGGCTGATCGCGCGCGGCGGCGGCAAGATCGTCAACGTCAGCTCGATCACCGGCCAGCTCGGCCTCGCGCCGGAGCTGCAGGACACGGTTTCTTACAACGCGGCGAAGGGCGGCGTTGATGCGCTGACGCGCGATCTGGCAGTCAAGTGGGCGCGACATAACATTCAGGTAAACGCCGTGGCGCCCGGCTACTTCCCGACGAAGATGACCGACTACCTCGTCAAGACGGTGGAGGACCGCATGACGGCGCTCTCACCGCAGGGCCGGCTCGGGCGCGAGGACGACTTGAAGGGCGCCGTCGTCTTCCTTGCCTCGCACGCGGCCGATTTCATCACCGGTCAGGTGTTGAACGTGGACGGCGGCGCGACGATCTGGTGAGACGCGCCGTCCGGCAGCGAATCCCGCATGAGGAGTTTCAGGAATGTCCGATCAACTGGACGCCAAGGTTGCGCTGGTCACGGGCGGCGGCTCGGGCATCGGGCGGGCGTCGTCACTCGCATTCGCGGGCGCCGGCGCGAAGGTCGTCGTCGCCGACGTGGACGCGGCCGGCGGCGAGCAGACCGTGCGCCGTATCGAGGACACCGGCGGCACCGCCGCGTTCGTGCGCTGCGACGTCTCGCAGGCGAAGGACGTGGAGGCACTAATCGAGCGCACTTTGGCCCTCTACGGCCGCATCGACTGCGCCCACAACAATGCGGGCATCGAAGGGCCCGTGACGCTGCCGGCCGACTACGGCGAAGACGAGTTCGACCGCGTGATCGCCGTCAATTTGAAGGGCGTGTATCTCTGCCTGAAGTACGAGATTCCGCGCATGATCGCGCAGGGCGGCGGCGCGATCGTGAACACGGCCTCGGTGGCCGGCCTGCAGGGCTCGCCGACGCTCTCGGGCTACGTCGCCAGCAAGCATGGCGTGGTCGGGTTGACGAAGAGCGCGGCGCTGGCCTACGCGAAGCAGAGCGTGCGCGTGAACGCCGTCTGCCCCGGCGTGATCGACACGCCGATGGTCGCGCGGGCGCTGGGCAGCGGCGACCCGCAGCGCCGCCGCCAGCTCGACGCGGCGCACCCGCTGAACCGTATGGGCCGGCCGGAAGAGATCGCCGCGGCCGTGGTCTGGCTCTGCTCGGACGACGCCTCATTCGTCACCGGCCACGCGCTGCCGGTGGACGGCGGCATGACGGCGCGCTAATTTTACAGTGACCCTTCTGGGGGGCTGCCCCTATGCGTGCTCAGAACGGCCGCCGCAGGCGTGGCGACCTCTGTCGTGAGCGTGACTCCCGCACCGGAGGCGGTAGTGGTCATTGTAATACTAACCGCATGTCAGATTGACCGGGCAAAGCAGGACAGTAGCACCCGTTTCGGAATAGGCAAATGCACCCTGCCCTGGCTCGAGTTGTGACGTCAGAACATACCCTTGACCAGTCACATACGCGTAAACGCCTGGCAGGTCATCCACGGTCACCGCGGTGTTGTAAGGGTTGCCAATCATCACCCATTGGCCGGCAGGCGGCGCAATCGTGAATGGGACTGACCCTCGGCGGCCACCGGCTTGCGGCATGCTCGGATAGAAGGGGATGGATATTGCGGTGGCACTGGAGAAGTAGGCCCAGTACCCAACACCTGTTCGCGGCCCCGTCCCTTGCGAGTGTCCATCCGCGACCGTGCCAGGGGCAACCGTTGCATACATACTGCCGCCAGGCTGGAGGGCGTAGAGCGGGCCAACCACCCCTGCCAGTACCGTCCCGGGCGAGGCTCCAATGAGATTCCATCCTGGCGCATAGGTGACTGTGACCGGTGTTGTTTGCCAGCCAGCCGCTCGGGCGGCATCGTTCGGTGTACTCCGGATTGCAAGCGCGCCACACAGGAAAACCGTGAGCACGCACCAACGCGAGACGAAGACATCCTTAGCCACAAGTAATCTCTCGCGCTATCGACACGTTCCCGCCGCTCGCAGGTTCATGGAGTAGAGATAACCGGATTGATGGTATTGACCGTATGAGAATAGTTCCGAGCCTAACGGACGGTCGCAGTACAGATTGTTTCTGTCGCCAAACGTTGCGGCCGTAGCGCTAGAGCCTGAGAGGGTGATTCTGGAGGTCGGCGAGGGGAATTCGGTCCACGTCGACCCATCCAATGAGTAATATTCCTGCTGGAACCAGTCATTTATAAACATACCGAAATTCAGAAAATCGCCGATGAGCGGCTGATGCGTCGTGATTTCCGTGCTTCCGCAAATCCAGCTAATACTGACTCCTTGGTCGCAATGGTAGTCATCGCATCGTCGCTCGCCTCTCCACCCGGCCGCTGCGCACTGGCATTCATGCTACTCATTCTATATTCGTGTTTCAAGAATAATCCCGTTACGGGTTGATTGAGATTTGGGCGGCTGTCAACCGGTCGCCGCCCAGCACGATTGCAAACCGCGCCATCACTTCTTCACGCGTGTGGTCTGCAGTCGATTAGGGCTGACTCATCGATGACGCCATGGGGACCGGACCACCCACTCCAGAATGGGTCCAGGCCCCTGACCCGGTTCAAGAGTCATGACCGAGCGACAGCCGGATCTTGGGTCGAACGCGTATGCCACGCCGGCTCCGCTGACAGGCTTTGCGGTGCAGCCAGGATTGCCGATCAGGACTTACTGGCCAGCCGGTAAGGCAACCGTGGTGATCATCGCTAAGTTGTGGTGAGCCAGTAGTGCCTGCGCTGGGATGGCCAGATGATTCCAATAGCCGCACTGGTCAGCAATGCCAGGATCGGCGTCGGCAATATTGCAGTCGCCCGCACCGCTGCCAGTGGCCTCTGGCCTGTGCGAAACGCCGCGGCTATACTCGTGACCGATAGAACAAGCGCGCCGTACGGCGCCGGAGCCGCGGATGCCGGACTACAAAGTGCTGCTGCGCTATCGCGAGCTGCTCGCGCCATTCGAGGCCGACCAGGGCGACCTGCTGGCCGCGCTGCACGCCCTCCAGCACGCCTTCGGGTACGTGCCGCCCGACGCGATTCCCGAAGTCGCGAAGAAACTGCGCATGAACGCCTCGGCGGTGTTCGGCGCCCTCAGCTTCTACTCGGAGTTTCGCACCACGCCGCCGCCGCAGAACCAGATTATGTGGTGCAGCGGCCCAGCCTGCCGGCTCAAGGGCGGCGACAATATCCGCCTTGTGTTCGAAACCGTGCTCGGCATCGGCATGGAGGGCGAGACGCCGGACAACGAGATCGGGCTGCACCTGGGCCAGTGCAACGGCACCTGCGAGGCCGCGCCGCAGATCTGGTACAACGGCGCCGTGCGCGGTCGGCTGCAGGTCGCCGACGCGGTGGAGCTGGCGCGGCGGCTGAAGGCGGGCGAGCGCGATCTGTAGGCAGCAACGGTACGCGTCGCGGGCGCGCCTTGCTGATTCGAGCAACTATCCAGCGGTGTGAGTGCAGTTATGGCGTCGTATGCAGAGCTTCGGAAAGCCGCCGACGCGGCGTGGGCGGCGGTGGACCGGCCGCAGCGGCCATATATCGCGGTGAGCATCGCCACCTGCGGCAACGCCTGGGGGGCGGAGCAGACGCTGGCTCGCGTGCGCGCGGTCGTGCAGGCGCGCGGCCTGGAGTGCGATGTCGGCGTCACCGGCTGCAACGGCCTCTGCTTCGTCGAGCCGCTGCTCTCGGTCACGTGGCCGGACGGCGTGCGCGTGCAGTACGGCAAGGTCGAGCCGGAGCGGGTCGAAGCGCTGCTCGAACGGGCGATCGTGCGGGGCGAACGGGGCGGTGAGCTGGCCGTGGGGACGCTGCGCGGCTCCGTGGCCGGCGTCGCGCCGATCGAGCAGCACGTCTTCTGGCGCGGGCAGGTGCGCCAGCTGATGGCGGTATGCGGCATCATCGATCCGGAGAATATCGACCACGCCATCGCCGCCGGCGCCTATCAAGGTATGGCACGAGCGCTGGCGCTGTCGCAGGACGAGCTGATCAAGCTGATCCTCGACTCGGGCCTGTGGGGCCGCGGCGGCGCCGCCTTCCCCGCCGGCCGCAAGTGGGACTTCCTCAAGGTCGCGCGGCGCACGCCGAAGTACATCGTTTGCAACGCCGACGAGGGCGACCCCGGCGCCTTCGTCAACCGCAACCTGATGGAGGGCGACCCGCACCCCATCCTCGAAGGCATGATCACCGCGGGCCAGGCCACCGGCGCCGAGATCGGCTACATCTACATCCGCGACGAATATCCGCTCTGTGTCGCGCGCGTGCAGCAGGCGGTGGAGCAGGCGCGGGCGTACGGCCTGCTGGGCGAGAACATCCTCGGCAGCGGCCTCAACTTCGAGATCCGCGTCGTGCGCGGCGCAGGCAGCTACGTGTGCGGCGAGGAGACGGGGCTGATCTCGTCGATTCAGGACTCGCGCGGCATGCCGCGCATCAAGCCACCCTTCCCCGCCAACGCCGGTCTCTGGGGCTTGCCCACCAACGTCAACAACGTCGAGACGCTGGCGAATGTGCCGCTGATCACGCGCAACGGCGCCGACTGGTATCGCCAGCAAGGCACGGAAAGGAACCCCGGCACCAAGATGTTCAGCCTCTCCGGCGACATCGCGCGCGTCGGCGTGCTCGAGGTGCCGTTCGCCACGCCGATGAAGAGCGTGCTGTACGAGAATGGCGGCGGCCTGCCCGCAGGGCACGCCCTCAAGGCGATCCAGCCGGGCGGGCCGCTCGGCGGCATTCTGCCGGCGGAGGGCATCAACCTGGTCCTGGAGCCGGAGCCGTTCCGCGCCTTCGGCGTGCTGATGGGCTCCGGCGGGCTGATCCTCTGCGACGACACGACCTGCATCGTCGATCTGTGTCAGTACTTCAGCTGGTTCGCCGAGGACGAGTCGTGCGGCCGCTGCACCACCTGTCATGGCGGCACGCAGCGCATGACCGAGATCCTGCGCCGCATTCAGGACGGCGGCGGGCGCATGGGCGACATCAACCTGCTGCACCTGATCGTCGATACGCTGCGCTGGTCGAACTGCGTCCACGGCCAGGCGGCGCCGACGTGCGTGCAGAACTGCCTCAAGAACTTCATGGACGAGTTCCTGATCCACATTCAGGAGCGGCGCTGCCCGGCGCAGGTGTGCCGCGGCCTGATCCGCTATGAAGTGATTCCCGAGCGCGACACCGAGGCGGCGGCAGGCGCGGCGATCTGCCCGACGAACGCGATCAAGGAGAGCAGCGGCCACTACGCGATCGACCAGGGTCTCTGCATCAAGTGCGGCGCCTGCAAGGAACGCAGCCCGCGGGCGATCCGCGTGGTGGACGCGATGCCCCGGCCGCGCGTCAGCGCCCTGCCCGAGCAGCCGCTGCCGCTGGTGGCGGCGCCTGCGCCCGCCGCCGGGCACTGAGGCTGGGCGCGGCTATCGGCCCTCAGCCTCTCCTGTCTCCTTCTCCCAGGATTGGGAGAAGGAGACGATCCAGCCTGAAGCGTTCCGATTACTGAACGGTTAACCCGGCGCCCTGTTGAAACGCTTCAAACCGGATCGCCCCTTTCTCCCCAGGATTGGGAGAAAGGGGAAGGGGGATAGAGGGCCGACTGGCCGCGGCGCGACTTCACCCTACGCCCTACGCCCCTCGCCCTAATATCTGTACCCTATCCGCATGACGACCCCGATCTGGCGGCAGTACCTCGGCGTGAAGCGGCAGTATCCGCACGCGATCGTCTTCTTCCGCCTCGGCGACTTCTACGAGACGTTTGAAGACGACGCACGGCTCTGCGCTCGCGAGCTGGAGATCACGCTCACCTCGAAGGTGCTGGGCCGCGATTTCCGCGTACCGCTGGCGGGCATTCCGTACCACGCCGTCGATTCCTACCTCGCAAAGCTGATCGCGAAGGGCTACAAGGTCGCCGTCTGCGATCAGATGGCCGATCCGGCGACGACGAAAGGGCTCGTGCCGCGCGAGGTCGTGCGTGTCGTCACGCCGGGCACGGTGCTCGACGAGCAACTGCTGGATGTGCGCGCCAACAACTATCTGGCCGCGGCGATCTCGGACGGGGAACGGGCAGGCCTCGCCTCGATCGACGTGAGCACCGGGCAGTTTCAGACGGCGCAGATCGACGCACTCGAACTCGCCGCCGAGTTGCAGCGTCTGGACCCGCGGGAGTTGCTGATCGCTGGAGCGGTCTCCGATTTGCCCGCGGGCCTGCCGCCGCCGACCGCGCTGGGCGGCGCCGCGCTCGACGACGAGCGCGCGAGCGACGAACTGCTGCGTCACTTCGGTGTGCTCACGCTCGAAGGCTTCGGCTGCGCCGGCAAGCCGCTGGCCGTCTGCGCCGCCGCCGCGATTCTGCGCTACCTTGCCGAGAACCAACCTGCCGTTTTGTCTCAGGTCACTCAGCTTGCGACGAGCAGCGCACAGGGCTGGATGCCGCTCGACCCGCAGACGACCCGCAATTTGGAGCTGTTCGAAGCGGGCAGGAATGGCGGCAAGGCCGGGTCGTTGCTGACGGCGATCGACGGCACAAAAACGCCGATGGGGGCGCGCCTCATGCGCCAGCGGCTGGCGCGGCCGCTCACGGACGCGAGCGCAATACATCGCCGTCTCGACGCGGTGCAATGGTGCTACGAGCGCGGCGCGCTGCGCGGCGCGCTGCTGGCGGCGCTCGCGCGGGTGGGCGATCTGGAGCGGCTGATCGTGCGCGTCGGCGCCGGCGGCGGCAGCCCGCGCGACCTTGCCACGCTTCGGCGCGGGCTGCAGCAGGCCGAGGCGCTGCGCGGCCAGTTGCGGGCCGAGCCGCCGGAGGCGCTGCCGACGCTGCCTGAGCTATCCGAAGCGCTTACCATAATCGAGTGCGCGCTCGCGGACGAGCCGGGCACGCTGGGGCAGGGCGACGTGATGCGCGCTGGCTTTTCGCCGGAGTTAGACGGGCTGCTGTCCATCTCACACGACGCCCGCGCCATCCTGGCCGATCTCGAGCAGCGCGAGCGCGAGCGCAGCGGCATCCGCTCGCTCAAAGTCGGCTACAACCGCGTGTTTGGCTACTACATCGAGGTCAGCAATGCTTACAAGCACACCGTGCCGGCCGACTATCAGCGGCGCCAAACCCTGACCGGCGCCGAACGCTATGTGACGCCGGAGCTGAAGGAGCACGAGAGCCGCGTGCTCAACGCCCAGGAGCGGCTGGAAACGCTGGAAACGGAGCTGTTTCGCTCGCTGTGCGCGGCGGTAGCGGCCCATGCGACGCGCATCCGCGCCGCTGCCGCCGCGATCGCCGAACTGGACGTCGCCGCGGGCCTTGCCGAAGCCGCGGCGTTGCACGGCTACTGCCGGCCGCTGGTGGATGAGGGCGACGAGATCGAGATCCGCGCCGGTCGCCACCCGGTGGTGGAACGCATGCTGCCATCGGGTACGTTTGTAGCAAACGACACACGGCTCTCCGCCGGCGCCGAGCAGATCGTAATCTTGACCGGGCCGAACATGGCCGGGAAGTCGACCTATCTACGCCAGGTCGCGCTGATTGTGCTGCTGGCGCAGATCGGCAGCTACGTGCCGGCGGACGCGGCGCGCATCGGTCTTGTGGACCGCATCTTCACGCGCGTCGGGGCGCAGGACGACCTCGCGGCCGGCAGTTCAACGTTTATGGTCGAGATGGTGGAGACGGCACAGATCTTGAACCACTGCACGCCGCGCTCGTTGATCGTGTTCGACGAGGTCGGCCGCGGCACCAGCACGTACGATGGGCTGGCGATCGCCCGCGCGGTGGTCGAGTATCTGCACAATCGCGGGCAATCTGCCGCGCGCACGCTCTTCGCCACGCACTATCACGAGTTGACGCGGCTGGCGGCGAACCTGCCGCGCGTACGCAACTGCAGCGTCGCGGTCGGGGAAGAGAACGGCACCGTCGTGTTTCTGCATACGATCGTGCCAGGCGGCGCCGATCGCAGCTACGGCGTGCACGTCGCGCAGCTCGCCGGTTTGCCGCGCGCCGTGGTGCAGCGGGCGCAGGAGATTCTGGTTGAACTGGAGGCGCCCAGGGCAGCCGCAGGGCGCAACGGCCGCTTCTCCGCGCGTGCGCCGGCCGGCGTGCAGCTCAGTCTGCTTCCAGAATCGTCGCCGCTGTTTGACGAGCTGCGTGCGCTGGACATCGACGCGCTCTCGCCGCTGGACGCGATCCGGCGGCTGTACGAGCTGCGCGAAGCGGCGCGACATAACGCCTGAGTGCGCGGCTGGCGGACCGGTGCCGGCCTGAACGAACGCCTGTGCTACACTTCCGGCTGAAGGAGCGCCGGCATGAGCATTCGCGTGCTGCCGCCGGCCGTCGCCGCGACGATTGCCGCCGGCGAGGTGATCGAACGGCCGGCTTCGGCGGTCAAGGAGCTGCTGGAGAACGCCATCGACGCCGGCGCGACGACGATCCGCATCGAGCTGGCGCATGGCGGACTCGACCTGATCCGTGTCTCGGACGACGGCCGCGGCGTGCCGGCTGAAGAGGTCGAGACGGCCTTCGAGCGTCACGCTACCAGCAAGCTCGTCACGGCCGCCGATCTCGCCTCGCTGACCACGCTCGGCTTCCGCGGCGAGGCGCTGCCCAGCCTGATCGCGGCCGCCGCCGAGGTGCAGTTCAGCACGCGTACCGAGCGCGAAGGGATGGGCTGCAGCGCGCAGTTTCGTGGCGGGCGCCTGATCGAGCGTAAGGCGTCCGGCAGCGCCCGTGGCACCACCGTGACGTTGCGCGGCCTGTTCGCCAACCAACCGGCGCGCCTGAAGTTTCTGCGTTCGCCGGCGGCCGAAGCGGCGCAGGTCGCCGCAACGGTGAATCCCTACGCGCTCGCTTATCCGCGTCTGCGCCTTTCGCTTTCGGTCGATGGGCGGCAGGTATTGCAGACCACGGGCAGCGGCGAGGCACGCGACGCGGCGGCGCGGGTGCTCGGCGCGGCGCCGGCCGCGCAGTTACTCGAAGTCACGCACGAGCCAGGCGGTCCGGAGCAGGCCGTCCAAGTGAGCGGCCTGATCAGTCCGCCGGCGCTGACGCGCGCCACGCGCGGCGGCATCATGCTGTTCGTCAACCGGCGCTGGGTGCAGCCGCGCCGCCTCGCCTTCGCCGTCGAGCAGGCGTACGACACCTTGCTGACGGTCGGCAGGCACCCGATCGCGGTGCTGAACGTCGAATTGCCTCCCGCCGAACTGGACGTGAACGTTCATCCGACCAAGTCGGAGGTGCGCTTCCGCGATGAGCGGGGCGTGTTCGGGGCGGTGCACGCGGCGGTGCGCCGCGCGCTGATCGGCCAGGCGCCCGTGCCCGACTTCGCGCTCGGCGCCGGCGACGCGGGCCTGCTCAGTCAGGCCGGCGCGATCGGCTTCGGCGGGCCGGTGATCCTCGACGGTCCGCAGCCGGCGCAGGCGCCGCTCTGGCAGACGTTGCTGCGTCCGGACGACCACGCCGGCGCCAGACATAACGAGGCAAGCGAGCCAGACGAAGCGCCTCGTCTGCCGCTGCTGCGCGTGGTCGGGCAGACGGGATCGACCTATATCATCGCCGAAGGCCCGACGGGGATGTACCTGATCGACCAGCACGCGGCGCACGAGCGCGTGCTCTACGAGCGCATCTGCCGCGGGCGCGCCGACGCCACGATCGAGGTGCAGGGCTTGCTGACGCCCGCCGTGGTAGAGTTGACGCCGGTGCAGGCGGCCGCGTTCTCCGGCTACGGCGGGCTGCTCTCCAGCCACGGCTTCGCCAGCGAGCCGTTCGGCGATCGGGCGCTGCTGCTGCGCGCCATGCCGGCGGTTCTGGCGGGCGGCGACGCGGCGCAGGCGCTGACCCGGCTGCTGGACGCGCTCGACGAGGAACGCGAGCCGCCGTCGGGCGAACGCCTGCTGAAAACGCTCGCCTGCCACGGCAGCGTGCGCGCGGGCAAGGTGCTGAGTCTGGACGAGATGCGTGCCCTCGTGCTGCAACTCGAAGAGTGCGACTCACCGCGCACCTGCCCGCACGGCCGCCCAACCATGGTGCACCTGAGCGCGGCCACGTTAGAGCGGGAGTTCAAACGGCGTTAGTGCCGCTGCCGCCTACCCCTCCCTCGCGCAAGCGCTCGGATTTGCATCTGAAGTCTCCGACGGTTGCGCTGCGCTCTGGCCCGCAGGGGAGGGGTTTATCTGGGGTTTATCTGAGGAAGATCGGATGTCCTCGAACCAACCCTTCCCCCGTGGGGAAGGGACAGACGGCGTAGCCGTCAGGGATAGGCCACGGCTGCGAAACCGCTGAACAGCAAAACGGGCCGGCGGTTTGCCGGCCCGCTGGTTCGTGGTGGAGACGGGGGGGAATTGAACCCCCCGTCCAGATGAACTCCGCCTGAGGTTTACTACAAGCTTAGGCAGCAGTTTGATTTTGCCCCGCCGGCGTCTACTGCCGAACTCCTTTGGGGCTAGCCGATGGGTCTTTCGCGGGCGCTATCGGCGTGACGCGACGCGGCAGCCTGGCATTGTGGCGCCCGCATCCCCTCCCACCAGGCCGAGGAGAGGGCGGACGTCGCCGCTATGCAGCGGCGAGAGCGAACTGATTTTCGCCAGTTACAGCGTTGCCACCAGTTTAACGAGGCCGATGGCACCTCGGCTTGCAACCCCAGTCCGTATTTCCCTGTCGAGCCCTGTCGTCCCCCTGGGCGTGCCGACGTGCTGGATCGGCCGCAGCTTGAGTATAGCACGCTCAACCCTGCCTGGCTAGCGGTCGCTGTGGCGCAGGGCGCGGGCCATCTCGCGCTGCGCATCACGTGTGGCGATCGCCTGACGCTTGTCGTACGACTTGCGCCCGCGCGCCACGCCCAGCTCCAGCTTGGCCATGCCGCGCTTGAGATACATCGCCAGCGGCACGATCGTGCCGCCGCGTTGCCGCGCCTTGTCGGAGAGGTTGCGGATCTGCCAGCGATGCAGCAGCAGCTTGCGCGGCCGCTCCGGCTCGTGGTTGTTGCGGTTGCCCTTGTCGTAGGGCGAAATGTGTGCGTTAAACAGCCACAGCTCGCCGTGGTCCTCGCGGGCGTAGGCGTCGCGGATGTTGACGCGCCCCTCGCGCGCGGACTTGATCTCCGTACCGGTGAGGACGACGCCCGCCTCGACCTTCTCCAGGATCTCGTAGTCGTGAAAGGCCTTGCGGTTGACGGTGATCGTCCCGCTGCGGGGATCCCTGCCGCTCTCTTTGCGTTTTTCCGCCACCTACGGGTTACCTTGATGCAGATAGTCGATCGCCGCGTAGAGCTGCGCGTTAAAGTAGCTCTGCGGATCGTCGTTGTCGCCGAGGTGCACGACCATGTCGGGCGTGATGCCCTTGCCCTCAATCGTCTCGTGGTTGGGCGTCAGCCAGCGGGCGATGCTGACATACAGCTCGCCGCCGTCTTTGGGCAGGGGGAAGAACTGGTTCACCGTGCCCTTGCCGAAGGTCTGCTCGCCCAGCACCTTGCCGCGGCCGTCGGCCTGAATCGCGCCGGCCGTGATCTCGCTGGCGCTGGCGCTGTTCTTGTTCACCAGCACCACGACCGGCAGATCGGTGCTCACACTCTGCGCCGACGCCTTGTCCACGGTCTCCTTGCCGTTGCGGTCCTGCGTGATCAGCACCGTCTGTCCGGGCTTCAGAAAGTCGCCGAGCACGTTCTCTGTCTGTTGCAGGTAGCCGCCGGGATTGTTGCGCAGATCGAGGATCAGCCCCTTGTAGCCCTTGCCCTGGATGCTCTTCAGGTAGTCGGCCACTTCCTTGTCCGTCGACTGCTGAAACTGTGAGATACGCAGATAGGCGAGGTCGCTGACGGGGTTGCCGTTGGCATCCTTGATCTGGTCGGCGTGCACACTGGTGATCAGGATCTGCGCCCGCGTCAGGGTGATATCTTCCTTGCTGCCGTCGTTGTGCTGCACGCTGATCGTCACGTTGGTGCCGGCGCGCCCGCGAATGACTTTGACAACGTCCGTCGAGGTCTTGCCCTGCATCGACTGCCCATCGACGGCGAGAATGATGTCGCCGGGCTTGAGCTTGCCGGACTTCGCCGCCGGGTAATCGGGGATCAGGCTCTCAATCGAAACCTGGCCGTTCTTCTGCTGCACGGTGGCGCCGATGCCCTCGAACTGACCAGAGAGGTCGGTGGATTCGAACTGCACGTCCTCGGGCCGCACGTACACCTGGTGCGTGTCGCCGACCGTGTTCAGCAGACCGTCGATTGCCCCCTGCTTCAGCGCCTGCTGGTCCTGCAAGCGGCTGGGATCGACGTAGTTCGCCTTCAGGACGTTATCGATCTCCTGCAGGACGCTGAAGTCGACACTCGCCGATGAAGACGCGGATGCACCGCTCGCCGGCGCCGCGTTGCCGGCGGCAACGGAGGTTGCGGCCGCGGTGGACGGCGCGGAGGCGACGACAGGCTCCGTCGTTTTGCGCACCAGATAACCGCCGAGGAAGGCGAAGGCGCCCAGCGAAACCGCCAGCAAGGCGCCAATCATCCAGACCGCGGCCTTCTGTTGCTGCGTCATTGCTCCACCCTTTCCCAACCGCCCCTCGTCCTCAACGACGCGCGGGCCACTCTTCCGCCTCGACATAACGGCGGCCGCTCCAAACCGCTGCGGCCACCGAAGCCCCGCAACCGATCGCGGCTGTGCGCGCTGCTGCGCGGGGTTGAGTGTAGCATAGCGACCGCGGCCGACCGGCGGATCGTGCGGCGGTACGGCTTGCCGGGTCCGCCGCGGTCGCGCTGTGCGCGGCGCTAACGCGCTGCCGCGCGGCGCCGCCGCTCCGGCGGATTCGACCGCGGATTGCGCTCACGGCGTCCGGCTCGGCTGCTGTTGGGCCTGGTCGCGTACTGCCGCCAGTTCGCCGCCGGTCGGCGCCATCCGGCGCAGGGCTGTGTCGGCCAGTCGCCTGTCAGAAGCCGCCGGCGTCCGCGACAGTTCACGACATAACCGTTATAGTGCGATCCAATCGAACGAGTTGTACATGATGGGGACGGCCCGCGAGGCGGCAGGGCGGAGTCAGACCGCCTCGCCCCGAGCGGCGCCGCCGCGGTCCTCGCCGGACCTGGCCGTGCGCGGGAGGTGCCGCCCTGACTCGGCGACGCTGAGATCAAGCACGACTGTCCCCGCCGCTTCGGGCAGCGTCACGGTCTGCTCGGCCGGCCGGCCGTTAACCGTGAACGCCAGCGGGGTACCGGACGCGGCGCAGTGCGCGGCCAGGCACATATCCAGCGCGTAGAGGCCGGCATCCTGCGTCTGGGTGCTCGCCAGCACCTGGCCGTCGAGCTGCGCGGCGACGAAGGCACCGGCCGGCACCTCGCGGCCGTGCTCACGCAGATGGCCGGCAAACCGCACCACCGGCGCGTTCGCCGGGTGTTCGACGTGCACGTGGACGACGCGCTTGCGCCGCGGCACGAGGAAGTACGCGATCGTGCCGGCCACCGCCAGGCTGTAGGCCGCCGCGATGACGGCCGCTTCGCGTGGCCGTGCCGCCGCCGTCGCGCCGATGGCATCAAGGATCAGGATCGGCAGGAAGATGCCGGTGGTTGTTGCGATCATGTACCTGCGCGTGCGCATCGGCGTTAAGCCGACCGCGTAGCTCACCAGCTTGAAGTCGAACAGCGGCAACAGGCGCATGAAGAAGACGTACCAGAAGCCGGATTGTGCCGCGAAGGGGTCGAGTTTGCTCACGGCGGCATCGCCGAGCCAGCGGCGCAGCAAGGGCCGGCCGAAGCGCCGCGCGATCAGAAAGGCGATCAGCGCCCCGACCAGGTGGCCGATCAGGACCAGCAGTGTGCCGGCCACGATCCCGTAGGCCACGCCGGCGACAACTTCGATGGGGATCGTCGGAATCGGCACGAAAACGATGATCACGGCGATCATCAGCGAGACGCCGGGCGCCCCGAACGGTCCGAGCGAATGCACGAGCCGGCGCATGTCGTGGATGGAGAAGTGAAATACGGAGTGCAGCAGGCTGCCGAGGCCGAGCGATAGTGCCGCGCTCGCACCGAGCATGCCCAAAGCAACGTAGATGGCGTTCTTTTCCGGCCGCACGGCGCCGCCCTGAAGCGCTCCTCCTGCTGTTCGTTGCGGCGGCGGACGGGAACCGTCGCCCGCCGCCGCCCTACGCCTATCGTCGGTACGGATGCGTGGTTCGCTCAGGCCGCGCCGGCAAGCGCCAGCGCACCCAACGCCAGATCGCCGGCAGCGGGCCAGAGGTCGGTGCGGCGCACGCGGCCACGCAGGAGTCTGGCGTTGTACAACGCCAGCAAGCGTCTGGCGACGAGGACCGGCACCACCACGAGCCCGGCGGGCGTGCCGAGCATCAGCTCCAACCCGCAGAAAACCAGCGCCACGCCGAGCAGCGCCGCCAGCCCGTTCGCAGCGGCGGGCAGCGGACTGCGGCGCAGGGCGCCGGTGGCATGGTAGATCCCCAGCGCGCCCACCAGAACGGCGATCATGCCCGCGAGAATGTCCATCGCCCGTCCCGCTCAACGCGGCTCGACGCCGGGGCCGCCCGACTCCGCCCACACGGCACGGCCTGATGATACGTCGCAACCTTCTCGCATCCAAATCTGCAAGGATGGGTCCCTTCTGCCGATAGTATGAGCAGATTGGATCGCAACAGCCCCTGCGGGCCGCGAGCCAGGGGAGTAGCCCCCTGCATGGCGTGCGGCTATACTCCCCAAAGCCGCGGGGCGTGCCCGCGGGTCCGCCGAACGGCGGGAGAAGCGCGCGCCGGTTCGGACAATGCGGCCGGCATTACGTGCGCAAGGGAAGGGGGATGCATGCGGTTACGTAGCAGGATGCTGGCGTTCACGGCACTCGCGGGGGCGGTCGCCCTCGCCGGCGGACTCGTGGCGACGAGCGGCGGCGTGTTCGCGCAGACAGGAGGCACGCCGACACCGGCGAGCAACGTTGGTGGTCCGGCGGCGGTGCCGTCGGCCCGCTTCTTCGGCAGCGTCACCTCGGCCACGGGTCCCGTGGCGCCCGGCGCTACCGTGGCTGCGCTCGTCGGCGGCGTGACCTGCGGCACGGGCACGGTCAGCTCCGGGCAGTACACCGTGGACGTTCAGGCGATTTCTGGCTGCACCACGCCGGGCGCCACCGTGAACTTCACGGTAGCCGGCCAGCCGGCGACGCAGACCGGCACGCTGCCGCCGGTTCAAGGCACCGCGGTGTCGCTGAACCTGACTGTGGCCGTGGCCACGCCAACACCTGCCCCGACGACGGCGCCGACACCACCCCCGCCGCCGACTGTGCGGCCGACTCCGCCGCCACCGCCGACCGTGCGGCCGACGACGGCACCCACCGTCGCGCCCACGGCTGTCGTTCCGAGCCGGCCGCCGCAGACCGGATTGGGAGGCACCAGCCAGCAGAAGCCCGTCGCTCCGGTCGCACAGAAGCCCGGTACCGTGGCTCCCGTGGTGGTGCTGCCCAACACAGGCACCGGCAGCAGCACGACCGCCGCGTCGCTCGTGGGTCTGCTGGCCGTGGCCGGCGCACTCGGCCTGTCGGCGAGTGGCCTGACGCTGCTGGCGCGCCGCCGCGCGTAACACGAAGACCTGGCCCGCCTACGACTCATGATTCGGCACGTGGGGCAGGCGTCTTGTCTGCCCCACGTCCATGCCCCGTCTAGCGCAGGATGATGCTCCGGAATCCGTATGATGTCGCCACGCTGCTCCCGCCCAGCCAGCGCACTGACCATCCTCGCTCTCGTCGGACTGGGGCTCTGCTTGACCGCCTGTGCGGCCTCCGCGACCAGGAGTAAAGCCGCCTCCCTGCCGAGCGTCTCACCCACCCCCATTGTGACGGCGGCGCCACTTACCGTTATGTCAACTTCACCGCCCCGGACGCCAGGCCCGACGGTATCGCCAACGCCGGCGCCAACGGAGACCCCATCGCCAACGCCGGAGCCGACCGACACACCCACGCCCGCGCCGACAGAGGCGCCGGCTCCGCCCCCGCCGTCTCCGCCGCCCGCGCGCCTGATCATCCCGCGCATCGGTGTCGACGCGCGCGTGGTGCCGCTGGGCGAAGACGCGACCGGGGCGATGGCGTCGCCGGACAATCCGCGTGACGTGGGCTGGTGGGACGAGGGCACGCATCCCGGCGACTGGGGCAGCGCCGTGTTCGACGGTCACGTCGACTATGCCAACTACGGCGCGGCGGTGTTCTGGAACCTGCACCTGCTGCAAGCGGGCGACACGCTGCAGGTCGTCTCAGTAGAGGGTCAGACGCTGACGTTCACGGTGACGGAGATCGCCACCTTCGACGCCCAGGACGACAACAACATCGACCGCATCTTCCGCACCAGCGATCACCAGGGGCTGAACCTGATCACCTGTGCTGGCACGTTCAACCCACGCACCCACAATTATGACAAGCGCATCGTCGTCTTTGCGACGCTGAACGCCGGCTGATTCTCCCCCGCCGCGCAGGACGTGCCGCCGTGAGTGCGATCCAGATCACCGCGCAGACGACGCCGAACCCCGAGACGATGAAGTTCACGCTCAACCGCAGCGTGACCGAGGGGCGCGGCGAAACCTACAGCAGCGCTGAGCAGGCCTTCCTCTCGCCGCTGGCGCGGACGCTCTTCGCCGTTCCGGGTGTGGGCGGTGTCTTTCTGCTCAAGGATTTTGTGACCATTCGTCGCACGGCGGGCGCCGACTGGGACAGCATCGTCCCCGCCGCCGAAGCGGCCCTGCATGCATACTTCGCTGATTGAGCAGCAATCGCTTGCGACCAGCCGCGCCCGACCGGCTCAGCCCGCTACGCCCGACGCCGCGAACTGCGTCTCGATCTTCGCCGAGGCATCGAAGAAGTTCTGGAACGACTGGTTAAAGCGATAAAACAGATCGCGCCGGTAGTAGTCGCGTGAGCGGGCGAACTCGTCCGGCGCGGCGAGGTCCAGCGTGTTCAGCGTGTGGTGCAGATCGGCGCGGCCGTTCTGCTTGATGTTCTCGATCATCTCCTTCCAGCCCGCGTACGGCATCACGAGCGTGAAGTCGAGCGCATCGGCGGCGCTGTGCGGGATCTCTTCAACGCCCGTGCACTCGAACGCCTCGAAGGTGAGCTTGTAGACTTTGTCGCCCACCTCGATGCCCATTTCAGCGTCGCAGGTGCCAAGGTGCCGGTACGCCTCATCGTGGTTGATGATCTCGCGTACGGCGTTGAACCACTCGATCGATGGGAACAGTGGCATGATGCTTCACTCCAATACTTCGACGTTGCGACCGCCAGTGGCCGGGATTCGGCCGCGACCGCGGCTACAGGGAGGACGAGCGGCGCCGCGAACGCGGCGGCGGCCGTTCATGGATTGGTCATCGCGGCTCGCAGGCGCGCATCGAGCCGTTGATCGCGGCCCGGCAGGCCCCCCCAGCCGAGCCGGCCCAGATACTCCGCGATCCAGCGCTCGCCCAGACGGCCGAGGCGGGCACGGCCCTGCTGCACGTCGCCGCTCGCACGGCTCAGCAGGCGTACCAGCGCTTCGGTCAGCGACTGGTCGCGCTCCAGGTCGGACGCGAGCATGCCTTCGCCCTTGTCCAGATAGCGGTGCAGCTCGGCTGCGCGTTCCGGCTCGTGCTCGAGCAAAAAGCGCAGGTGCGTCTGGCCGTAGGCCAGCTGCCGCGCCAGGTCTTGCTGGGCTCGGGCGAAGAGCTGATATTCCGCCGGGCCGGGAGCGCAGGCGGCGCCGATCCGCAGCCAGAGCGCCGTTTGCGACGCGACGAGCACGTACAACAGCAGCGACACCTCGGAAAATACCTGTGCATCCGCGATCAGCCGGGCCACATTGCCCGGACTCTGCCGGCCGAGGCCGCCGCCGTTCGCCAGCGCTCGCTTGCGAAACGCCTCGACGTGCCGTGCCGCATCGAAGATCTGCGTGGCCAGAAAGAGCTTCACCTCGTGAAAGTCGTAGCTGATGCGGTACTCCCAGCCGGCCGGCACATCCGCCGCGAGCATCTGGCGCTCGGAGGTCGCCGTGCAGAGCTGGCAGATCGCCGCCTCAAGTTGCGGATCAAGCTCCGCCATGCCGTTCCAGGGCACGTCCGTGGCGGGGCTCCAGCGCCGCTGAATCGCCTCCTCGTAGAGCGCTGCCGCGATCGGAGACCAGACCTCGGCCTGCTGAAAGATCGAGATACCCATACCCGGCGTGCCAGCATTTGGCGCAGCGCCGCGCGGGCGCTGCGTCGCGTGCAGGCTGTGCTCGGGAACCGTGGCGTAACTGCCGACGTTGATCGCGTCCAGTGTCAGGCCGTGGGCGCCGATCGGCGCGTGTACGCCCCACTCCGTGCCAGGATCCAGCCAGCGCAGCTCGGCCGAGATGTTTCCCGCCGCCTGTTCCATCACCCCACGGCCGGCCGTCGGCTGCTGCAGGCGTGACGCACCGGCGATCTTCCAGGCGCCGCCGCTCTCGCGCCAGACGACCTCCAGATCGACGTCATCGTCCGCATGAAGGCGCACGACGAGCACGGTATCGGCGCCGCTGGCCCGGCTCTGCAGCAGCTCGTGGCTCTTGAGCGTGCCGATACCAGCCAAATTCAGGGCGCCGAGCTGGGTCAGCGCCTCGGGCAGCAGCACGCCGAGCACGGCCGGGACATCCTGCCGTACGGCCGCCTCGATGAACGCCTCGAGCGCCGCCTCCGCTGTGGCCGCCGTCATCCGCTCGTCTCCTCTTCCAGCCGCCGCACGGGGCAAGACGCGAAACCGATCATCCGCGTTGCCGTTTGCGACTGTCAAGCAGACGGGGCCGGCGCTGCGGGGCGGGTGCAGCGGACTGCTATACTGAGACGCGGGTTCTGCGCGATCCGAACGCCTCAGACGCCGGCCCGCGATGCCGGCTCGAAGCCCGGCGGGCATGAGCGGTCTCTACGCCGATCTGCTGAAGCTCCTCGTCGTTGTGCTCGTCGTGCTGGTGCATGCGTACTTTGTCGCGAGCGAGTATTCGCTCGTCACGCTGCGCAAGGCCCGCATCGTCAAGCTGGTCGAAGACGGCAACCGCACAGCCTCACTGATCCTCGATACCCTCAACAATCTGCAAGAGCTGATCGCCGCGGTGCAGCTTGGCGTGACCATGGCGAGCCTTGCCCTCGGCGCTCTGGCCGAGCCGACCGTGGCCACAGTGGTGGAACCGGCGTTTGGCCGCATCCCGAAGAGCTGGTCGCCCATTACGGCGCACGCGGTGGCAATCGTGCTCACCTTCGTCCTGATCACGGCGGTCGATATTGTGATCGGCGAGCTGGTACCCAAAACGATCTCGTTGCAGAGCGGCGAGCGGGTAGCGCTGGTGATCATCCGGCCGATCCGTGTCTTCATTCGCGTGTTCCGGCCGTTCATCGCGTTGCTCAACCGGGCCGGCATGGTCGTCGTCCATGCCGCCGGCTTCAAGGCGTCCGCCGAGGGCAACGAGGCGCACTCGCCCGAAGAGCTGAAGATTCTTGTTGCCGCCAGTACCCGCGCCGGCGTATTGGACGCGGACGAGCAGGAGATGCTGTTCGGCGTGCTGGAGTTCTCCGGCCTCAGCGCCCGCCAGGTGATGGTGCCGCGCACGGAGGTGATCGGCCTCGCCGCTGACGCCGGCCGGGAGGCCGTCTACGAGGCCGTACGCAAGACGCGACACACGAAGTATCCCGTCTACCGGCGCACCATGGACGATATCGTCGGCATTCTCTACGTACGCGATATGCTGGCCGCCTGGCTGGAGGGATCGGAGGACGCGTTCGACCTGCGGCGGCTGATGCGCAAGCCGCAGTTCGTGCCCGACAGCATGCATATCGACCAGTTGCTGGCGACGATGAAGCGCAGTGAAGTGCATATCGCCGTGGTCTTTGACGAGTACGGCGGCACGGCGGGCATCGTGACGCTGGAGGATATCCTGGAGCGCATCGTCGGCGAGGTACGCGACGAGTTCGAAGTGATCGCGCCGGACATCGTGGAACTGCCCGGCGGCGAAGCCGAGATCGACGGCACGGTGCTCGTGACCGATGTCAACGATCGCTTCGGCCTCAAGCTGGCCGAAGACGAGGCCGATACGCTCGGCGGGCTGATCTTCTTCAACCTCGGCCGCGAGCCGCACGTGGGCGATGTCTACTGCGGCGACGGCTTCGAGCTGCGCGTGGAGAAGGTCGATCGGCGGCGCATCGATCGCGTGCGGCTGATCCGCCGGCCCGGCCCGGCGCCGGAGAACGCTGCCTGAGCCGTTGCGCCATGCCCGCGTCAGGTTCACGCTCGGCACTGAACGAACGAACGGGAGTGCAGTAGCTATGCCGGCTCAGCCCCAGACCCTGATCGATTTGCTGGAACGCTCGAACGGCGACAAAACCGCCGTGATCGCGCCCGAGCGCGGCCTTTCCCTCAGTTACGCGGGTCTGCGCGGCCACGTGGCACAGGCCGCCGCCGAGCTGCGCCGTCTCGGCGTACGCCACGGCGACCACGTCGCCTTCATCGGGCCGAACGGACCCGAGTTTCTGTTCGGCTATCTGGGCGCCCTCGAAGTGGGCGCGGCCTGCCAGCCGATCAACCCGCAACTCACGCCGGATGAGATCGACTTCGCGGTCGAGGACTCCCATGCCGTACTGACGTTCGCACTGGCCGGCAGCGAGGGCGCGCTTGACGGGACCGGCGTGCCGGCGGAGCGTCGCGCCGTGCTGCGCTTCGACGGCGGCCGCGTCTCGATCGAAGGCACGCCGATCGGACCGCCGCAGCCTCCGGCCAGCGTCACTGCAAACGACGATGCGCTGCTGCTCTACACCTCCGGCACCACCAGCCGTCCCAAGGCCGTGCCGCTGACGCACGCCAACCTGCTGACTTCAGCGCGCAACGTCGCCAGCGCGTACGAGCTCAGCGAGGCCGATGTCACGCTCTGCGTGATGCCGCTGTTCCACGTCCACGGCCTCGTCGCCAGCACCTTCGCCACGCTGCTGAGCGGCGGCACGATCATCGCTCCGCCGCGCTTCAGCGCCAGCAGCTTCTGGGAAGAGGCACGTGCGGGCGGCGGCGCGAGCTGGTACAGCGCGGTGCCGACGATTCACACGATTCTGCTCAACAACGCGACCGAGAGCGACGCGGGCAAGGGCCGGCAGTTCCGCTTCGTACGCTCCTGCTCGTCGGCGCTGGCGCCGGCCACGCAGCAGCGCTACGAAGCGCTGTTCGGGACGCCCGTCCTGCAGGCGTACGGCATGACCGAAGCCGCCCACCAGATCGCGACCAACCCGTTGCCGCCCGCTCAGCGCAAAGAGAACTCCGTCGGCCTGCCCTACGGCGTTGAGGTCACGGTGCTGGACGACGCCGGCAATGAGCTGCCGCGCGGCCGTGAGGGCGAGGTCAGCCTGCGCGGCCCCAACGTCACCCGTGGCTATCTGGCCAACCCTGCGGCGAACGCGGCCGCCTTCACCAACGGCTGGTTCCGCACCGGCGACAACGGCTACCTCGATGCCGACGGCTATGTCTTCCTCTCCGGACGCATCAAAGAGCTGATCAACCGCGCCGGCGAGAAGATCTCGCCGCACGAGGTCGATGCCGCCCTGCTCAGCCACCCGGCGGTGCAGGAAGCGGTCGCGATCGCCGTGCCGCATCCGATCTACGGCGAGGAGGTCGAGGCCGTCGTCGCGCTCAAGCCCGGCATGGCCGTGAGCGAGGCGCAGCTCATCGCGCACGCCGCCGAACGCATCGCCCGCTTCAAGGTGCCGAAGGCGATCCGCTTCGTGCCCGCCGTGCCGCGCTCGGCCACCGGGAAGATCCAGCGCCGGCGGCTGCTGGAGCTGCTCGAGTCCTGAACGCCGGCTGCTCAACCGGGCAGGCTGCGCCGCCGCGTCGCCACCAGGCGGACGAGCACGAAGCCGGCGATGAAGCCGCCGATGTGCGCGGCGTAGGCGACGCCGCCCGTGCCGCCGGTCGCGTTGGCCGTCGGCGCGAGGCTGATGATCTGTGTCAGGAACCAGATCAACATCACCCACACCGCGGCCACGTTTGCGAAGAAGGGGATGATCACGATGGGAATGATCACCGAGACGCGGGCGCCGGGATAGAGCACCAGATAGCTGCCGAGCACGCCGGCGATCGCGCCGCTGGCGCCGACCAGCGGCCCCAGCGCGTTGCGATCGAAGAAGACCTGCGTCAGCGCGGCGATCACGCCGCAGAGCAGGTAGAAGAGCAGATAGCGCAGGTGTCCCAGCGCGTCTTCAACGTTGTCGCCGAACACCCAGAGGAAAAGCATGTTGCCGAGGATGTGCAGCCAGCCCGCGTGAATGAACTGTGAGGTGATCAGCCGCTCCAGCACCTGCCAATCGTGCGTCGAGGGCGCATTCACGAAGTCGCTGAGTTGGCGCGGGATCAGGCCCCAGGTCTCGATCCAAAGGTCACGCGGCGGCGCTTCGGCGTGAACGAAGCCGCGCACAATCACCGCCTGCACATGGGTGCTCAGCGTCAGCTCGTAAAAGAACGCGGCGAAGTTGGCGATGATCAGCCCGTAGTTGACGAAGGGAAAGCTGCGCGTGCGCAGGTGATCGCCGATCGGAATCACGGCGCGCCGTCCGGCGGGGCGGCGGCAAGCCGGCGCAAATCGACCGCGATGCCAGCGACAATCAGGTACACGGCGCCGGCCCGCGCGGCCACGAGCTGATTCGCCCTGCCCAGCAGATCGCGGTAGAGGCGTCCAACGGGATACGGCGGCACCAGGCCGCTGCCGACCTCGTTGCTGACGACGATGGTCTGCCCCGGACGCGCCGCGGCCCAGCCGACCAGCCGCTCGACGCGTTCGCTGATCTCCCGTTCAGCGGCGTTTGCCAGCGCGGCCGGGACCGTCACATCGATCTCCGTGCCCGCAAGCTGGCGCAGCATTTCATTGCTCAGCCAGACCGAAAGGCAGTCGATCAGCACGCAGGCGCCGTCTGGCACTGCTTCGCCAAGCCGCAGCTCCAGGTCGTACGGCGCTTCGATCGTGCGCCAGCCGGCCGGCCGCGCCGCGCGGTGACGAGCGATGCGCTCGGCCATCTCGTCGTCGTCCGGCGTCGCCGTCGCGACATAGACCACCGGCGCGCCCGAATCCGCCGCCAGCCGTTCGGCGTGGCGGCTCTTGCCGCTGCGGGCGCCGCCGAGGACCACGGCGATCTCGCCCATTACGCCAGCCGCAGCAGCCGGTGGACGAGCCCCATGTCGAGCGCACGCCCGACGTGGTCGGCGAGACGATCGTATGCCGCATCGCGGCTCCAAACGGACGGAGCGGCGGCGGCAAACCCGCGTCGCTGCGCCAGACCGCGCAGCAGGGCGGTGCGCAGGTTGTCGTTGTCGAACAGGCCATGCAGATAGGTGCCGAAGACCGAGCCGTCCGCGTTCACGGCGCCGTCGGCGTCATCACACGGCAAGCCTGAACGCGAGCGGATACGCAGAGCGGGCGTCTCGCTGTGCGACTGGCCCATGTGGATCTCATAGCCGCGGATGTCCGCACCCGCCAGGCCTGGGAACAGCTTCGCGCTGTCTGCGAGCGTGGCCGTGACACGATGCGTCGCTTTCGCCGGCTGAAACACGGTCACGGCGGGAAGCAGGCCGAGACCTTGCGCCTCGCCGTGAGTGGACTCGACCCGGCTGGGATCGAGCACGCGCTCGCCCAGCATCTGGTAGCCGCCGCAGATGCCGATCACGGCGCCGCCCGCCGCGGCGTGCGCCAGCACCGACGCGGCCAGGCCGCACTCACGCAGCCAGGCCAGGTCCGCGATCGTCGACTTGGTGCCTGGCAGGACGACGAGGTCCGGCGTACCGAACACCTGCGGCCGCGCCACGAAACGGACGCCGACGCCTGCCTCGGCGGCCAGCGGGTCGAAGTCATCGAAGTTGGCGATGCGCGGGAACTGGATGACGGCAACGTCGATCGGCTTGTCGCGTCGTTCGGACGGACGTTCGAGCGCAACGGCGTCTTCGTCGGCCACGCCGACCCGATCGAGCCAGGGCACGACGCCCGCCACGGGCAACCCCGTACGCTGCTCCAGCCACGCGACGCCGGGCTGCAGCAGCTCGGCGCTGCCGCGGAACTTGTTGATGATCAACCCTTGTACCAACTCGCGCTCATCCCGCTCAAGCAGCTCCAGCGTGCCGACCAGATGCGCAAAAACGCCGCCGCGATCGATATCGCCGACGAGCAGCACCGGCGCCGCTGCCTGCCGCGCCACGCGCATGTTGACGATGTCGCCGGCGCGCAGATTGATCTCCGCGGGACTGCCGGCGCCCTCGATCAGCACCACGTCGAACATCGCGCGCAGCCGCTGCAGCGACTCAACCACCACCGGCCACAGCTCCGGCTTGCGCGTCAGGAACTCGCGCCCGTGCAGCACACCGCACGGCCGCCCCAGCACCACGACCTGTGAGCGATGGTCGGCCTCCGGCTTGAGCAGGATCGGATTCATCTCCGCGCGCGGCTCGATGCCCGCCGCCTCGGCCTGCACCGCCTGCGCCCGGCCCAGCTCGCGGCCGTCCGCGGTGACGTACGAATTGTTCGACATGTTCTGGGCCTTGAACGGCGCCACGCGCACGCCCTCGCGCGCCAGGATGCGGCAGAGCGCCGTCGTGAGCAGGCTTTTGCCCACGGACGAGGCGGTGCCCTGCAGCATCAGCACGCGGCCCGCGGACGCGCTCATGGCGCCGCCTTGCGGACGCGCGGCGCTGTGTGGGCGCAGTCGTTCATCAATGTGACGATCGGCTGCTCGCCGTGGAACTCGACGATGCTCAGCCCGCAGTTGCCGGTGGCGATCCGGCGTATCGAGAGCGCCGGTGTGCCGAGCACGTGTGCCAGCAGCAACTGCAAGGTGCCTCCGTGCGCCGTCAGGAGAATCGTCTGATCCGGGTGTCGCGCCACGATCGCGATGACGGCGGCCACCGCCCGCTGCTGTGCATCGATGAGCGGCTCGCCTCCCGGCGCGCAAAACTCCTCATCCACCGATCGCAACTTTGCCCACTCGGCTGGCCAGCGCTCGCGGATCTCGGCGAATGTGCGCCCTTCCCATTCGCCGAACGAAATCTCGCAGAGACCTGACTCAGTCACCACGGCGATAGTCCGCCCGTTCAGCGCGATCTCGGCGGTCTCCCGTGCGCGGATCAGCGGGCTGGCATAGGCGGCGTCGATCGCGACCGAGCGCAGCCGCCGGCCCAGTGCCCGCGCCTGGCGCCGGCCCAATGGCGTGAGCGCCACGTCGCTGCGGCCGGAGAACTGGCGCGCGGCGTTTGCGACGGTTTCACCGTGACGCGTGAGCAGCAGCCGCGTGACCAAGTGCCCCTCCTTATGTCGAGTGCAACCTGCCGTCGCACCGCTCGGTGGACCGATCGACGGCTTCCGCCAGCGCCTCGGGCAGCGTGGACAGCAGCCTGCGGCAGTCGTGCGTGCGGCGCACGCCAATGCGGATATATTCGGGCAGGCCGAACGAGGCGCAGTCGCGCACGGCGAAGCCGCGCCGCAGCAGGGCCAGTCGCAGCCCGGCGCCGTCGCCGACCCGCACCAGCACGAAGTTCGCCGCGCCCGCGTGAAACTCAAGCCGGAGATCCGACAGTCCCTCGAGCAACACGGCCTTGCCTTCGCGCACGGCGGCGCGCATGCGCGGCAGATAGGCTTCGTCGGCCAGTGCGGCCCGTCCGGCCGCCTGCGCCGCCGCGTTCACGCTCCACGCTGGCTGCAGGCGGCGCACGGCGGTCACGACATCGGAATGCGCCACCAGATAGCCGAGGCGCAGACCCGCGAGGCCGAAGTCCTTGGTGAGCGAGCGCACGACGATCACGCGGCCGCTCTCGATCAGGTCGAGCGAAATCCACGGCTCGTCCAGAAAGGCCACGTACGCTTCGTCCAGCAGCAGCGGTCCGCCGGTCAGCGCCGCCGCGAGCGACCGCACTTCGTCTTTGGAAAGATAGACGCCCGTCGGATTGTTGGGGTTGCAGACGAAGACCAGCGGCGGGCTGACCCGGCGCAAAACGTCCGGTTTGTTCTTCAAGTTCCAGCGGAAGCCACGTTGCGCCGAGGCCTGCCACGGATACAGCGTGCCCCCGGCCAGCTCCGTCGCCAGCGCGTACTCGCCGAAGGTGGGAGCAAGGGCGACCGGCCGCTGGCCGCGACGCACGAAGACGCGCGTGACCAGATGGATCAGCTCGGTCGAGCCGTTGCCGACGAGGATGCGGTCGGCCGGCACGTCGAGGCGAGCCGCGAGGTCGGCGACCAGCGCGGTGCAGTCCGGATCGGGGTAGGCCGACAGGTCGATCGCCTCGATCGCCGCGCGCACACCCGCGGGTGGCCCGAGCGGGCTCACGTTCACGCTGAAGTCGAGCAGATCAGCGACAGCGACGCCGAGCGTCGCCAGCTCCGCTGGCCGCAGGCCGCCGTGCGTCTGCGCCGTCATCGTGTGCGCATCCGCGCGGCAGCGACAGCGAGCCAGGCGCAGGCCAGCGCACCGGCGGCCGCCGCGGTACCGACCAGCCGTCGCGCTCGTGCGATGTCGGCGGCCCGCGGCGTAGGCGCGTCCGCGTTCAGCACATAGTGCTCGCGCTTCTCCAGCCGCACGCCGAGCGCGCCTGCTGCCGCTGCCATGCTCCAGCCCGCGTTTGGGCTCGCCGTCAGGCGATGGTCGCGCCGCAGGGCTTGCAGGGCGCCGGCCGCTGAAGCGCCGGCGATCGGCGCAGCGCCCGCTAGCAGCATGGCAGTGGCGCGGGCGGGGATGAGATTCACGATATCGTCCAGGCGGGCCGCTGCCTTGCCGAGCCATTCGTAGCGTCCGCGATACCCGATCATGCTATCAAGCGTGTTGATCGCGCGGTAGGTGTACGCTCCCGGCAGCCCGAACAGTGCAAACGCCCACAGCGGCGCGATCACGCTGTCGGTGAGGTTCTCGGCCAGCGACTCGATCGCAGCGGCCGCGATCAGCCCTTCGTCGAGCCCGGCCGTGTCCCGGCTGACCAGCGAGCGCAGCGCTGTGCGCGCCCCGGCGAGATCACCGTCGGTCAGGCTGCACTCTACCGCCCTGCCGGCGACCAGCAACGCACGCAGCGCGAACGCCGGCTTCAGCGCCGCGCCGCGCGCGACAACGCGCGCGGCCGGCGGCAGCCGGCGCAGGCCGAGCTCTACGACGGCGCCCGCCAGCGCCGCGGCTGCCGGCAGCGTCGCTGCCAGACCGAGGCCATAGCCAAACTGCCCAGCAGGATGGCACGGAACCCTTCGTTCTGCAACGCCTGCGAGGGCGCCCAGCCAAACGACGGGGTGCAGCGGCGCCGGCGGCTCGCCAAACGCGGCGTCCAGCAGCAGCGCGGCGCCGATCGCCGCCGCGAGTTCCACGCCGCGCCCAGCGGCTGCCGCTACAGCCACGGGCGAAACCAGCCCGCGCCCTGCAGCAAGATGCCAGCGATCAGCACGCCCGCCTGTGCCAGTTCGCAGGCCGCGCCGAACACATCGCCCGTGAGGCCGCCGATGCGCCGCCAGGCCAGCCAGCCAACCACACCCGCGCCTGTGAGCGCGGCCCCCAGCAACACCAGCCCGCCCGCGCCGCCGCAGAGCACGGCAAGTACCAACGCGCCGACGAGGGCGATCGCTCCCGGCCAGCCCCGCGCGGCGCGCTGAAAGCCCAGCCCCAGCCCATCGGCGCGTGCGTACGGCAGCGCGGCCGCGAGCGCGACCATCGTGGCACGGCCCAATGCTGGCGCCGCAACGAGCGTGGCGCCGCGAGCGGCGCCGTGCAGCGAGCCCAGCGCCGCGTTGGCGAGCAACAGATACAGCGCCACCGCCGCCACGCCGAAGGAACCGACGCTGCTGTCGCGCATGATGTCGAGGCGGCGTTCGCGTGGCTGCAGCCCCAGCAGCCCGTCGGCGCAGTCGGCCAGCCCATCGAGATGCAGGAGGCCGGTCGTTCCTTCCCACACGATCAGCAACACGACCGCCTCGGGCGCCGGCGGCAGCCGTCCGCCCAGGGCGCGGTCGACCAGTGCCAGCCCGCCGCCGATCAGCGCGCCGACCAGCGGATACCAGGCCTGCGCGGCCGCAAGCGCCGCCGAATCGACCAGCGGCGGGCGGCGCAGGCGCAAAACGGTGAGAAACTCCAGCGCCACGAGTGGCGACGGCAATCCGCGAAAGCGTCGCACGCCGTCCGGCGAGCCACCCAGAGCACGCGAGTCAGCCATGGCCTAGCTCTCGCCGGCAGACGCGCTGTCCGAATCCGCAACGCCCGCCTCGTCAAACGTCGCCATCTCGCTGAGCACGCGCGCCGCCGCTTCCAGCAGGCCGATGCCGAGCGCCGCGCCGGTGCCTTCGCCCAGCCGCATCTGCAGGTCGAGCAACGGCCGCAGACCGAGATGTGCCAGCGCGGCGTCGTGGCCCGGCTCGGCCGAGCGATGCGCCGCCGCGAGATAGGCACCTGCTTCCGGCGCCACGGCCACCGCGATCAGCGCCGCCGCCGTCGCGATGAAGCCGTCCACCATCACCGGACGGCGCTCAGCAGCGGCGCCCAGGCAGACGCCGGCCAGGAAGCCGATCTCGAGCCCGCCGATCTTTGTCAACACGTCGACGCCGTCGGTCGGGTCGGGCGCGTTGACCGCGATCGCCTGTTCGATCCGCAAGATCTTGGCGCCGAGAGCAGCATCGTCGATGCCGGTGCCGCGGCCGGTAACGGCGGCGGGCGGGAGTCCGGTGAAGACGGCCGTGATCGCCGCGGACGGCGTGGTATTGCCGATGCCCATGTCGCCGATGCCGATCACGTCGGCGCCGTGCTCGATCACGTCGTGCGCGAGATCGGCGCCGTTCAGCAGGCTGGCGATGGCAACTTTGCGCGGCATCGCGGGACCAACGCTCAGGTCGGCCGTGCCGCGCAGCGGCGCTCGCACGATCAGTCGCGCATCGTCTGACGGCTGCGAGAAGACGCCTGCATCGACGACGATCACCTGTGCTCCGACCTGGCGCGCCAGGACGTTGACCGCGGCGCCGCCCGCGAGAAAGTTCAGGACCATCTGGCCGGTCACTTCGGCCGGATAGGCACTGACGCCGCGGCGCGCCACGCCGTGATCGGCGGCCGCGGTGACGATCACCTTCTTCTGCACCTGCGGCAGCGGCGCGCCACGCACGCCGGCCAGCCAGACCGACAGCTCCTCAAGCCGGCCCAGCGCGCCGGGCGGCTTGGTCAGACGGTCCTGCCGAGCGCGGGCGGCGGCCATCGCCGCGGCGTCGAGCGGCTCGATGCGCTCGATGATGCTGCGCAGCCGTTCATCCATCACGCTCTTCGTTCCTTTCCCGTCGGTCTTCGTCAGCGCAGCGGCAGGGCCGCTGCGCCCGCTAGAACTCGATGCCAGGCTGTGCTTTGACGCCCTGTTTGTAGGGGTGCTTGATCTCGGTCATCTCCGTCACCAGATCCGCTGCCGCCACCAGGCGCTCGGGCGCGTCGCGCCCGGTGATCACGACGTGGACGTGGGCAGGCCGGGCGGCAAGCGTCGCCAGCACCTCGTCGAGATCGAGCCAGCCGAACTTGAGCGGGTAGGTGAACTCGTCGAGGGCAACCATATCGTACTCACCGGAGAGCAGCCGCTCTTTACAGGCGCTCCAGCAGCGCTGCGCGAGGGCGCGGTCGTGCTCCAGGTTCTCCGAGAGCCAGGTGAAACCCGCGCCGAGCGAGACAAGCTCGAAACCGAGGCGGCGGGCGGCGCGGTGCTCGCCGTAGTTGCTGGTTTCCGCCTTGATGAACTGCAGCATGGTCACGTTCCAGCCGCGGCCGGCCGCACGCAGCAGCAGCCCGAGCGCCGCGGTCGTCTTGCCCTTGCCGCGGCCGGTGTACACGATCAGCAGTGCGCGGCGGGCGGCGCGGTCGTCGGGCACGGCGTTCCTCCAGCGCGCGCCTGGACCAGGCGGCGCGTGCGCGTCTTTGAGTTGACCATGCACGGAGCCTGGCGTCCAGTGCGGCACCCCGCGCGTGTCAGCGTGGGACCAGTCGATAGTCCGTCGCAAGCAGACTGCGTTATTTTTTTCACAGCCGCGTATTGACACGCGTTGTTATGCGCCTGTAACCTGTGCACGAAGTCACAAAGTTCGATCGGGGCGCTGGCTGTCCCGATCGAGACGTCGCACGCGCTGCCAAATCCGCTGCCGGCGGACCGGGGGACCTGCATTCCGGGGTGAATCTCGCAGAAGCGAGTAGGGCGTGCCTTTCAGCCCGAACCCGTCAACTAACCTCGGCGGCAACCGAAAGGCCCATTGCGGTGCATAACCGAAGACTGGTGTCTTGAAGTGCCAAAGGGGGCCGTTAATGCAGTCGTTTCCGCCGAGACTTTGCACGCGCTGCCAGGGCGCGATGATTGTGGAGCGCGATTGGTACGGGTCGTATGCCACCTGCATCTCCTGCGGGTTCGTGCATGAAATGGTTTCGTCTCCGGCGATCGATCTCCTCGACGAGGAAGACGGTTCCAGCCCGCGCCAGCGGCGCCGGCAGCCCTCGCACGGCAAGTTGCGTCTCTAAGCCGCACAGGGCTCAGGTCGGCCCTGTGCGACAGCGCTGATCGCGATGCCGTTCGCCGGGCAAGCCGAGATTGCAACCGCGTCCGGTTCCGCTTTTGTCGCGGATTTGCACGACTGCTTGCTGGATCTGGCCGCGCCGGGAGCACCGATCCTGGCGCTTGCGCTCGATCCCTGCGGCGAAGCCATCGTTCAGGCTGCGCTCGGCTGGGTGGAAGGCCTGAGCGCGCTCGGCCTCTCCGTTCGACGGCCGCCAGCGGTTTTGCCGTGGCTGGTTGGCGTCGCCGCGCGGCTGCCGCTGCGCAGCGCATCGCTCGCGGCGATCCTGCTGTGCGGTGGTCTGGATGACCAGGCCGCGACCCGCCGCGTGCTGGACGAGGCTCAGCGTGTGCTGCGCTCCGGCGCCGCCCTGCTGGTCGCGAACCCGACGGCCTGCCCGGCGCCGCGCCTGCGCCGTGCCGGCCACGCGGTCGCCTGGTGCCGGCTGCTCGAGGAGCACGGCTTCACCGTGGAGAAAACGCTGGCGACGCGAACGGCGTTGCCCGTCGAAGCCGGGGCGCTCCGGGATCGGACCGGGCGGGCGATCGTGCCGACCGTGGTGCAGGCGCCCGGCATGACGCGTGATCGCGCGCTCGCCCGGCACGCCTGGGAGAGCCTGATCGTCCAGGCGCGAGCCTGCTGACTACGCGCAGAGCCGGCCGCGCAGTTCATCCCGCCCACTGCACGCCAGCGGCGAGACGATCCTGCTGCGGCACTGCGCCCTGCGCGGCGGCAGGATCGTCTTCGCGGATCGTTCCGATCCCGGCTCCTGAAGCGTACGATCCGGACAACGCGCATGACGGACCGTTGCCGAGCAGGCAGCCTTTTCACCCGCTGCCATGAGTCCGTCATCGGCTCGTGCCAGTACTGCAGCCGCGCGTTTTGCAGCGGCCACGGTTCGTTGTTGCCCGCCAGTGAGGCGATCTGCGCTCGCGAGACCTGCCAGCGCAAGCATGCTGACGTCGAGGTGCACCTGCGCTTTCGCGAGCGTGCCCTCCAGCGCAACCAGTTCGGCCTGTGCGGCATTGAGGGTTGCGGTGATGAGCGCTGGGGCCAGTGTTCGAAGTGCCTGGCGCTCTTCTGTGAGGCGCATCTCTCCAGCCGTTCCGAATCCGTGCGCGAAGGCCACGCCCGCTACTCTCGCCCCGCATCGTTCTGCGCCCACTGCCTGCTGCGGCGTAAACTCTGGGCGAAGCGCTGAACGTAACGCGGTGCCTGCGGCGCTTCCGCTTGCTGAAGCGGTTTATGCCAGCGCCTCGCCGACCGCCTCTCCGACCAGCAGCCTGCAGCCGAACACATCCGCGAAGATCGTCGCGTACCGGGCTGCAGCGTCGGCATGCGTGGGAACGCGCCCGGTCTGACCAGCGACCGAGGTAAACGGTGTATCGCGCAGACCGCACGGTTGCAGCCAGGCGAGCTGCGCCGGGTCAGGCGCGAGGTTGATCGCGAGGCCGTGCATGGTCACCCAGCGGCTGACGAACACGCCGACCGAGGCGATCTTCCCGTCGCCGGCATAGACGCCCGGCGCGCCGGGGCGGCGCCGCGCGGCGACGCCGTAGACCGTGCACAGATCGATCGCCGTCTGTTCGAGCCGGCGTATGTACTGATGCAGATCGCGCCCGTAGCTCTTCAGGTCGAGAATCGGGTAGGCCACAAGCTGGCCCGGGCCGTGGTAGGTGATGTCGCCGCCGCGTTCGCAGCCCACCAGCGGGACACCCGCGAGCGCCAGCTCCGCTTCGGGCACGAGCAGATGGCGGAAGTCGGCGTTCTGGCCGGTCGTGATCACCGGCTCGTGTTCCGTCAGCACCAGGGTATCGGGAATCGCGCCGGCCTTGCGCCGTTCGAGCAGCGTCCGTTGCAGCCGCAGGGCGTCCTCGTAGCGACTCCGGCCCAGGTCGAGCAGCCGCACGTCAGGCATCGCCGGTGGCTCGTCTCGCCGCTTCGGTCAGGCTCTCGGCCAGTGTCGGATGCCAGTGCGAGACGGCCGCCAGATCGTCGACCGTGGCCTCCAACCGCATCGCCAGCACGGCCTGGCCGATCAGCTCGCCCGCACCCGGCCCCAGTACATGGACGCCGAGGATCTGGCCGCTGTCCGCGTCGGCCACGACCTTCACGGCGCCCTCGCGTTGCCCCATCGTCAGCGCCCGTGCGTTGCCGAGCAGATCTGCGGAGCCGCTGCGCACCTGCCGGCCGGCGGCTTTCGCGCCGTCCTCGGTCACGCCGACGGCGGCGAACTCCGGATCGGTGAAGATCGCTCGCGGCAGGAAGCGATCGTCGCGGTGTGTGCGGCGGCCCATCACGTGCTCGCCCACCACCCGCCCGGCCTGCGCTGCCGCCTGCGATGTCATCGGTCCGCCGCTCACATCCCCCGCCGCGAAGACGCCGGCGATGCTCGTCTCGCCATGTTCATCGACCACCAGCGCGCCGTTTTCCTGCCGCGGCTGGAGCGCTTCCAGTCCCAGATCGGCCCAGTACGGCCGGCGGCGATCCGGTGCACAGATGGCCGCTACGGCGATCTCCCGCCTGCCGCTGCCCGTTTGCACGAGGGCGGCGTGGCCCGCCGCGCTGCTCACGACACTGACCAGCCTGGCGCCGGTCAGCGTCTCGACCCCGGCCGCCCCGAGTGCGCCGCTGAGCGCCTCGCCGAAGGCCCGCTCTTCGCCGGGCAGCATGACGTCGTCCTCCAGAATCAGCGTAACGCGCGAGCCGAAGCCGGCGAAGAGCTGGGCGAACTCGAGCACGAAGGCCGGACCCGCGGCGCCGCCGAGCACAAGCAACGATTCCGGCACGAGCGTCAGGCGCAGCGCGGCGTCCGCGGTCAGGATCGCGTTCGGGTCGAGGCCGGGGATCGCCGGTATGTCGGGGCGGGCGCCCGTGGCGACGAGGACTGCCCGGCACTCAAGCGTCACCGTGGCGCCGTCGTTCAGCGCCGCGGCGATCAGGCCCGGTCGCTCAAGGCGCGCGCGGCCGTGCAGGAACTCCACCTTACGCAGGCGTAGCTGCGTACGAATGCCGTTCGTCATTGCCTGCACGAGCTGCTGTTTGCGCGCCACCGCGCGGTTGAACGCGGGCAGGCCTTCGCCCGTCGCCAGAATGCCGGCGACGCCCAGGCGTTGCGCCCGCGCCGCGCTTTCGAGCGTGTCGAGCATGATCATGGTGGGGATGCAGTTGTGCTGGACGCAGTTGCCGCCCGCCGCCTGCTCCTCGACGATCGCGGCGCGGCCGCCCAGCTCGGCGACGCGCAGGGCGGCCGTGTAGCCCGCGGGGCCGCCGCCGATCGTCACCAGATCGAAGCGCTCGGTCAAAGGTCGAGCCTCCATCTGAACTGCCGCCGACGAGGCACAACGCTCAGCCTTCCGCGAGCAGCAGGTATGGCCGCTCCAGCAGGTGGCAGATGCGGCGCAGGAACTCGGCCGCCGGCGCCCCGTCCAGCACGCGATGATCGATGGTCAGGCTCAAGGTCATCACGGATCGGCGGGTGACCTCACCGCCCAGCAGCGCCAGCGCCTCGCGGATGCGGCCCACGCCTAAAATCGCCGCCTGCGGCGGATTGACGATCGGCGTGAACGCATCCACGCCGTACATGCCGAGCGACGTAACGGAGAAGGTGCCGCCTGTGACCTCCTCGAAGCCGAGTTTGCCGGCCCGCGCCCGCTCCGCGAGCGCGGCCGACTCGCGGGCAAGCTGCTTGAGCGGCGTCCGGTCGGCGTGGCGCAGCACCGGCACGATCAGCCCTTCGGCCAGCGCCACCGCCATGCCGACATTGATCTCAGGGTGCAGCACGATCGTCTCGCCGTCGAGCGAGGCGTTGACGCGCGGATGCTCGCGCAGCGCCTTCGCCACCGCCTTGATCACCAGATCGGTGACGCCCAGCCGCACGCCTTCCTGCTGCCACTCTTCGCCGAGTTGCCCGCGTAGCTTCACCAGATCGGACACATCGGCCTCGGTGGAGAGCGTGAGCTGCGCCATCGCCTGGAGGCTGGCATGCATGCGCTCGCCGATCGTCCTGCGCAGGCCGCGATAGGGCACGCTCGCGGGCGCGGCGTCGATCGATTGTCCAGCGCCCACGGCAGCAGCGCCGTCGCCAGCCGCGGCCGGCCGCGCCGCGATCGCCTGCTCCACGTCCTCCTGTACGATGCGGCCGCCCGGACCCGTGCCGGAGAGCGTGCGCAGATCGACGCCGTGCTGCTCGGCGATGCGCCGTGCCAGCGGAGAGGCTTTGATCGCGACCGCGGGCGCACCGCTCGCGGGCGGCCTTTGTGCGGCAGCCGCGGCCACATCGCCCTCGGTCACGCGACCTTCCGGCCCGGAGCCCATCACCGCTGCCAGCTCGATGCCGCGCTCGCGAGCGAGACGGCGCGCCGCTGGCGTCGCGATCACGAAGGCGTCGGCATGCGAGGCACTCGCGGCGCCGCCGTTTGCCTCGGCGGGAACGCTCCGCACGGCCACCGAACCCGCCGCAACAGGCGCCACGGTGAATGCCTCGGGCGACACCTCACCCGGCGCGAGGATAAAGCCGACCAGCCCACCGGCATCGATCACCGCCTCCTCGGAGGCGGCGTGGCGCAGCACACCAGCGGCCTCCGCTTCGACCTCGTAGTCGATCTTCTCGGTAGTCATGCGAAAGATCGGCATGCCCGGCACGACCGTCGCGCCGTCGGGCTGCAGCCAGGCGGCGAGCGTCCCCTCGACCATGGTCATGCCCAACTTCGGCATCAACACCTCGGTGGCCATTGCATCTCCTCGTTCCGTACGCCGCCAACGACCACGCCGCACCGCCGTCCGGCTTAGCAGCGCAGCAGACCGCGCCGCGCCGCGAGCGAGAGGCAGCGCTCCACGTCCACCACCGGCGGTCCGTCGCGCTTCAATACGACCGAGGCGCTTTCTCCCTCGGCGACCTCGATCGCGCGTTCGCCGTCGAGCGCGAGCAGGCACGGACCATCGAGCCGAATCGGCTCTCCCAAACAAAGCTGCTGACGGCGAGCAACGCGCAGCATGCGGAACAGGCCCGGCGCCAGCGGCGCGTTCACCAACTCGCCGCAGCCGGCCTGAGAGGTGAGCTGAAGGTCGAGGCCGTGCTCGTCCGTTGCCCGCACTTCATGCAGCAGTCCGCCGCAGCCGGCCAACCCCATCGCGCCCGGCAGGGCGCGAGACAGGAGGACGCGTCGCAGACGCGCCGGATCATACAGCGCGCGGGCGCCGATCCAGCTAGGCGCCAGCACCGCAACGTCGATCAGGGCGAGGGAGCATGAACCGTCCGGCAAACGCAGCCGCAGGCACTTCGCGAGCCGCGTCGCCTCATCGCAGTGCACGAGGCCACGGGCCAGGGCGCCTGCCGCCAGGCCGGCGCTGCCGCCTTCGATCATCATGGGAAAGACGTTGTTCGTGCCGGTGGAGATGGGGATCAGCGGCACGGCGCAGGTTCCGAGTGCGGCGGCGCGGTTCGTGCCATCGCCGCCGAGCGTCACGATGGCGGCGACGGCAGCCGTGGCCATCGCCGCCGCGGCCACCGTGGTGTCGCTCTCGTGACCGGACAGCTCCCCGCTCACGTAGTCCACCGACAGGCGCAACGCCAGCGGCTCCGCGGCGCGGCGGACGATGCCGTAGTAGTCGGGCATGGCGAGCACGCGGCGCACACCCGCCGCGTCCAGCGCCAGCAAGACACGGCGCACGACCTGCACCTTTTCGTTGTTGTCGAAGACCGACGCGTGGCCCACTAGCCTGCGGATGTCCTTGCCGGAGGCCGGGTTCGCGATGATGCCGACGGACTCCGGGCGCAGAGCCAAGCGCCGTCTCCTTCAGCGGTGTCCGCTGTCGAGCGGCCCGCTGTGCATGGCGCGGTCGCAGCGGCTACACGCCGACCGGCAGCATACGCTCGACCGCCTCGACGATCTTCTGAGCGCTGGGCAGCCAGGCGTCCTCCAGCGACGGGCTGAATGGCACCGGCGTGAACGGCGCCGCCACGCGCAGAATCGGTGCGTCGAGATAGTCGAAGGCCTCTTCTGCGACCTGCGCGGCGATCTCCGCACCGATGCCGGCGAACCGCACCGCCTCGTGACAGATCAACAGCCGGTGCGTCTTCTTCACCGAAGCGACAATCGTCTCGGTGTCGAGCGGCTGTACCGTGCGCGGGTCGATCACCTCGGCATCGATGCCGCGCCCGCTCAGCGTTTCGGCCGCAGCAAGCGCCTCGTGAACCATGCGCGAGGTGGCCACGATCGTCAGATCGGTCCCCGCGCGTTTGACCTCCGCCACGCCGAGCGGCAGCGTGAACGCTTCTTCGGGACACGGACCCTTGATGCGGTAGAGCCCCTTGTGTTCGAGGAAGAACACCGGGTTGTCGTCACGAATCGCGGCGATCAGCAAACCCTTCGCATCCGCCGGCGTGGAGGGCATCACGACCTTCAGGCCGGGGATGTGGCAAAGCATCGCTTCGAGGCTTTGTGAGTGCTGCGCTGCCAGCCGCATGCCGGCGCCGCACGATGCGCGCACGACCACGGGCAGCCGTGCCTTCCCGCCGAACATGTACTTCATCTTGGCGAGCTGGTTGAGGATCTGGTCCATGCAGACGCCCATGAAGTCCATAAACATGATTTCGACGATCGGGCGCATGCCGGTCGCCGCCGCGCCGACGGCCAGGCCGATGATCGCGGACTCCGAGATCGGGGTGTCGATCACCCGCGCCTCGCCGAAGCGCGCCAGCAGACCCTGGCTGGTGCCGAAGGCGCCTTCGTGCTCCGCCACGTCTTCGCCGGCAAGGAAGATGTCCGGATCACGCTCCATCTCCTGCCTGAGCGCTTCATTGATCGCCTGCCGGTAATAGATCTCGCGCACGGCACGTCTCCTGGCTCGTCAGCCGCTGGCCGAACTTGGCTTCGTGTTTCTGTTATGTATACACGTCTTCGAGCAGTTGGTCCGCCGATGGCAGGGGGCTGGCCTCGGCAAAACGCAGCGCCTCTTCGATGCGCTGGCGCACCCGCGCCTGAATCTGCTCGTCTTCGGCCTCATCGAGCAAACCCTGCTTCAGCAGCCGATCGCGGAAGCTCTGAATCGCGTCGCGCGACTTCCAGCGGGCAACCTCGTCGTCCGTGCGATATGTCGCGGTCGCGTTGACGCCGACGTGGTCGTAGTAGCGGTAGGTCTTGCATTCGAGCAGCGTCGGACCCTCGCCGCGGCGTGCCCGCTCGATCGCCTCGAAGGCCGCCTCGTACACGGCCATAACGTCCATGCCGTCGACGACCACGCCGGGCATGTTGTACGCGGAAGCACGGTCGGCCACGTCCACCACGGTCTGATGGCGGGCCTGCGGCGTGTACTCGCCGTAGAGGTTGTTCTCGCAGCAGAAGATGACCGGCAGCCGGTAGAGCGCGGCCATATTTGCCGCTTCGTGCAGGGTACCTTCGTTGCTGGCGCCGTCGCCGAAGAAGCAGACGGCCACCTGGCCGCGTCCGCGGGCCTTCGCCGTAAACGCGGCGCCCACCGCGATCGGCGGACCGCCGCCGACGATGCCGTTCGCGCCCAACATGCCGAGATCGAGGTCGGCGATGTGCATCGAGCCACCCTTGCCGTGGCAATAGCCATCGACGCGGCCGAACAGCTCGGCGTACATCCGCCCCAGGTCGCCCCCCTTCGCCACGAGATGACCGTGGCCGCGGTGCGTGCTGGTGATGTAATCATCGTCGTTCAGATTGGCGCAGACACCCACGGCGACGGCCTCTTCGCCGACATAGAGGTGCAGGGCGCCGGGGATGCGGCCGGCCTGCGACAGCCGGCCGCCCTCCTCCTCGAACTGGCGAATCGTCACCATGCGCTCGTACATCGAGCGCAGCTTCTCCGCTGAGAGATCCATGGTGCGGCTCCTCTGATGCCCGCTGATGCCCCTGATGCCAATAGGCCGAACCGTCGGCAAGGCCCGACGCACGGCCACCATAGGCGCGGCGCGGACGCCCGTCAACGCGAGCCCCGGCCGGTGGCGCGGCGCGCTGAAACGCCCGAAGCGGCCGGAAGCGGCGCACTGCCACAGTGCAGCTACCAGCCGATCAGCCCCGCGCCTGCGCCGGCGTGGCCGCGAGGGCGGTCCGTAACGCCGTTGCCGCTTGGTCGAGCGCCTCGCGGGCCTTGTCGATCAGCAGGTGCATACCGAAGAAGCCATGGATCATCCCCTCGTAGCGCGTGCAGATGACCCGGACGCCGGCTGCTTCCAGCCGCTTCGCGTACGCTTCGCCCTCGTCGCGGAGCGGATCGTATTCGGCGGTAATCACCAGTGCCGGCGGCAATCCGGTCAAGTCGCTAGCCTGAAGCGGCGAAGCGATCGGATTCTTGCCCTCTGCCGCGGTGTTCAGGTAGTGGTTCCAGAACCAGACCATCGCATCGCGCGTGAGCAGGTAGCCCTCGGCGTTGGCCTTATACGAGGCGGTGTCCAGGTTGTAATCCGTCACCGGGTAGATCAGCAGTTGGAAAGCGATGTGCGGGTCGCCGCGCTCCTTCGCCATGAGCGCGACCACGGCGGCGAGGTTGCCGCCGGCCGAATCGCCGCCAACCGCGAGCCGCGCCGCATCGCCGCCGAACTCCGCGGCGTGGGCCGCAGCCCACTGCGTCGCGGCGAAGCAATCGTCTGCCGCGGCCGGGAACTTGTGCTCGGGCGCGAGCCGGTAGTCGACCGACACGATCACGCAGCCGCTGCGATTGGTCAGTGCCCGCACGGAGGCGTCGTGGCTTTCGATGTCGCCGATCACCCAGCCGCCGCCGTGGAAGTACACGACCACCGAAAACGGACCGGCACCCTGCGGCGTGTAGACACGCACCGGTATCGAACCGGCGGGTCCGGGAATGACGCGGTCTTCGGTTTTTGCCACCGGCTCGCCCGGGGGCATGGCGGCGCGGCGCGCGGTCATGGTGCGGCGCGTTTCCTCCGGCGTCACCGTGCCGAGCGGCGGATCGCCCAGCGCCGCCAGCTGATCGAGCACGGCCCTGGCTTGCGGATCGAGTGGCATGATTGTCCTCCTCTGCGGATTGCGCACAAGACTGTCGTTCACGGTCCGGGTTCGGTGGTTCTTACCCGATCGCCGGCCGTGGATCCTTCGATCGGAACGTAGAAGTTGTCGTGAACCGCGTCAACAGTTCGCGCGTTCGCTGCTGGCGGCCAGGGAGCGCTGTGCTAGGATCTGGCAATGGACGCAGCGCCGCGGCCGGATTTGCTGCACCGATTCACAGACCGGCTCAGCGGCGCCGAGCGCGACGTGCTGGCCGGTGTGCGCACGTGGGCTGAAGCCCATGTCGCGCCGCTCTATTTGGTCGGCGGCAGCGTGCGCGACCTGCTGCTTGGCCGTCAGCACCTCGACCTGGACTTCGCGGTCGAAGGCGATACCGCCGCACTTGCGCGCGAGTTGGCCGGCGCTTTCGCCGCCCGCGTCACGTTTCACGAGCAGTTCGGCACCGCGGCCGCCGAAGGCGCGGGCTGGTCGCTCGACCTGGTGCGCACCCGCGCCGAACGCTACAGCGCCCCGGCCGCCTTGCCGTTGGTCGAGCCCGCCGGGATCGCGGAGGACCTGGCGCGGCGTGACTTTACCGCACACGCGATGGCGCTGCGACTGGACGGCAGCGGTGCCGGCGTGCTCCTCGATCCGTACGGCGGCGAAGCCGATATCCAGCGACGGGCGTTCCGCGTTCTCCATGCCGCGAGCTTTCGCGACGACCCCACGCGCATCCTGCGGCTGGCGCGCTACGTCGCGCGGCTCGAGTTCGCGATCGAGCCGGAAACGCTGCGCCTGGCACAGCGTGACTCTGTGTTCATCGACGCTCTCAGCCCCGCCCGCATCACGCACGAATTGGAGCGCGGCTTTGCGGAGCCTCTGCCCGAACGAGTTTTAGCCATGCTTGCCGAGTTGCGGGCACTGAGACGCATCTTTCCCGCTGAGAGCCAAACCGAAGCGGTAGCCGAGCGGTTCGCTCGCCTGCGCGACGGTAGCGGGACAGTCCCTGCGTTCGCCGACTATCTCTGCGCGCTCGCGGCGGACTGGCCCCGTCCGGGCGTGCAACAACTCTGCGAGCGGCTGGCGCTGCGGCAGGATGCGATCGCCGCGCTGCGCGATCTGCCCGCCGCGCGGCGCACACTGCGCGAACTGGTGGAGACCGGCGCCGATGCGGCGCAGTCGGTCGAGGCGCTGGCGCGACACCAACTGCCCGCGATCCGGGGCGCCGGAGCCGGCGGCGGTGGCTCTTACGCGAAACTGGTGCGACGATACATGAGTCAGTGGCGCGATCTGCGCCCGCGCCTCAATGGCGACGACGTGCTGGCGCTGGGCGTGCCGCCCGGACCGGCGGTGGGCGGGGCGTTGCGGGCGCTGACGGCGGCGCGGCTGCGCGGTGAGGTGCCGGACAAGGCCGCGGAGTGCGCCCTCGTCCGCCGCTGGCTCGAAGCGGCAAAAACGATCGAGTAGCGGAAGAGTGATGCCCGACGACCTCTGCATGGTCTGCAACGAACCACTGACGGAGAACCGCGCGACCTGCAATCAGTGCGGCGCCGACTTCCATTTCGCACTGCGTACGGACGTGCCTGCCAAAGACTGCGGCGACGCCTGGATCGACGACGAGGTGCAGGCGCTCGTCTTCGGCTGCAATCGCTGCCTAGGCAAGGCTGTGCCCGAAGCGGAGCGCAGGCGCTATGCGCGGCGCGAAAACGCGGGGGCGCGCACGGTCGCCCGGGCTCGGCGCGTGCGCACGCCGCGTTCGCAGGGAGGCAGCAATGCCTCGTGACCGGCGTCGCCGCGACCGCCGCGAGCGCAGGCCCGTCGTGGTGCCGCCCACGCCCCCGCTCGACGAAACCGTGGAGCGCGGGCCGACGCTCGCCGGCAGACCGGTGGCACGTCAGCGCGAGTGGCACTGGCGCACGTTCCCGGTATTCTTCTCCTTCGCCGCGACGCTGTTCGTCTCGTCGATTCTCTCCGCGCTGCTGCTGCGCCAGCCGGGTCTGAATATCATCGAGATCGCGGGCGCGCTCGCGCTGGCGATGGGGCTCGCCCACCTGATCTCGGTGCGGCTGTTCGAGAGCCGCTATCCGGAGCGCCAGGACGAACCTCGGACGCCAGATCGCGGACCATCGCGGTGAACCCCGGCACCGGCTCGTCAGCCGGATAGGCAGGGCAGTAGCCGATTCGCAGCCAGAAGTAGATCGCGAGCCCGTTCGGCAGCGGCACCAGGGCGGTGCTCCGGCGGAGTCCGGCGGCGACCGCCTGCGCTTCCAACGCGAAAACCGCCTCGGAGCCGTAGCCGAGGTTGCGCCGATCGGGACGCACGGCCAGCTCGGCGATCGCGCAGCCTGCGCCGCCGAGGCGAAACGCCAGAAACCCGACCGGCTCGCCGCCCACCTCGATCAACGCCGCACGCTCACCGGCCTCCCGCGCGGCCAGCCACGCTGCCGGCGTCGGCGCCTCCGACCGCGCAGACAGCCCGCGCACATCCAGCCAGGCTGCGCCGAACCAGGGGCGAATCGGCTCAACGCTCGCCGTGTCCGGCTTACGCAGCACAACTCGTGGCGCAAAAGGCGCTTCGGCTACCCGAGCGCGACTCATGCGCTCGCCTGCCGCAGCCACTTGCGCACGTGGACGGGGAGCTGGGCGAGCGGCGCATCGGCCTGTGTGCAGTCGGGCAGCGAGGCCAGAAACGTCTTGCCGTAGTTTTTGCTGCGCACCCGGCGATCCAGCACGACCAGCACGCCGCGATCGCTCTTGTGCCGAATCAGCCGCCCGAAACCCTGCTTGAAGCGCAAAACCGCCTGCGGCAGCGCGTAGTCCTTAAACGGCGCCTCGAACAGTTCGCTGCGGGCGGCAAAGACCGGATCCGTGGGCACAGGAAACGGCAGCTTGGCGATGATCAACAGCGACAGCGCCTCCCCAACCACGTCCACGCCCTCCCAGAAGCTGGAGGTGCCGAGCAAGACCGTGCGGTAATCCGCCTTGAGCGCCTCCAGCAGCTCGCGCGGCGTGCCGTCCAGCCCTTGCGCCAGGACGCGGATGCCATCGGCTTCGAGGGCGGGCTTCACGGCGCGATAGGTAGACCGCAAAGCGCCGTGCGACGTGAACAGGACCAGTGCGCGGCCCTCGCTGGCACGCGCTACCTCGATTACCGCCCGCTCCAGCGCCGGCTGGTAGTCGAGCCGGTTCGGCTCGGGCATATCCGCGGCGGTGAGCACCAGGGCGGCGCGGCGGTAGTCGAACGGCGAACCGAGCGCCAGCTCTTCCGCTTCGTCCAGTCCGAGCCGACCGCGCACGTAACGAAAACTGCCCGCGGCGCTCAGCGTGGCGGAGGTCAGCACGACGCTCGACTTGCGGCCGAACAGATAGCTTTCCAGCACTTCGCCGACGTTGAGCGGGGCCGATGCGAGCGTGACCGCCCCGTGCACGCGATTCACCGTGAGCCAGGCGATGCGCTCGGCGTCGTGCCGACCGATGATCTCATCCAGCCCCAGCCGAAGCCGCGTGAGTGACTGCACCCGCGCGGCGACATTGGCAGCGAGACCTTCCGCATCGAGCACCGCCGTCGCGCCCGCGTCGGTCAGCGCCGCGCCCAGCCGGCCCAGCGCATCCTGCAACACATCGAGCGCCACGCGCAGGTTGTCCCATGCCAGCTCCACATCCTGCCAGCCCGGCTGCGCCCGCTTGCCGGTGCTGAGCAGCAGGCGGTGGTCGTACTCCCCGCCCGACTCGGCGTGCGCCGCCACAAACGCCTGAATGCGCCCGAACAGCTCCGGTACGCGCTCGCGCGCCCGCTCGGTCAGCCCCCGCGCCGTGGCGAGCAGCCCTTCGACGTGCTCGCGCTGACCGGCGACCTCGGCCGCGCCATGCAGCGCCGCCGCGACTTCCGCCAGCAGGCCGCTCTCGCGCTCGCCCCCACGTTCGTCAATCGCGTTGAGGGCGTTGCGGCACTCGCCGAGCCCGGTCGTGAAGCCGAACTGGTCGGTGGCCTCTTCTTCGAGGTTGTGCGCCTCGTCGACGATCAGCCGGTCGTATGGAGGCAGCACGCGGCCGCCCGCGGAGATATCGGAGAGCAGCAACGCATGATTGACCACCACCAGGTGCGCCGACTCCGCCCGTTTGCGGGCGCGCAGCAACTGGCAGGCGCCGTTGCGCACATAGTAGGACGGGCCATTGAAGCATTCGGAGTTCGCGGCCGACAGCCGCGTCCAGATCTGCTCCTCCTCCGGCCGCAGGTTCAGCTCGGCGCGGTCGCCGGTTTCCGTGGTCTGCAGCCACAGCAGCAGCCGCACGGCGAAGCGCGCCTCCTCTGCCGTAAGGCTGGCCTGCCGGCGGAAGTTGGCGAAACGCTGCAGGCAGAGGTAGTTCGCACGGCCTTTCAACTGCACGGCGCGAAACTCCGGCAGCGCCGCCTGAACATCCGCGGGGCCACAGGCGGCGAGCACCCCTTGCAACGCCGGCACATCCTTGCCCGCGATCTGTTCCTGCAGGTTGATCGTGTTGGTGGAGACTACGACCCGTTCGTTGTTGCGCAGCGCGAAGCAGGCGGCGGGCAGCAGATATGCGAGGGACTTGCCCGTACCCGTTCCCGCTTCGACGAGCAAGTGTTCGTCCTGCGTCAGCGCCTCGGTCACGGCCTCGGCCATCTCCACCTGCTGAGGACGCTGTTCGAAGCCGCCAAAGACCTCAGGGCGCGCGGCGATGCAGTCGAAGATGGCGCGAATCTCCTCGTTCGAGACCGGCTCGCGCTCGGCGTGGGCTTGCAGGGCCGCGGCCTGCGGGCGCGGCGCCGAGGTGACGTCCAGCATGATCTCACCGGCCACGCCGGACGGCAGGTTGGGCACCACCGCCCGCAGCACCGAGGCGAAGAAGGCGCGCGGCGGCCAGGTCGTCTCGGCGCTGAGCTGCACGATCTCGGCGAGCACAAGCGGTGGGAGCTGCTGCGCCCGCTCGCGCAGCAGCAGGAAGAGCTGCATCGCGGCTTCGGCGTCCGGCAGGGCGCGGTGCTGCGTGGGAAAGTCGATGCCGAAGCGGCGAGTCAGGCCGCGCAGGCTGTATTCGGGCAACCCCGGCACCAGCAGCTCGGCCAGTTCGGCGGTATTGAACACCGGACCGGGCGGGCGCAGGCCCATGCGCTGCAAATACATCAGGTCGAAGCCGACGTGCTGCCCGACAATGGGATCGGCGCCCAAAAAGCTGCGCAGCGTCTCGGCCACGACGGCGAACGGGGGCGCCGACTGCAGCTCTTCGTCGGTGATGCCGGTCAGGGCGCGGATGCGGTAGGGCAGCGGTCTCGCGGGGTTCACCAGCGTCTGGTAGCGCTCGGAGCGGCCATCCGTGCTGAAGCGAATCGCTCCGATTTCGATGATATCGTCGGTTTCCGGATCGATGCCGGTCATCTCCAGGTCGAGCGAGACGAACCACTCGCCGGAGTCTGCGGATGCGTTCAACCGTGTCCCACGTTCTAGCAGCCGCCTGCGGCTGAGCGAGAATCTGTTTGAATCGGGTCAGCGGACGCTTTCGGGCGTCACGAATTCATCCAGGGTAAATCGCCGCAGGTTGCCCTCCGGCAAACCCAGCGCCGGGTGGAAGCGGCGGGCGTGCAGCTCCGCCAGCATCTCTTCGAGCGTCGTCAGTTCCTTATCGAATACCGTGGTGTAGATGCCGACGCCGCTGGTCGAGTGCGCATCGCTGCCGCCAGTGCCGGGCTTGCCCAGATAGTTGGCGACTTCGAGCGCGAAGCGATTCTCGCGCGGCGTGTTGGCGCCGTTCAGCACTTCGATCCCGTCGACGAGTTGAAAGACCTCAAGCTTCGCCATGTTCTCCGGCGTCATCACCGGCGGCTCTTTGCCGTTGCGCCGAAACGTGACCGGATCGAACCAGTGACGGAAGGGATGGGCCACAATCATGAAGCCGCCGACCCTGTCGAGCGCCTTGCGCAGCTCCGTCCCCTTGCGAATGCCGGGCAGGTATTCGGGCAGGCCGATGGCGATGATATGCCCGAGGTCGGTGGAGACCTCCATGCCCGGACAGACGAACATACCGCTGTCTTCGCGGAACTTCGCCAGGGTATAGCGATCCCAGACGCGATCGTGCTCGCTGACGTTTACGCCGGTGAGGCCGATCCGCCTGGCAACGGTAATCAGCTCGGCGGGGGTGAGCGCACTGTCCGACGCGCCGTTGGTCGTGTGGCAGTGCATATCGACGATCGTGCCGGTCATCCGGGCCTCGGTCGCGCCGCGCTCCCGGCGCGTGCACGCAGATTCAGTATAGCAATAGCCTTGCGGACGTTCACGCCCCCGGGGTGCTTCGCCCTCATAATTCCCTTCCCCTTCTCTCCCATACACAGGTGGTAGGAGATCTGCCAGGTGCAGCGGGCAGTATGGGAGAGAAGGGACGATCCGGTGTGGAGCGATCCGGGAGGGAATCGGGGGAACCGCGTCGTGGGCATCAAGCCGCGGCCGCGCAGCGGCTGTCCGCGCCGCGGCCGCCTCCGATCAGCGGGCTGCCAGCCCTGGGCAGGAGGCCGGCTGCTGGGCGCGAGCGGATCGCCGCGTGTCATGCTGCTGGCCCTGGTGGAGCGCCTGCCCCGGGCGCCGGTCCCGCGCGGCCGGGGCGTCCCGCCGTCTCCGCCGACCGGCGCGGCCGCACGGCGCTGGGGATCCTGATCGTGCGCCCTCTGGCCACGCTCTCCGCTCTGCGCGGCGTGCTGGAGCCGCCCCCCCAGCGATGATCTAGCTGCGGCAGCAGCGCACGCTGGGCGGCAGCTTCCCGGCGCGGCGCCCCTGGGCACGGCGGGGTCTCCGGCGGGACGCTGCCGCTGGGCACGCCGGTCGCGGCGGTGTGGTTGCCGCGGGCCGCCACGCGCACGCCGGCCAAGCGGGCGTCACGAGGCGGCCGCGCCCCTGCGGGCCGGCCGGCCCGCGGCGCTGCGCTGCGGGTGGGGCGCTACCGCCTGCCAGGACCCGCCGCTGCCCGATCGCGGCGCGGGCGCGGGCGGGCGCCGGATCGCCCCGCGCCGCGGGCCGCGGCCGCAGCGCGACGCCGGGGCGCCGGTACGGCGCAGCTTCCACCGGCTGCGCTCGCAGGCCAGCGAGAATGGCCATAGCCAGTTCAAAGCGATCGGCGCTGGCCGGAGCCCCGTGCCGGCGCGTGGCCGCCGCAACACGCAGCGCTGCGTGCTCGGGGCCGTGCTGGTCTGCCAGTTCGCGCGCTGGCGGCGGCTGGAGACCGGGGCGCGTTGGGCAGCGGCCGCGCGGCCTTCCTCCGCGCGGCCTGAGGATTGATGACCGTAACTCGGTTAACCCGACGTGCCTCCAGACCTTCCTCCCCATGATCGCCCTGCTCCTTCGCCCAGGATTGGGAGCCAGAGCGCAGCGCAGCCGTCGGAGACTTCCAACACGGACGAGAGGGTGGGGGCCGACGGCCGGCATCAGCCGCGCGGCCAAAACGGCTCTCCCAGCAGCACGGCCTCGCGCTCGCGCATAACGCGGGTCTCGTCAGCCTCGTAGTGGTCGTGGCCCAGCAGATGCAGAATGCCGTGCACGAGCAGCAGTGCCAGTTCGTCGTTTACTGGATGGCCGCGCTCGGCTGCCTGGCGCGCGGCAGTCGGGTAGCTGATCACGACCTCGCCGATCTGCTCGCTCAGCTCCGGCGGCAGCGCGAAGGCATCGCCGAGCGGCGCTCCGTCCACTGCCGGCTTCATGCGCTCGGTCAGGCCGAAGGAGAGCACGTCGGTCGGCTCGTCGTAGCCGCGGAACTCCCGGTTCAGCGCCCGCACCGTCGCGTCATCAGTAATCAGCACCGACAGCGCCGCGCCCTCAATGCCCTCGGCCACCAGCGCCCGCTCCGCCAGCGCCGGCAGCCACGCATCGAGGCCGAGCTGCTCGAACGGCCCGTCGGTCGCGAGGTCGATCTGGTTCATCTGGTAGCTCCCGTCTGTGGCAGCCAAGCGGGGCACCTAACCCTGACTTCCCGTGCGGGAAGTCTGTCCCTTCCCGACACAGGAAGGGTTGGGGTGGAGAGCACCCGACCAGGCAGTAGACGATCCTTCCGCGACTCCCACAAAGACATCGTCGCTTCGCCGCCGTCGCACGATGCTGGGAACGCTCCAGAAGTCCCTTCCCGCCTCGGGAAGGGACAGACTTCCCGCACGGGAAGTCAGGGTTAGGTGCCCCGCGCGGCCGTCTGCGTCACGAGCGCTCCACCAACCCCCGCTGCCCCATCGCGCGCCTCAGTGCACCGCGAACACGTCGGCGGCTTTCTGCGCGGCGGTGAGCAGCGGGCCGGGCGCCACGCCGAAGACCAGCACGCCCAGCGCCGAGACGGCCATGCCGAAGCTGATCGGCAGGCCCGCACGCACGCGGCCCTCGGCCTTCGACTCGCCCAGGTACATCACGCGCAGCACGCCGAGATAGTAGACGGCGGAGACGAGCGTGTTCAGCACGGCGATCACCACCAGCCAGACGAACTTCGCCTGGATCGCCGCGTTGAAGATGTAGACCTTGGCGAAGAAGCCGGCGGTGGGCGGCAGGCCGGTGAGTGACACGAGGCAGAAGGCGAGGATCGCCGCCAGCCACGGCGCACGCCGGCCGAGGCCGGCGTAGTCCGCGATGTTTTCACTGCCGATCGCGTCGGAGATGGCGATGATCGCCAGGAAGGCGCCGAGATTGGTGAAGGCGTAGGCGGCGACGAAGAAGAGCACGCCGCTGGCGCCGATCGTGAAGCGACCGCTTGAGGCCGAGACGGCAGCGATGCCGACCAGAAAGTTGCCCGCCTGCGCCACCGAGGAGTAGCCGAACAGCCGCTTGATGTTGCGCTGCTGGATCGCCACGACGTTGCCGAGCGTCATCGAGATTGCGGCGAGCACGGCGAACAGGTTGGCCCACTCCGATGAGATGCGGCTGTCGCCCAGCGCCTCGAAGAAGATGCGCAGCACGATCGCGAACGCCGCCGCCTTCGAGGCGACCGAGAGATAGGCCGAAACCGGCGTCGGCGCACCCTCATACACGTCCGGCACCCACATCTGGAAGGGGAAGATCGCCATCTTGAAGCCGAAGCCCGCCGCCAGCAGCGTCGCCGCCAGCAGGTAGGCCGGGCGCAGGTTGTCGCTCGCGCTGTGCAGCGCCGTGGCGATGCCCGGCAACGCGGTCGTGCCGGTGAGGCCGAAGAGCAGCGCCATGCCGTAGAGCAGCGTAGCCGTGCTTACCGCGCCGAGCAGCAGGTACTTGAGGCCAGCCTCGCTGGAGCGGCTGTCGCGCATGAAGCCGGCCAGCGCGTACTGCGAGATGCTGGTCAGCTCCAGCGAGATGAAGATCATGATCAGGTCGTTGGCGCCCGACAGCAGCATCGCGCCCGTGGCCACGGTCAGCACCAGCGCGTAGAACTCGCCCTGGCGGTCCGGCATCTGGCCGACGAAGTCGATCGCGGACAGTACGACCACGGCGGCGACCGCCTGGAACAGAAACAGGAAGAAGAGGCTGAAGGCGTCCACGCGCAGCATGTCGCCGAACGCGCGGCCCTGCCCTCCGGCCACGATCAGCCCGACCGTCCAGCCCGCCGAGACGGCGAGGCCGAGCAGCGTCAGCCAGGGCAGCACGCGCTTGTCGGGCACGAACAGATCGACGAGCACGACCAGGCCCGCGGTGACGAGCACGATCAGCTCGGGAAGAAACCGGGTGATGTCATCCACGCGCGGGCTCCGTCCTTCGAACCGGGTTCACGATCAGCCGATCGCCGGCGTTGCCACCAGCGGTCAGGCGAGTCGGTGTACGATCGGCTGCACGCCGTTCTGCACCACGTCCACGATCCACAGCGGATAGACGCCGACAGAGATGATCGCGACGATCAGCCCGACCACCGGGCCGATCTCCCACCAGTTGCGGGTATCGCGCAGCCCCTCCCAGCGCTCCATCGGCGGACCCCAGAGCACGCGCTGCAGCATCCAGAGGATGTAGCCGGCGCTGAGCAGCACGCCGACGACGCCGAGGATCGTCATCGGCACGAACTTGTCGAACGTGCCGAGGAAGACGAGCAGCTCGGCCACGAAACCCGCCATCGCCGGCAGTCCGAGCGAGGCGAAGCCGGCGATATAGAAGGCCACGCCGATGACGGGCATCTTCCGCATCAGGCCGGACATCTGGCCGATGTCGCGCGTGTGCGTGCGTTCGTAGATCAGGCCGACCATGATGAAGAGCAGGCCGGTGATCATGCCGTGCGTGAACATCTGCAGCGAAGCGCCGGTCAGCCCCACCTGCTTCAGCGCCGAAACGCCGAGCAGCACGTAGCCCATATGACTGACCGACGAGTAGGCGATCAGCCGCTTTAAGTCCTGCTGCCTGAGCACGACGAAGGCGCCGTAGATGATGTTGATCGCCGCCAATATCGCGAAGATCAGGGCGAAATTCTTCGCCGCCTGCGGGAAGACGCTCACACCCCAGCGCAGAATGCCGTAGCCGCCCATCTTCAGCAACACGCCAGCCAGCAGCACGCTCACCGCGGTCGGTGCGTTGGTGTGCGCGTCGGGCAGCCAGGTATGCAACGGGAAAACCGGCAGCTTGACGAAGAACGCGGCCAGGATCAGCCAGAAGATCAGGTTGATCGGCACGATCGTGTTCTGAATGTTGGCGCCGCTGAGCTGCTCGAAGTCAAAGGTGTTGGTGCTGTAGTGCAGCAGAAAGATGCCGACCAGCATCAACGACGAGCCGGCCACGGTGAACAACACAAACTTGAGCGCCGCATACTCTTTGCGCCCCGTGCCCCAGATCGAGATCAGCAGATACATCGGCACCAGCTCAACCTCCCAGAAGAGGAAGAAGAGCAGGAAGTCGAGCGAGAGGAACACGCCGAGCACGCCCGTCTCCAGCACGAGCATCCAGGCGAAGTACTCTTTCGGGCGCAGGCCCACGCCGAAGGAGATCAGCACTGAGAGCAGCGTCAGGCCCGTGGTCAGCAGCACCATGGGGATGCTGAGGCCGTCGATGCCGATTTTGTACTGCAGGGTGAAGGCGCCACCGATCTCACGCGCGTCGATCCAGGTGAAATGCTCCATGAACTGGAAGCCGGCAGACTGCGTGCGGTCGAACATCGCGAAGGCGACGACCGAGATGATGAACGCGGCCAGCGAAACGAGCGCCGCCCACCAGCGCACGTACTGCTCATGCTCGCGCGGCCAGAGGGCGCAGACCACGGCGCCGGCCAGCGGCAGAAAGAGGATGGCACTCAGCACGTCTACAACCTGCCTTCGCCGTTCTGGTGACTCAATGGTTTCAAAACCGGCGGGCGCCCGCCGGTTTTGAAACCATGTCTAACTGGTCCTGGCGATCACCACCAGCACGACGGCAATGATCGCCACACCGGCGCTGAAGATGAAGCCGTACGCCTGGAACTCGCCGCTGGCGGCGCGGCGCAGCACCGCGCCGCCGCGATTCGTGACCATGCCGAGGCCGTTGGCGACGCCGTCGATCACGTACGTGTCGAACGTTTCGCTGGCGAAGGCCACGCCGCGGTAGACGAGGCCGCGGGCGATGATCTCCTCGCCGATCACATCGCCGTACCATTTGTTCATGAACAGCACGTAGAGCGGGCGCAGCAGCCGGCCCATGGTCACGTCGAGGCCGCGCCGCGCCTGATAAATCACGTAGCCGACGAAGATGCCCGCCAGCGCCATCGCGATCGAGGCGATCGCCAGCCCCCAGTTCACGACCTCGTCGGTGCGCTCGGGCGTGCCGACCGGCAGCGCGTTCTTGAGCAGGTCGCCGAACCAGTGCGTGTGATAGTTCACCAACCAGCTGATCACCGCCGGCACGGCTAGCACCACCAGCGGGATCAGCATCACGGTGGGCGACTCGTGCGGGTGAACCTCGTGCTCGCCGTGAGCGTCGCCTTCGAGTTCGTGCGCTTCCTCGGCCCGCAGCACCGCGGCCACCGCCGACGAGTCATGCACGTTCTGCCCCTCCGAGGCCGCGACGGGGATCGCCGTCCAACCCTCGGTCCAGTGGTCGTGGTGAGGCGCGCCGCCGCGAAACTCACCGAAGAAGGTCAGGAAGATCACGCGCGCCATGTAGAAGGCGGTGAGGAAGACGACGATGAAGCCGAGCGCAAAGAGGATCTTGTTGTCGTTCCAGGCCGCGTGCAGGATGTCGTCCTTGCTGTAGAAGCCGGAGAAGGGCGGCACGCCGGCCAGGCTGAGCGAGGCGATCACGAAGGTCCAGAAGGTGATCGGCATCACGCGGCGCAGGCCGCCCATCTGGCGCATGTCGAAGGTGTTGGTCGCCTTGTTGACACTGCCGGAGCCGAGGAAGAGCAGCGCCTTGAAGAAGGCGTGGTTCATCAGGTGGAAGATCGCCGCCACGTAGGCGCCGGAGCCGAGGCCCAGCATCATGTAGCCGAGCTGCGAGATCGTCGAATAGGCCAGGACTTTCTTGATGTCCGGGTTCACCACGCCCATCGTCGCCGCAATGATCGCGGTGATCGCGCCGATCCAGGCGACGGTGTGCAGAGCGCCGCTCGAGGCCGCAAAGACCGGGAAGAAGCGGGCGACTAGGTAGACGCCGGCCGCGACCATCGTCGCCGCGTGGATCAGCGCGGAAACGGGGGTCGGGCCTTCCATCGCGTCCGGCAGCCAGATGTGCAGCGGCACTTGCGCCGACTTGCCCGCCGCGCCGGCGAAGACGCCCAGCGCGAACAGCGTCAGCGTGGTCGAGCCGATGCCGCCAGCCACCGCGGCATGGTGGATCTGCGCGATGTCGAAGGTGCCGGTGTGCGTCCAGATGATCAGGATGGCGATCATGAAGCCGACGTCGCCAACGCGTGTGGTGATGAACGCCTTCTTCGCGGCAGCGGCGGCGCTCGGCTTGTGGAACCAGAAGCCGATCAGCAGGAACGAGCAGAGACCGACCAACTCCCAATTCACAAAGAGGAAGAGGATGCTGTCCGACAGCACCAGCCCGAGCATCGAGGCGGTGAACAGCGACATGTAGGCGTAGTAGCGGCCGTAGCCGGGGTCGCCTTCCATGTAACCCTGCGAGTAGACCTGCACGAGCAGCGAAACGCTGGTCACGACGACGAGCATCACCGCGGTAAGACCGTCCACGCGCAGGCCGAGCGTGAAGCTGAAGCCGGGGAACTGCAGCCACTGGTGCGATGTGTAGCTCAGCGCGTGGCCGCTGTTGTGATCGACCGCTTTCAGCGCCCAGAGCGAGAGCAGGAAGGCGACGAAGATCACGAGGATGGTGAGGTAGCCGGCCAGGCGAAGCTGGCCGCGGCGCAGCAGGCCGGTGGCCAGCGCCAGCGTGATCAGCAGGCTGCAGCCGACGGGCAGCAGGAAGATCGCCCAGGCGAGTGCTTCCGGGAAGGTGTCCATTCTCGCTCTCGGCCCTCACCCCCGGCCCCTCTCCCAATCCTGGGAGAGGGGAGATTCATAACCCGGGGTTGCGTGAATCAAATCTTGCGCATGATCTCCAGGGCTACGTGGGTCTTGCTGTCGGGCACGTAGATCGCGTGCGGCGTCATGTCGCCCGCGGTCTTCGGGTCGCCCAGCGCGACGGCCTGCGTCGCCACGCCCTCGGCGTTGAACAGCTCACGCCACACCTCGGCCATGTAGCGGTTTTTGACGCGGAACAGCTCAGTCCACATGGCTGCCGCCAGGGAATAGGGAATAGGGAATAGGGAATAGATGGGTGCGAGCCGCCTCGACTCCTGGCGCGAAACTCCGCATGCCCTGCTCCACCCTTCCCGTTTAGAACCGCAACAGATCGATCTGGTCGACGTCGATCGTGCCGCGGTTGCGGTAGACCGAGACAACCATCGCCAGTGCCACGGAGGCTTCCGCCGCCGCGACGGTGATGATGAAGATCACGAAGACATGGCCGGCGATCGGCGTATCCGACTTCACGAAGCGTGAGAACGCGACCAGCGTCAGGTTCACCGCGTTCAGCATGATCTCGATGCCCATCAAGATCAGCACCGCGTTGCGTTTCGAGAGCGCGATCCACAGGCCGATGCCGAACAGTACCGCGCCGACGACGAGGAAGTGCTCGAGCGAAACCATGTTAGCGCTCCCTCCGCACCAGCCGCGCCGACGGTCCCGCCGCGCCAGGGTCGAGGTCCACGCCGCGCCCGCCGACGATCACGATCGCTCCGATCATCGCGGCGATCAGCAGCACCGAGGCGATCTCGAACGGCAGCGCCCAGCGGTTGAGCAGCGCCTGACCGATCGCGTCCACGGTCGAGGGAAAGTCGTTCGAGGCCGTCGGCCAGTTGGTGTTGAAGGCGATGAAGATCACCGTGCCGGCCACGACGGCGCCAGCCAGCAGGCCCGGCCCAACGAACTTCGTCTCCATGCCGCGCTGTTCGCGCGACGGCGTGAGCAGGATTGCGAACACCACGAGCACGCCGATCGCGCCGGCATAGACCAGCAACTGCGCCACGGCGACGAAGTCGGCCGAGAGCAGCACGAACATCGCCGCCAGCGAGACGAAGAAGAGCACCAAAAAGAGTACGGCGTGGATGATCGAGCGCGCCGCCATCACCATCAGCGCTGAGCCGATCGACAGCACCGCCAGCACGTAGAACGCCGATACCGGGCCGACGCCGCTCAACCCGCTTCTCCTCTGCCGCGAACCACGGTTGCGTCTACTGCGGCATCGCCGCGAGCGTATCGGTGATCAGCCGCGCCCGCCGCGGCCGCTGCCGCCGCGCGAAGCCGAACGACTGCACGTAGCCGACGACCAGCACCACGCTGAGCAAAATGTTGACCACGGCGAAAACCGGCAGCACGATGCCGGCCGAAATGCCGTTCTCCTGCCAGATCGTCACTTCCAGCGCCACCACCAGCACGTTCACCAGCGCCAGCGGCAACAAAAACTTCCAGGCGAAGTCGAGCAGTTGGTCGATGCGCAGCCGCGGCAGCGTGCCGCGCGTGATGATCAGCGCCCCGTAGAGGATGTACATCTTGCCCAAAAAGATCAGCCAGGCGGGGATCCAGCGGTCGAGGCCGAACAGCCACCAGCCGCCGAAGAACAGCGTCGCCCAGATGCCGGAGACGGCCAGCGCGTTGCCTAGCTCGACCGCGTAGAAGAGGCCGAACTTCATGCCCGAGTATTCCGTGTGATAGCCGGCGACGATCTCCGATTCGGCCTCGGCGATGTCGGTGGGGGTGCGGTTCAGTTCCGCGCTGGCGGAGATGAAGTAGGTCAGCGCCGCCAGCGGCTGCAGCACGATCAGCCAGACGTGGTACTTCTGCTGCCACTGCACGATGCCGTTCAGGTCCATGTGCCCGGTGAACAGCACGACGCCGAGCAGCGAGAGCACCATCGGGATCTCGTAGCTGATCGCCATGGCGATGCCGCGCATCGCGCCCAGCAGCGAGTACTTGTTGTTAGACGACCAGCCGGCCATGAAGATCACGAGCGGCGTGGCCGAGCCGATCGCGACGATGTACAGCACGGCCACGCTGATGTTGGCCGCGGTCATCTTCGGGCCGAAGGGCAGCACGCCGAAGACCAGCAAGGTCGGGATGAAGATCACCACCGGCGCCAGCCAGAAGACGATCTTGTCGCCCGCCAGCGGCGTCAACGCCTCTTTCTGCATCAGCTTGAGCGCGTCGGCCACCGGCTGCAGCAGGCCGAACGGCCCCGTGCGGTTGGGGCCGTAGCGGATCTGGATGCGGGAGACGGCTTTGCGCTCGATCCAGATCAGCGAGAGCATGGCGATGCCCAAAAACAACCCGATCGCGGCCGCGCCGATCAGGCCGGCGACGATGTAGCCGACCCAGTGAAAGGTCGTGCCGTCGCCCCAGCCGTTGATCCAGTCGATCAGCGCGCGCACCGGGTTGCCCAGGTCGCGCAGATCGTACCACTGGGAAAGAAGAAAGCCGGAAAGGGCCGTCACCGATCGACCTCGCCGATCACGATGTCGATGCTGCCCAGCGAAACGATCGAGTCCGCGACCGAAGCGCCGATCACCATCTCACGCAGCACTGAGAGATTGATATAGGATGGCGCTCTTACGTGGAAGCGGTAGGGCGCGGTGCCGCCGTCGCTGACGATGTAGTAGCCCAGCTCGCCCTTGGGCGACTCGACGCGCGCGTAGGCGTCGCCGATCGGCGGCCGGATCGAGAGCGGCACATCGACTTTGTACGGCCCGCCCGGCAGCGCCGGCACGGCCTGCTTGAGGATCTTGACGCTCTCGCGCAGCTCGGCCATGCGCACCAGAAAGCGGTCGTACGAGTCGCCGTTCTCGCCCACGGGAATGGCGAAGTCGAAACGGTCGTAGACGGCGTACGGGTCGGCCTTGCGGATATCGAACGGAATGCCGCAGCCGCGGATCATCGGGCCAGTGAGCGAGGCACTGATCGCCAGGTCGCGCGGAATCGTGCCCACGCCGCGCGCCCGCGCGATCAGGATCTCGTTCTCCATCAGCATCTTTTCGTACTCGTCGATCTTGCGCGGCAGATCGTCGAGCAGGCCGTTGACGGCGGGCAGGAACTCGTCGGGGATGTCGAAGGCGACGCCGCCGATGCGCATGTAGTTGCAGGTCAGGCGGGCGCCGCAGGTCATCTCGAACAGGTCGAGAATCTTCTCGCGCTCGGCGAACATCCACATCAGCGGCGTCTGCCAGGCGCCGCAGTCGTTGATGAAGGTGCCGATCGCCATCGAGTGGTTGGCGATGCGCTGCAGCTCGGCCATGATCACGCGCAGGTACTGGCCGCGCTCCGGCACGCGGATGCCGGCCAGCTTCTCCACCGCCATGCAGTAGCCGAGGTTGTTGGACATCGCGGAGAGGTAGTCCATACGGTCAGTGAAGGGGATGTTCTGCGTGTAGGTCCGTTCTTCCGCCAGCTTCTCCAGGCTGCGGTGCAGGTAGCCCACAACCATATCGGCGTCGATGATCTTCTCGCCGTCGAGCACCACGCGCATGCGAAACACGCCGTGCGTGCTCGGGTGCTGCGGGCCGATGTTGACGATGAACGGCTCGGTCTGGATGGTCATGTGGCCTCACCCCCTGGCCCCTCTCCATGTCTTTTCATCGCGCGGAGCGCGATCTTCGATTGAGAGGGGGAAGCCGGGGAAGATGATCAGGACTCGTGGGAGGGCGGCGCGGTCCAGTTTGGGCCGGTCAGCACGCCGAAGCCTTGCTCCTGCTTGGGAAAGTGCGGCAGGCCGGGATGCTGGGCGCCGGCCGCGATCTGCAGGAAGTCCTTGCGCAGCGGATAGCCGGCGAAGCCCTCCCACAGGAAGATGCGGCGCAGGTCGGGGTGGCCGGCGAAGCGGATGCCGAACAGGTCGTAGACCTCGCGCTCCTGCAGCTGGGCGCCATACCAGACCGAGACGACAGACGGGATCTCCGGATCGTCGCGCTCGTCGATGCGGCACTTGAGCACGGCCAGGTGGTTCTTCGCCAGCGACTGGACGTGATAGACCGTCTCAAAGTGGGTGACGTAGTCTACCGCCGTCATGCTGGTCAGGTGCTGCATACGCAGGTCGGCGTCGTCGCGCAGCGCCTCGCACACCGCGAGCAGCGACTCCGCCGGCACATAGACCGACTTGCCCACCGCCTCGGCGTGCGCATCGGGCAGCAACTCGTTGATGCGTGCGACCACGCGCTCTCCGGTCAACTCGAGCGTCATCGCGGGCTCACATCCTTGAGGAAATCGCCGCAAGCGCCGTCAGCGCCAGACCAGCGCCTGTTTCTTCCAGGCGTAGGCGAGGCCCAGCACGAGCACGCCGATGAAGATCACCGCCTCCACCAGACCGTAGATCGCCTCGTGCCGGTAGGCCACGGCCCAGGGGTAGAGAAAGATCGACTCGATATCGAAGACGACGAACAGCAGGGCGAAGACGTAGTAGCCGACGTGAAACTGCACGTGCGACGGCCCTTCGGTCTCCACGCCGCACTCGTATGTGGCCAGCTTGACCGAGTTCGGCAGCTTCGGGCGGATCTTGAACAGACCGAGCAGCACGGAGACGACCAGCGCCGTGCCCGGCAGCGCAATGCCGACGAGGATCAGAAAGCCGAGATGGCCCCAATCGCCGAGCACGCCGTTCTTCCCCGCGGCCCCGCGCCGCTTGTGAATTCTGTCGCGTATCGCGCCGCCACTATAGCATAGGGTGAGGTAGGGAAAAACGCGCCCGCGCGGAGCCTGCCGCGCAAGCGCGCAACCCTGCTATCTTTGCAACAGGATCACAACAAACTACGCGGCCCCCTCCCGGGCCCTCCCCCATCGCGATGGGGGAGAGGGAAGGCAGATCCTCAATTTGGAGGTGCTTACGCGTGCTGATCGACCTGCATAACCACACCTGGCCGCGCTCGCATGACAGCGTGCTCAATCCCGACGACCTGGTCGTGCGTGCAAAGAAGGCGGGGCTGGACGGCATCTGCTTCACCGAGCACGACACGCTCTGGGACGAGAAGTCGGTCAAAGAGATCCGCGAGAAACACAACTTCTTGGTGTTGGCCGGCGTCGAGATCGGCACGGACGACGGCCACATCCTGACGTTCGGCATCGACAAGTATGTATTCGGCATGCACCGCAGCAACGAGCTGGCCGGGCACGTGGAGAAGAGCGAGGGCTGCATGGTCGCGGCGCACCCGTACCGTCGCCAGATGCCGTGGTACGTCAAGGATGAGGACGAGTATCAGAAGGCGCTGCAGCGCGCGAGCCAAAACCCGTCCTACGAATTCTGCTGCGGCCTCGAAGAGCTGAACGGCCGCGGCACAGAGAAAGAGAACGCCTTCAGCCGCCGGCTCTGCGACCTGATGGGCATGCCCGGCACCGCCGGCACCGACTCGCACTCGATCCAGGACATCGGCAAGTGCGCCACCTACTTCGATCACCGCATCGAGGACGAACGCGACCTGATCCGCGAGCTGCTCGCCGGCCGCTTCTACCCCGTCGACCTGCGCAGCAACGCGATCCTGCGCTGACACTGTATCCAGGCACACAGCCGCAGATCGCCATTCAGCACGAGTCGCGGAGGATCTCAGAAATCTCTGTTTCTGAATCATTCTGAGGACGTCTCACAACCGTAGGCGTGGGCCGTGGTGTCGACGGGTTGTGAACCGTCCAAGTCTGTTACCGTGGGCATCGTCATAGTCGATAGGTGGTGCTGGGGTCATTCTCACCATCGCCTCCACTGTGGGAGCGCTGTCAGGAGTCAGCTCGCCGCCCGAGCTCGTCTCCGCCGCGGCGTCGCTTCCTCAACAGGTGTCCATGGCCAATTAGCAGAGCTTCGTCGCTGTCGTTGCCGTCCGATAAGTTCCGTAATACGCGCGTTATCTAAACCAATCTCGGATAGCAGGCATAATTCTACCAGAAAGCGTAGCTGTTCGGAAAGCACATGCAGCTCGGCACCGCCCGGAGGAATGCGACCTGAGCGGTTCTGCGGGTGGGTTAAATCGTTTCTCGTATCGCTCAGTCGCTTAGCAGCTAGTCCTCTCTGCTTATCAGAGTACCGGTGGAGTTCGTTGAAACGTGTCAGAATTTCGCGAATTCTTCTTTCCAAATTCGGTTCATTCATATGCATAGTTCTACCTTTAATCCATTCTCTCACCTTCTTCTCGCTTTCTGGTAGAGATTCGATAACCAGAGTTCTTCTGCGTTCGAATTCCGCTGGGTCCATGTCGTTATTGTTCATCGCCAATCGATGATAGGCCTCGACAGTCCTTGCCCATCCAAGAAACTCTTCTTCAACAAAGGTAAACGGTCGGTAGTTCATGCTCATATATAGCTGATATACCTGCTTAAGCGTCGCATATCTGCTAAACCATGTTTGAATCACGTGTTCCCATGAACCTTTGATGTCATTGTACGTGAACAACATTGACAGCGGCTGACGGGTTTCGACCAATTCTGGTTGTCCGATATGGTGATAAAGAACAGACACGCTCTTATCTGGCGAATCATCGTCTTCATTGATATATTTAGCCCTCATCTCCCAAACGTAAACCGGAGTACCAACTGCAAAGGAAAGAAATCCTTCAAGTTGATACACGAGGTCGAACATGCTTGATAGCGTACGTTGAGTTGTGCTGACAAAGACAAATGCAGAAGATTGCTGAATGGAGGCCCCCGTCATCACATATGAAAGTTGCGGTCCTGATACACCAAACGCAATTTTGAGCCGCAGGTTATCATCGAGCTCTACTTCGATTGGGTCAGGCAGTCGGTAGTTCACGATCGTCTGTGGATATTGGCTGAGGTCAACGTTAAATCCGTTGATATTGAGCCACTCGTCCAATGTAGATAGTTCCAGTACGACGTTCGTAACAGCGAGGTCGTCCTGCTGGTCGAGCAATTTGCCTTGAACGGCCAAATGGCAATATAGCGTCGCGGTGTTGAAGCCAGTAGGCGGGTGAGATGAAACTTGGGTTCGCAGGCATCGAAACAGTGAGATAGCGTCTCCGTTGCTCAGCATGCCGTGCAAGGTGCCGTGCTCAGGTTGGCGCAGCCACTCGGAGGGACCGAACAGGTCAAGGTGGATGCCAGCAGTGGGCGTGTAACGGAGCTCGCCCGCGACTCGGTCATCAGGGGCTTGTGGTGGCCACCAGAGGCCACGGAGCGTAATCGGCTGCTTCACTGCGTTATCCCCCTGGGCCATGGTCAGTGACGATTGAGGCGAATACTGCCTGTCTGTCCAGGCGATAGCAAGCGGGGCGGCAGGTGAGGGATATGACCGAATGTATCGTAAACGACGGTTAGTGTAATCCACTGACTCCACCTGGCACAGTGCGCCCTTCACGGGTCCGCAACGTGTTCACAACCCGTTTCACAAACAACGTCTCACAACGAGCCCGGTCGAACGCGTTCTGAGATATCATCGCCTGGCGCGCCGACGACCGTGCCCGCCCTGCACGTTCGATTCCGCGAGCTGCTCGCCGGCCGCTACTACCCCGTCGACCTGCGCAGCAACGCCATCCTGCGCTAACGGGATGCTGCCCACACGGTATGGCAAAGGGTGGCGGCGCAGTCCCGCCTGTGTATCGCAAACCCTCCTTTGTGAATCTCCTCAGGCATGTCTCAAAACTGGCTGCGTGGTACCGGTAGAGCTGACTTTTGAGACGTGCCGGAGCCCTGGCGGTGATGGTCAGGGAACGCCGTTGTCGCTGTTCGCGCCTCCCGCGCCTACGTCGCGAGCGCCGGCGCTGCGGTGTGTTGGAGAACGGCGTTGATGAGCTCATCTCCGTAGCCCTGGGGCTGGCAATGGCCCATGCCCTCGATGAGGAGCAGGCGTGCGCCGGGGATCAGCGCGGCCGTCGCCGCGCCGCGATCGGGCGGCACGAGCGGGTCGGCTGTGCCGTGGATGACGAGTGTTGGTACCGTCAGCCGCCGCAGCCCCGCGACGCGCGAGGGCGTGCGCTGGCCGGCCGCCGCCTGACGGGCCACGGCCTCCGGTCGATAGGCGCGATCGTAACTCCGTTCGACCTGTGCCCTGACGGCTGCCTCGTCAAAGGGCGCATCACCCCACAACGGCCGCCATAACTGTTCGACCTCTTTCGTCACGCGGCCCTCGCGCGTCTCCGGGACCGGGCCGCCAACGAGGTCCATCACCGAGACGCTCGGAGCCTGCAGCCCGGCCGGCGGCGTGTCCGTGGCGAGGTAGAGGCTGCTGCTGATGGAGGTGAGACTCAGCACACGGGTGGGATGTCGGATGGCCACGCACTGGGCAATCGCGCCACCCATGGAGACACCGACGACGTGCGCTTTGGCGATGCCGAGCGCGTCCAGCAGCCCGACGACATCATCGGCCATGTCTTCGTACGTGTACGTCGCGTCCGCGTCGAACCACTGGGAGAGACCCACCTCCCGGTTGTCGAAGCGGATGACGTAGTGACCGCCCGCGGCCAGGCGCTCGCAGAACGCGATGGGCCACCCGATGCCCTGCCCACCCAGCCCGTTGATGAGAATCAGCGCCGGGTCGACCGGGTCGCCAACAGTCTCGTACCAGAGGGTGATGCCGTTCGCGGTGACCGTGCCTTCGGGCATGTCCTGATCCTCCTGCAGAGCTTGGACGTATTGTGCTCGTGCCGGCGCGGACTGCAAGAAGCGATACGAACTATTCCTGGCAAGGCCACCGCCAGAGCCGTGTCAGAGGCGATGGTTTGGGAGACACGTCGTTGGTCAGTGCAGCAGGGGAAGCGCTGTTCGGCGGCTCGGGTCGCCCCTGGCACTGCTCGACCACCACACCAGTCAGGGCCTGGTCCCAACCGCGCAGCGGAAGGCCGAGCGGCGGCTACGTCCTGGCGCTGGCAGTACGGCCGCGGCGTCAGCCCTTGGTCGCGGCGCTCGGCATGCGCGTTTCGAAGTCGAGTAAGCCGGCCCACCGGGGGCGGATGGTCAGCCGCACCCACTTCGAGATCCCCGCGACGTAGCCCGCCATGAACGCCCGACCGGCCTCGTCGCCCAGGTAGCGCGTGGCGATGGCCTCCTCTTCGGGGATGGGGCCGTTGTAGGTCTGCGCGCGAATGGTGCCGCGGATCATGAGCACCTTGTACGGGAACGCTTCAGTGTCGATGCTGAGGGCAACCGGCGCGCCTGCCGACAGCGCCGTCAGCTTCGGTGCCCTCTGTGGAGAGCCGAGCACGATCTCTTCACCGTTCCAGAGGAACCAGATGGGGATCACGCGCGGCGTGCCATCGGTCCAGTTGTAGGCCAGATGGGCCAGATGCCGAGAGTGCAGCAGTTCTTCCGCGACCGGGTCCTTGAGCAGTGCGAGATTGCCCTGTGCCGTCACCATGCCTCGCTCTTTTCCATCTGCGGCCCGCTCGGGTGGACCGCCTGCTCCCTCGGCTCAGTGCCGCGTTCCCGCGGGTCCGGCGACGGCCCGTATGACATCCCCGGCCGGGCAACGCACCTGTGGCGGCGTGCGCCACCGGGACGAGATGCCGCCGACCGAGCATAGCATGGCCTCACGGACGTGCATTGGCAAGCACGGACTCGGATGATGGCTCTCGCGCTGAGGGTGGCGGCCCCGTGTCACAAACGACGATTTAGGGCTGTCGCTTTACGGCTCGTTTTTGGCATAGTCGTCGAGATGTACCAAAACCCCACCTCTGGGAAGGTGGTTGATGACTTTTGCGACATGCCCGTACTTTCGCCCGTCTCGCGAACCTCCGCCGACCGGAGCATCAGGTCGCGACTTTCTCAGCGACGGCTGCCCGCAGGAATGTGAGCATGCGTTCCCGCGCCTGCTCAGCCAGGCGGGTAGGAAACGCGTCAAAGCCATGCGCCCCGCCGGGATAAATGGCTAGCTCAGTCTGATTCCCTGCCGCAAGCCAGCGGGCAGACATGAACAGCGTGTCATCGAGCAGCGGGTCCAGTGTGCCCACCGTGAAGAGGGCTGGCGGCATGTCGTGGAGGTCGGCATAGAGCGGTGAGACGTCGGGGTCACGCCAGAGGGCGCTGTCAGGCACAAACTGCGCGCGACACCAGTCCATGAGGATGCGATTCAGCGCCAGTGGGCCCTCGTAGCGCGTCAACGAGGGCGTCCAGGCCATGTCGTAGCAGCCGTAGACCAGATTCGCGCCGGCACAGCCCGTGTAGCCATGCCGGTCGCGCAAACGCAGCAGCGTCACGGCCGCGAGATGGCCGCCTGCCGAGCCACCACCGATGAACAGCCGTCTAGAACCGAACTCCGCCTGCGCCTGCTGCACCAGCCAGAGGGCCACGGCCTCACACTCGTCGACGGGGATGGGGTAGGGATGCTCGGGCGCCAGCCGGTAATCCACACTGACGACCGCGAGCTGGCAGGTTCGCGCGATGCGCTCGTTCTGTTGGTCGTCCCCGGCAGCACTGAAGAGGGTCCAGCCGCCGCCGTGGATATCGAGGTAGACGCCCTGGACTGTGTCCGGCACGAAGACGCGCACGGGAATGAGGCCGTGCGGCCCGGGCAGGAGGCGTTCCTGGGCGAGCGGCGAGGGAGAGACGGCACCAAACACGCCCTTCGCCATGAGCGCACGAAGCGCGACCGCGCTCTCCGGCACAGACACGCCCGCAGCGGCGAGTTGGTCATTGAACGCCGCGGTTTCCGGGTCAATAGCAGCTGGGCGGAAGAGCTGCGGGTCGATGGCGAGGGTATCGGCCACAATACTCCCCTTCGTGCGCCATCCGCAGCGTGTCGGACTAAAGCAAAAGCGCCATGGTGGCTGACGTGGTAATAGTCGGCGCGGTGCGAGAGCGTGTCAAACGCTGGATGAGCATCTGCGCGAGACACCGCCCGCGAGAGCGGTGATGAGGGCTATCGCAAAAAGGCCCGGTATTGAGATGCGCCCCGAGTCGAGCGGAGCCTGCGGCCGGCCCGGTTCAACCCGATAGCTCATACCTCGTTTCACAATCTATGTCTCGATTGGGTCGCCTCGCCATGAGTTCTGAGGCACTCTGCCGGCGGCGGCTCCGGGCAAGCAAGTCGCCAAGAGTCCGATCGCCTCGATGAGCAGGTGACGGGTCGCTCCGAGGCTGCCGGCGATCCGCCAGCCTGCCGCTGCCCGCGCCAAGCCACGGCACACTGCGAAAACTCCGACGTGTTAGCATGCGATTCAGCCCGGCTGCGCATACACGGCTGGAGGTGAACGATGCGGATCGGCGTGCACTTCAACTATCAGAACTACAGCGACTGGGATCGCTTCGAAGCGCGGCAGCCCGGCCCGCCAGCGGTCAGCGACCAGCAGCTCTACGAGGAGGAGCTGGCGCTCGGCGGCCTGGTCGAGCCGCTCGGCTTCGACTCGTACTGGGCGATCGATCACCACTTTTCGCCCTACATCATGACCAGCGGCGCGGTGCAGCACCTGACTTACTTCGCCGGCAAGACGCAGCGCATCGACTTCGGCACGATGGTGATCGTGTTGCCGTGGTACGACCCGGTCGTGGTCGCGGAGCAGGTCAGCGTGCTCGACAACCTGCTGCAGGGCCGTCGCCTCACGCTCGGCCTCGGCCGCGGCGCCGCCAAACGCGAGTTCGACGCCTTTCGCAGTCCGATGGACGAGTCGCGCGACCGCTTCGCCGAATCGCTCGACGTGCTGCGCACGGCGCTGACGCAGGAGTGGTTCTCGCACGACGGCGAGTTCTACCACATTCCCGAGACGACGATCCGCCCGCGTCCGCGCAACCCTGAGGATCTGGTCAACCGCATGCGCGTGGCCTGGACCAGTCCGCAGACGCTGCCCATCTCCGCGAACGCCGGCCTGGGCATGTTGATGACCAATCAGAAGAGCTGGGAGGAGTATCGCGAAGACGTGCGCGGCTTCAACGCCGTGCGCGCCGAGCACGGCTGGGCGCCGATCCAGCCCAGCGTCGTGGCGCACGCCGCCTGCTTCGACACCGAAGCCGAGGCCTGGGACACGATCCTGCGCCACACGATCGAGGCGCAGATCAGCATCCAGCGGCACTACGGCTGGAAGGACGCCGAGCGCTTCCGCCAGACGAAGGGCTACGAACAGTACGCGCAGTTCGGCGAGCTGCTGCAGCGCAAGACGCCGGCGGAAGTTGGCGAGCACAGCGCCCGCCCGCAGGCCTGGGGCACACCGGAGCAGGTGCTGGAGAAGCTGGTGCACATCCAGCGCATGACCAGCGCGGAGGAGCTGATCCTCAATTTCCGCTTCGGCGCGATGCCGGCCGCAACGGCGGAACGCTCGATGCGCCTGTTCGCCGCCGAAGTCCTGCCCAGGCTGCACCAGCTCGACGCGCCGCTGCACGCCGACATGACCGGCACAGCGGCGGCGACCGCGTAGCGCTGGGCGAACAGCATCCAGCCTGCGGTCGCAGGCGCCGCTTCCTTCAGCCCGCGCTCCGGCTCGTGCATACTGCCGGTACACGCCGAGCAGGAGGTGGGCCGTGGACTTCGCCCTCAGCGAGGCACAGCAGGCGATCCGCGACCAGGCGCGGGCGCTGGCCGGCCGCTTCGACGACGCCTACTGGCGCGGCTGCGATGCCGATCACCGCTTCCCCTGGGAGTTCTATCAGGCCTTTGCCGATGCGGGTTGGCTCGGCATCGCCATTCCGCAGGAGTTGGGCGGCGCCGGCCTCGGCATCAGCGAGGCGGCGCTGTTGCTCGAAGAGGTCGCCGCCTCCGGCGCCGCCATGAACGGCGCCACGGCGCTGCACCTGACGATCTTCGGCCTCAATCCCGTCGTGCGGCACGGCACCGCGGAGTTACGCCAGCGCGTCCTGCCGGAGGCGGCCGCGGGCCGGCTGCACGTCGCCTTCGGCGTCACCGAGCCGGACGCCGGCTCCGACACGCCCTCGATCACCACGCGGGCCGTGCGCCGGGGCGATGAATGGATCGTGCGCGGCAAGAAGGTCTGGACTTCGAAGGCCAAAGAGGCGAGCAAAGTCCTGCTGCTGGCCCGCACCACGCCCCTGGAAGAGTGCAAGCGCCGCACCGACGGTATGACGCTCTTCCTTGCCAGCCTCGACCCGAAATATGTGACGATCCGCGAGATCGACAAGCTCGGCCGCAACGCTGTGGACTCGAACGAGGTCTTTTACGACGATCTGCCCGTGGACGCGCGCGACGTGGTCGGCGAGGTCGGCCGGGGCTTTTACCACCTGCTCGACGGGCTCAATCCGGAGCGCATCCTGATCGCCGCCGAGGCGCTGGGCACCGGCAAGGCGGCGCTGCGCCGCGCTACGGCGTACGCGAAGGAGCGTGTCGTGTTCGGCCGGCCGATCGGCCAAAACCAGGGTATCCAGTTCCCGCTGGCGGACAGCTACGCCAAGCTCAGCGCCGCCGAGCTGATGATCCGCAAGGCCGGCTGGCTCTACGACCACGGCCAGCCCTGCGGCGCCGAGGCGAACATGGCGAAGTATCTGGCCGCCGAGTGGGGCTTCGAGACAGCCGATCGCGCCCTGCAAACGCACGGCGGCTTCGGCTACGCCAAAGAGTTCGACGTGGAGCGCTACTGGCGCGAGGTGCGCGTGATGCGCATCGCGCCCGTAACGCAGGAGATGATCCTGAACTTCCTGGCGCAGCACGAGCTGGGTCTGCCGCGGTCGTACTGAGGCAGCCGGGAGTAGGCAGTCAGGATCAGGACCCGCGGGTGCCGATCTGCACTTCGGGTTGCAGTCACCGTCGCCCTACGCCCCACGCCCTGCGCCCTCAACGCTCACCAGTCGAACTGCCGCTGCAAGAAGCCTTCCGGCAGATACAGCAGCACCGGCGAGCCATGCGGGCACATCGCGGGCGAGCGTGCCGCCCCCAGCCGTGTCACCAGGTCTCGTGCCTCCTCGGGCGTGATCGGTCGTCCCTTGCGGATCGCCGAGCGGCAGGCGAGCGAGGCGAGAAACTGCTGACGCCAGTCGTCATGCGCGGCCGCGGCCTCGCCGAGCAGGGACGGCAGCTCCTGGATTGGCAGCGGCGGCTCGAACAGCGAGCCATGCTGGTCTGACGCGCCGCCTGCGAACGCCGCGGGAACCGCGCGCAGCACGAAACGCCGCTCGCCGAACGGCTCGCAGGCGAAGCCCAATGCCTCCAGTGCCTCAAGCCGCTCGGCCAGCCGCCCGGCCTGGGATGCCGGCAAGTCGACTGCCTGCGGCTCGGCCAGCGCCTGGCCGCCGTCCCGCCCGCCGCGTTCGAAGCGCTCGAACAGGATGCGCTCGTGTGCGCGGTGCTGGTCGATCAGGTAGAAGCCCTGTTCACCCTCAGCCACGATCAGGGCGTTATGCACTTGCCCGACGAGCCGCAGCGCCGGCAGCAGCTCGGCCGGCGGCAGCGCCACACCCTCGCCCCAGCCGAAGGCGGCGCGCTCCTCGCCTACCCGCCGCGGCAGGCCGGCAAGGCGTGCCTGCGCTCCGCTCAGCGCCAGCTCCGCCCGGCCGCTCACCGCGCTCGCATACCGGCCGAAGGCGGCCTGCACGGCCTCGGACAGCAATGCACAGACCGCGGCCTCGTCGCGCACGCGCACGTCGAGCTTCGCCGGGTGCACATTAATGTCGAGGTCTTCGGGCCGCAACTCGACGAAGATCACCCCCGCTGTGTGCCGGCTTCGCGGCAGAAAGCGCCGGTAGCCCGCCTCAATCGCGGCAAGCAGAGCACGCGGACGCACGTAGCGCCCGTTCACAAAGAGCATGATTTGGCCGCGATTGACACGGGTAACGCCGCGCCCGCCCAGCAGCCCCCAGACTCTGACGCCCGCGCTGCTCGCCAGATCGACGGGCAGCGCGCCGGCCGCCGCTTCGTCCCCGAACACGGCGGCGAACGCCTCGCGTGGACCGCCGCCGTCGTGCCGGAAGGCCGTGTGCCCTTCCAGCAGCAGATGCAGGCGCAACTCGGGTCGCGCCAGGGCGAAACGGCGCAGCACGGCGCCGATCTGGCTCGCCTCGGCGCGGGCGCCGCGCATGAACTTCAGCCGCGCCGGCAGATTCGAAAACAGGTCGCGCACGGTAACGGTCGTGCCGCGCGTGCGCGAGGCGGCGACGCGCTCCAGCGGGCGTCCGGCGCGGTACGTGCAGCTCACCGCCGGCTCGCCTTCGTTGGCTGAGATGATCGTCGCTTCAGCCACCGCGGCAATACTCGCCAGCGCCTCGCCGCGGAAGCCGAAGCTGACGATGTGCTCCAAATCCTCCAGCTCGCGCAGCTTGCTGGTGGCATGGCGCTCGAACGCCAGCTCCACCTCGTCTGCCGGGATGCCGCGGCCGTTGTCGAAGACGCGGATCAGCCGCAGCCCGCCGCCGCGTGCCTCGACGCGGACCTCGGTTGCACCGGCGTCGAGCGCGTTCTCGACCAGTTCTTTGACCGCGGACGCCGGCCGATCGATCACTTCGCCCGCGGCGATGCGCTCGGCCACGCGGGGCGGCAGCACGAGGATATGCGCGTGCTCCGCGTACGAAGCTGCATCACTCATGCGCCGAGCATCGCAGAGCGCGGCCGGAAGTGGTAGCCTGGCGCTGCCACGGTTCCGTGAGCGCAGCCCATCACGGCCGTTCGCGGCAGCGATGCCCAATTCTCGGCTCTGCGAATGGGAACACCAGGCCGATCAGGCGCTGCCGCGGCGCGCCTCATCGGCCTGGCGGCGCAGATACTCCAGGCTGGCCGTATAGGCGTTCTCGTTCTCGATGCGGCCGTGCGTCATACCCCAGTTGAGCAGCGTTTCCAACTCGAGGATCGGGATCAGGCGGATCCCGTGCGCCTTCAGCCGCTCCTTCGCGCCCTGCTTGCGGTCCACCAGCACCACGGCGTCTCGCACCTGCAGACCCGAGTCGCGCAGTTGGTTCGCCGTCTCGATTACCGAGGTGCCGCCGGTGATCAGATCGTCGATGACGAGCACGGTCTGCCCGGGAACGTAGACGCCCTCGATCACTTCGCCCTCGCCATCTTTGCGCGGGTGCAGGTAGATCATCGGCACTTTCGCCGTGAGCGAGAACGCCGTGGCGACGTGCAGTCCGCCGAAGGGCACGCCGGCGCAGCGGCTGAAGGGCGCCATGTGCTGATGCAACATCGTCAGCAGCGTTTCGGACTCTTCTTTGATCACGCGCCCGACGCGGCCCAGCGCCGCCGGGTTGCTGATCAGGCGGCGCAGGTTCACGTACACGGGGGAGTTCTGCGTGCGGCCGACGTTGAAATTGCCGAATTGGATCGCGTCGAGGTCCCAGAGCGCTTTGACGAGCCAGGCCTTGCCCGTGCCAGGTGTCGATCGGGGCATTGTTTCACCAACCTGGATTTACGGATCTGGATGTGCGGATGAGGCAGGCATGAACTACGGCTGAACTGGGCCGAGGCCAGGCGGTGAGCAGCCGGACCCGGACAGAAAAGGCCGGCCCGCACCGGGCGCAACGATACCAGAAGCTAAGGGGGCGCAAGGGATTTTGTCAATCCCTGCGCCGATTCGCCGCCGCCTCGGGGTTGAGGCAGGTGGGTGGCACGCGTCCGTCGAACGCTGCCAGCACGTTTTCGACCGCAAGCGAGGCCATGCTCGCGCGCGTGGCCAGCGAACCGCTGGCGATATGCGGCGTGACGATGCAGTTCGGCAGCGAGAGCAGCGGATCGTCCAGGGCGATCGGCTCCTGCTCCGTTACATCAAGCGCAGCAAAGCCGGGCCGGCCGGCCTTCAGCGCCCGCGCCAGCGCCGAGCCGTCCACCACTGGCCCGCGCGAGGTGTTAATCAGCACCGCCGACGGCTTCATCAGCGCCAGCTCGCGCTCGCCGATCAGGTGGTGCGTTTCCGGCAGCAGCGGCACGTGCAGGCTGACGAAATCCGCCTCGCGCAGCACCGTGTCCAGTTCGGTGCGGACGAGGCCCAGTTCGGCTTCGAGATCCGGCCGCGGCATGGCGTCGGTGTAGAGGGTCTTCATGTCGAACCCACGCCCGCGCCGCGCCATCGCGCCGCCGATCTGGCCCACGCCGACCAGCCCCAGCGTCGCGCCGTGCACATCGGTGCCGAGCAGCCCGCCGGGATCCCAGGTCTTCCACGCGCCCGAGCGGGTGAAATGATCGCCCTCCACCACGCGCCGCGCCGCCGCCATCAGCAGCGCAAAGGCGAAGTCCGCCGTTGTGTCGGTGAGCACGCGCGGCGTGTTGGTCGCGAAGACACCGTGGCGCGTGCAGGCAGCAAGGTCGATGTTATCGAAGCCGACCGCGACGTTGCACACGGCCTTGATGCGCGGGCAGGCGTTCAGGAACTCGTCGTCGATGCGCTCGGTGAGCAGGGAAACGAGGCCATCGGCATCGCGTGCCCGTTCGAGCAAGACGGCGCGCGGCGGTGGCAGATCGCCCTCCCAGAGATCGACCGAAGCGTGTTCGCGCAGCCGCTCGACCGCGTCGCCGGGCAGCTTGCGCGTGACAAAGACGTGCGGCCTGGCCTGCGCCACCGCCTCACCTCCGCTGCACGTTTTGCGGGGTTGGAGTGTTCGGCTCAGCCGCCCTGCCGTTGCCGCGCCTGAACGTGCGCGATGCGGGCGGCGCGCTGGTTTGGCTCGGCGCCGGTGAACTTCGGCTTGTACTCCGGCTCGCGACCGGCGATCTGGTCGGCGTGCATGCGGTCGTGCCGGTAGAACGACCGCAGCCACTGCATCACCGTGAGCGTGCCGAACATCGGATGTGTGGCTGGCCGGTCGAACTGTTCGAGGCTGAGGCCGCTGATCAGCGCCAGCGTATCCTCGCGCTCGCGCGCCATCACGTCCAGCAGCTCGCGCACCGTATGGCCGTTGGCCGCTTCAATGGGGATCGCCGCGCGCGGTGCGGTCATACCGCCGACGTGCGGATTCTCTTCGCGCAGCGCAGCGCTGACCCACAAGTCGTAGCCAAGTTCCATCTCGCAGAGATGTGCGAGCTGCTCCTTGACGGTCCACTCCTCCTCTCCGGTCTTGCCCACAGGCACGGCCTCGGCGTCGGCCTCGCTGACGCCGCGCGCCTGCTCGACCAAGCGCCCGCGCTCTTCGGCCATTTTCGTGAGCAGTTCGCTGACCTGCTCGGCTGTAGCCATCGCCGCCTGCCTCCGTACGAAATGCGGAACGCGCGGGTCGTCCGGCGCTGCCCAGCCTACGAGCGACAGCCGGCACCGTCAATCGCGCGGCACTTTGCCGAACTCGAAGCCCGCTGCTTCGGTCAGGCTGTAACGGTTCAGCGCCGCGCCGTCCGGGCCGTCGGTCAGGCCCTTGATGATCGTGACCTCGACCAAAGTTTCGGGCAGCAAACGTGTGCTGCAGAAGGCCAGAGCAGCGCGGGTCTCCTCGGACGCGGCCGGTGGGTCGCCGGCCGCACGGCTGACGCTGGCTGCCGACGCTCTCGCCTGTTCGATTACAACCTGACACCGCTGCACGAACTCCGGATCGCCGACGATCGGCCGCAGCGGGTTCCAGGCGAGGCGCAGAAAATCGCCGGCGCGAGCGATCGTCCGGTAGTAGTCCGCGATCGGCTGATAGCCGTGCGCGGCGCGGATCTCCGTGAACAGGCCGGGAATCTCGCCGAACGCCTGGTCCGGGTCGATCGGCTCGACGCGCGGCATTCCCTCGGCCACGCCGCGCGGCAGCGCCACGGGCGGTTCTCCGGCACGTGCGGACGCGGCAGACGTGGCCTGCAAAGCAAACGCCGCGAGCAGCAGCTTCGGCAGCACGTAGTGCGCGGCCATGTTGAAATTGCTGATGCGCTCACGGTCGTCGGCGCCGACCTCGTTGCGGGTGAGGTCGCCGCGGAACGCCTTATGCGCGGGCAGGCCGATCGCCAGCTCGATCACCGCGGCCCCGCGCAGGCTCTCGGCCGCACGCTCGGCTTGCATGCTGCCCAGCCATGGCGCCAGCCAACGCCACGCGGCTTCAAGGTAGTCCGGCTCGTTTGCCAGCACGCGCCAGAACTGGTCCACGAACGGCACGCGCAGCACCGCGCGGATCTCCTCGCAGACGGCGCGGACGGAGGCCGGCGCGTCGTCCTCGCGGACTTCGCGCCATGCGGGCTGGTTTGCCGGACCTGGACGCTCGACGGTCATCTGCGCTCCTTGCCGCGGCGGTCGGCCCTCATCCTCTCTTATCTCCTTCTCCCAGGATTGGGAGAAGGAGACGATCTTGGGCAGTGCGTTCCGTGGCCGGTACGGTTAACCCGGCGCCGGTCGAGTCGTGCTCCGCCGGATCGCCCCTCGCCCAGGATTGGGAGAGGGGAAGGGGGTGAGGGCCGACGGCCGTGACGTAGGTCCATTGTCGCGTCCGCATCGCCCGCTGGGAATGCTCCGCACCTACCAATGCCATGTGCGGCCCCGTACTCAGGTGCCGCGGGGTCTGGATTGGCTCCTCTATACTGAAGGCAGGAGCCGCACGAGCGGCCGGCGAGCGGGGCGGCGGGTGGAGCGTCTCTGGGCGCCGTGGCGGGGAGCGTACGTGGCGAGCGCCGACGGCATGCGCGACTGCTTTCTCTGCCGCGTACCCGCGGAGACGGACGACGAAGCGAACCTGCTGCTGTATCGCGGCCGGCTCGTCTTCGTGGTGATGAACCGTTTCCCCTACAATACCGGCCACCTGCTGATCGCGCCGTACGAGCACACCGCGGACTTTCCCAAACTGGCTGCGCAGGCATCGGCCGAGCTGATGGCCGTGACGCAGCGCTGCGTCGCGGCGCTGGCCGCCGAATACCGGCCGGGCGGCTTCAACGCGGGCATGAATCTCGGCGCCGTGGCGGGCGCGGGCGAGGCGGACCACCTGCACGTGCACGTCGTGCCGCGCTGGGGCGGCGACACGAACTTCATGCCCGCGCTGGCGGACGTGAAGGTGCTGCCGGAAACGCTGGAACAGACCTACCTGCGGCTGAGGCCGCGCTTCGCTACCGTAACGGCCGGCTGAGCAGCCGCATCGAGGAGAGAGAACGAATGGCGGACGGCTGGGCGATTGTGGGCACGGGCCTGTTCGCCGCCAATCGCATTGTGCCCGCGCTGAACAGGGCGATCGGCTCGCGGCTGGTGGCCGTGGTCAGCCGCGAGCGCGAGCGTGCCGAGGCGTTCGCACACGAGCACGGCGCCCGCAAGGCCTACGACGACCTCGACGCCGCGATGCGCGACCCAGACGTCGCCTACGTCTGGGTCGCCACGCCGCACAGTTTGCATCTCGAACCCGTGCTCGCCGCGGCCCGCGCTGGCAAGCACGTGCTTTGCGAAAAGCCGCTCGCCACGAGCCGCGGCGATGCGCGGGAGATGATCCGCGCCTGCCGCCGCGCCGGCGTGCAGCTCGGCACCGGCTTTCATCTGCGCCACCATCCGCTGTTCGAAGAGGCGCGGCGGCTGGTGCAGGCTGGCGAGACCGGCCTCATCCGCGCCGCCGAGGCCGAGTGGTCCAATCCGCCGCGCCGGTCCGGCGAAGGCTACAGTTCGCCGTGGCGCACGGACCCGGAGCTGGCCTACGCCGGCATCAGCAGCGGCACCGGCATTCACGCCATCGACCTGCTGCGCTTCGTGCTCGACGACGAGATCAGCGCCATTACCGCCCTCACCGACGCCACAACCAGCCCGATCGCGCCGCTGGAGACGGCGACGGTCGCGCTGCTGCGCTTCAGCCGCGGCACGCTGGCCACCGTTCGCTGCCTGCGCGGCGTTCCCCGCCCGCAGAACGACCTCGTGCTGCTGGGCGATCAGGCCCGCCTCGCCGTGCGTCACAGCCTCGACGAATCCGCGCACGGCGAGCTTGAGGCCGACGGCCTGAATTCGGAGATCCTCGGTGTGCCGGCCGGCACGGACATGTACGCCCGCCAGGCCGAGGCGTTTGTTCAGGCGGTGCGCGACCGCGCCGAGCCGAACGCCTCCGGCGAGGACGGCCTGCGCGCCGTGGAGGCGTTAGACGCGCTGCTTGAAGCGGATCGCAGCGGTCGTACCATTTCGCTTGAATAGGCCGCGAGCCATAACCGGCCCGCGAATAAATAAAGGAATCCCGCATCGTGCGAATCGTGCTCAATCTCGGCAAGGGCGGCGTCGGCAAGACGACCACTTCGGCCGCCTCCGCCGTGCGCGCCGCCGCGCTCGGCCACCGCACCCTGGTCGTCAGCACCGACATCGCCCACAGCCTGGCCGACGTGCTCGACCGGCCGCTGGGCGACGAACCGGTGCCGATCGCGCAAAACCTCTGGGGCCAGGAGATCAACGTCGTCGCGGAGATGCGGCGGCACTGGCAGGAGATGCGCCCCAGGCTCAACGCCGTCTTGCAGCAGGAAGGGCTCGATGCCGTTGCATCTGAAGAGCTGGCGATCGTACCGGGTATGGACGAGTTGGTGGCGCTGGCGCAGGTCAACGAGCTGAGCAAGAGCGGCAACTACGACGCCGTGTTCGTCGACGCTGCGCCTACGGGAGAGACGATCCGCCTGCTCAGCGTGCCGGAGACGCTGCCCTGGTACGTCGAGCGCATCCAGAACCTGGGCAAGAAGATCCCGCGCATCGCCCGGCCGCTGGCAAAGAACATGATGGGCGATGCCGGCGGCTTTCTCGACTACGCTGAACGCCTGTCGGTCCTGGTCCAAGATCTGCGCACGACGCTGGTCGACCCGGAGATCTCCAGCTACCGGCTGGTGGTCAACCCTGAGCGGATGGTGGTGAAAGAGGCGCTGCGGGCGCAGACGTATTTGAACCTGTTCGGCTACCCGATCGACGCGGTCGTGCTAAACCAGGTGCTGCCGAAGCCGGAGACGGACGATCCCTTCCTGCGCCAGATGTGGGAGCAGCAGCAGGGCTACATCCGCTGGATTGAAGACAGCTTCCGGCCGCTGCCGATCCTGCGCGCCCCGCGCCACGCCCGCGAGGTAATCGGTCTCGACGCGCTGAACGGGCTGGCCGAGAGCCTGTTCGGCCAGCGCGACCCGACGCTCGTGCTGCATCGCGGCCCGACACAGCTAATCGAGCCGATCGACGGCGGCTATCGGCTGCGCATCCCCATGCCGAACGTCGAAGCGGAGCGGCTGAACATGGCCAAGCGCGGCGACGAGCTGTTTGTCGACGTGGGCAATATCCGCCGCGAGATCGCGCTGCCGCGGGTGCTGGCGCCGCTTGAGGCCTCCGCCGCAACGCTGCGCGACGGCTTCCTCGAAATCCGCTTCACCCCGCCCGCCGAGCCGCAGGCCGCCGCGTCAGGTTAGAAGTTCGGCGGCGTTGACACAGTTCGCGGTGGCGGCGTACGCTCGCGCTGACATCTGTCATGGGCACGGAGGTGCCCATCTGGAATCGAATACGCTCACGGGAGCTCGGGAAGCCGGGCTGAGAGGGTGGCCGAGTCGCCGCCGACCGTCGAACCTGATCCGGATAATGCCGGCGCAGGAAGAAGGCCGAGATCCGTTCCCCTCACCAGCAAGTCAGCAGACACCGGACGCCGTCCCGAGCCTGCCCGCGAGGCCAGCTTCGCAGGGAGGCAGGTGATGGCCACGCAGGCGCTTGGCGCCGGTCCGCTCGACGTTCGCGGCGTCCCGGCCGACGAGTTTCTCAGCATCGAGCAGCACGCGCTCGACCCGATTCCGCTTGCCGATCGCCACGGCTCTCCAGGCGGCCTGTTCCTGCTCTGGGCCGCTGCGCAGGCCAACTTCACCTCGATCGTCACCGGGGCGCTGGTGCTCACGCTCGGCCTCGGCCTGCTCGACGCCGCGCTGGCGATCGTGGTCGGCGCCGTGCTGGCCGCGATCGTGTTGGGGTTGCTGAGCATCGTCGGACCGCGCACGGGCACATCACAGGTCGTCGCCTCACGGGCGACCTTCGGCCTCCGCGGCGCGACGATCGGCGGCTTCCTGACGTTATTCCTCGCGGTCGGTTGGTTCGCGGTTGACAGCGTGATCGGCACACAAGCGCTCGTCGCGCTGTTCGGAAAGGCGGGCATTTCCGACGGCAAACCGCTCGAAGCGGTGTTGCTGTTGCTGATCGTCGCCGCGTCGATGCTCGTCGCGGTGTACGGCCATCAAACGATCAGCGTCTTCGAGCGCTACGGTGCAATCGTGTTCGTGGCGTTTGCCGCGCTCGTCTTCGTCTGGTTGATTCCCAAGATGAAGTTCGATATCGGCGCCACGGTTTCCGGTGGCGATCACGTCGGCGCCTTCATCCTTGGGCTCAGCATCACCGTCGCGCTGATCGCGTCGTGGTACGGCTTCGCCAGCGACTACTCGCGCTATTTGCGGCCCGACGCGGATGCCAGGCGCGTGACCCTGTTCGCGGGAGGCGGCATCGCCGCAACGACGGCGCTGCTCGGCATCGCCGGCGTGCTGCTGCTGACGCTGGTGCCCGACCACGACTCGAACAAGCTGCAGGACGCGATTGTCACTGCGCTGCCGGGTATCGTCGGCATTCCGTTCTTGCTCTACGTGGCGATTGGCATGGTCTGGGGCAACTACTTCGACGTGTATACGGCCGGACTCTCGTCGCTGGCGATCGGGCTGCCGCTCTCGCGCTGGCGGGCGGCGCTGGTCTGCGGCGTGCTGGGTGGCGTGCTGGCCTACATCGCCCTGTTCCAGTCCGACTTCCAGACTCAGTACACCAACTTCCTGCTGCTGACCTACGTTTGGGCGCCGGGCTGGGCCGCCGTTGTGTTGGCCGACTTCTTCCTCGTGAGCCGCCCCCTCCCCAGCCCCTCCCCCAACGCGTTGGGGGAGGGATCAAGGGGGGGGGCCGTGCGCCGCGGACCGCGCTACTGGTTCGCGGCTGGCTTCAAGCCGAGCGCGCTGATCGCATGGGCGATCGGCACCGCCGTCGCGGTTCCGTTCATCAACAGCCCGCTGTGGACCAGCCCGCTATCGAAGCACCAGTTGCACGGGGCGGATCTGTCGGGCGTGGTCGCGTTCATCGTGGCCGGCGCGGTGTATCTGGCGGTGGCGCGGCGTGGACAGGCTGCTGTGGAGGCGAGCGCCGAAGTCGCGCGGCCCTCATAACCCCCATCCCCTTCTCTCCCATACGCATGCGCTGGGAGATCTGCTGCGTTGGCAGGGCGTATGGGAGAGAAGGGGCGATCCTGAGGTGCTGATGCGGACGGCGTTTGGTTGCCCAACCTTCGGTAAGGGCCGTCCGCGAACGGCCCGTCGCGGTCGCAGCCGCGACCAGCAGCGCGCCTGATGACCCGGCGCCAGCCGGATCGCTTCACACCGGATCGCCCCTCTCTCCCATACAGCCCTCGTCGATTGCGGTCTCAAGACCTCGTGTGTGGGAGAGAGGGGAAGGGGGAGTGAGGCTGCTTACGCTGTCGCCGCGGGACACCTCGCCAGGTGATGGTATCCACCGGCGGGCACTTCGCCTGACCGATGACCGCCTGTCGTGAGCGGGGCGGGTTGCCTCTATCCCAGAACCCAGCCGCCTTTGACATGGCCGCCCTTGCTCACGACAGGCGCTTCCACTACGCTTGGCCTTTCTGCTCCTGCAGGAGGGTCCGCCATGCCAGCCGCCAAGCGGGTGCGCACACCGGCCACGGACGCGTGGGATGACCCAGCTTCCGGCCGCCGAGCCGGCTGACGACAAGGCAGTTCGGCCGCCCTAGCCATCCAATCCGTAGCGATCGCGTGCTGCCCGAAGCTGGTTGAGCCCCTCGCTTGCCCAGTAGCGCCCGTTGGGGAGCTGGTCGTCTCGTTGCCAGCGCCACGTCGTAATCATCGCCCAGATGAGGATGCGGCACTGGTCAATGACGCCCCGGTCAGCCCCCGGATAGGGCTTGCACACGTCTTCGACAGCCAACATGCGCCCGTCTTCGCTCGGGAGGAGGCCATGGGCCATGTCGAACTCGACTGGCCCACGACAGCACGTCTCGAGGTCCACGAACAGCAGCCCTTTTCGCGTCCGAAGCAAGTTTCCCAGATGCGGTTCACCGTGCAATAGCTGTTCGCCGGTGCCGAGTCCGATGATTCCGGTACGCAGGCGACGCAGTGTGTTGCCGAGGAGTTCCCGGTCGGCGCTAGGAAGCCCTGGGGTCTGCTCTCGGTCGGCGACCAGCTTCTGTGCTTCGGCGACGCGGTCGGTGAAACGCGGTGCGCTCACCTCCATCTGGCGCAGACCGGCATGGAGCCGGACGAGTGCCTGCGCGTACTCGGCCGGCGTGATGGTTGAGGGCGCCACAGGCTCGTAGTAGGCCCACAGCGTGATCGCGAAGCCGTCACGCACATAGACACGCGGCTCCACCCGAGGCTCAGGCTCAGCCACCGGGCTACCGGTTTCGGCGAGACGGCGAGCAACCTCGACTTCGAGGTCGTCGTCGGTCTGATACGAGAGCGGCGCGACCCGAGCGAGAACGTTGCAAGGACTCAGGCGCACGGCGATGCGGTTCGAGTTGTGAACAACGACCGCCCCCTCGACTTGAAGGCCCAACGCGGAAGCCGCCGACATCCCGGCCTTAACCGCGCGCTGGACTTCTGATGGTTCCATCGCCATCCTCCGGTCGTGCCAGCACGTACAGCCAGCGCTGACCATCTTCGCAAGCACGGGGGCCGTGGCCGGCAGGGTGCTGCGATTGGCTACGCCGCGGCTGGAGCACGTCACGCGAGCCTGGATAGCCGGCATGATTGCCGCCGTCACCGACGACGACGCGCTGGCGCTGCTCCCAGCGTGACCCTAGCCTCGCCGGGGCTGGAAGGCCCGTTGGGACGCCGGCTGCCGCATTTGGCAGCTCAGGGGCGTCTCGGTCAACCGAACGACCCACCGGTGGATACCATCACCCGGCTAGGTGTGTGCCGCGGCCTCTTTAGGGGCGAACTCGTTGCGCAGACCTTGGCCAATCGTTTGCGGCACGACCTCGGCCAGCTCGTCTACCGTCCACAGATCGCCGGGGGCGAAGATCGTGCGTTCCGGCACCGGCTCCGAATAGAGCGACACCTGCCGCCCGCGCACCATAAACGTGCGTCCGTTGATGTTGCCCGCCTCGTCCGTGGCGAGGTAGACGACCATCGGCGCAACGGCCTCAGGCTTCAGGTCGGCCAGCGTGGTGGCGCCGGCGCGGCGCACGCCGGCCGCTTCAGCACGTCTCGCGGCCTCGGCCATCTCCGGACTCAGCGTCAGCCGCGTGCCGGCGGTCGGACGGATCGCGTTGCAGGTGGCGCCGTAGCGGCCAAGATCGCGAGCCACGGTGCGCGTGAGCCCAACGATCCCCTCTTTGGCGGCGCTGTAGTTGGCCTGGCCCATGTTGCCCAGCCCCGAGGTGGACGAGGTGTTGATGATACGGCCGGAGCGTTGCTGGCGGAAGATCACGCCCGCGGCTTTGATCGTGGTGAAGTGGCCCTTCAGATGCACGTCAACGACGGCGTCCCACTCCTCTTCGGACATGTTGAAGACCATGCGGTCGCGCAGGATGCCCGCGTTGTTGACGAGGATGTCGAGCCGGCCGAAGGCGTCCAGCGCCGTCTTGACCATGCTTTCGCCGCCCTGCATCTCGGCGACGCTGGCGTAGTTCGCCGCCGCGCGGCCGCCGGCGGCCTTGATCTCGGCCACCACCTGGTCCGCCGGGCCGCCGTCGTGGCCGCTGCCATCGACGTTGCCGCCCAGGTCGTTCACGACCACGGCTGCGCCTTCTGCCGCCAGCAGCAGCGCCTCTGCCCGGCCGATGCCGCGCCCCGCGCCCGTCACGATCGCGACTTTACCTGCGAGCCTGTTGCCCATGATCTCCGTCCTTTCCGCCCTGTCTCTGCATGAATCTGTGAGATCGGCGTGCCAACGCACCGGAATCACTGCGCGTGCGTCGGCAGGCCGATCGCTCCCCAACCATACGAACGCGGCCATGAGCGAACAAGCGCGTGACCTACCCCTCCCTCGCCTGAAGACTCGGATTTGAATCCGAAGTCTCCGACGGTTGCGCTGCGGTCATAAAAAGTCTCCGACGGTTGCGCTGCGCTCTGGCCCACAGGGGAGGGGTTCATCGGAGACCACCCGGTAAGTCTCGGGCAAACCCTTCCCCCGTGGGGAAGGGACAGACTTCGCTTGCGAAGTCAGGAATAGGCCACGTCCGCCGACCGGAAGTGCGGGATCGTGAAGTCGTCCGTTGCCTGCTCGAACGTCACCACGACCGGCAGCCCCTCGCGCAGCGCGCCGTTCTCGATGCCGACGATGTTTGTGTACAGCCGTGGTCCCTCCTCCAGCTCCACCAGCGCAACGTTGTACGGCAGCTCATCTTTGAAGCCGGCATAGTAGAGCTGGTGGAAGACCGTCCACGACCAGACGCGCCCGCGGCCCGAAAGCAGCTCCCAGCTCGCTTCGGGCGAGAGACAGCGCGGACAGGTCGGGCCGGGCGGAAAGCGCACGTAGCCGCAGCCGGCACAGCGCTGCATGCGCAGCTCATGCTTGCGGGCCGCCTCCCAGAACGGCGGGCTCCAGACATCGGACTGGGGCAGCGGCTTGTCGTAGGCCATGCGCTTCACCGTGAATAGATGATCGAAAGACTGCATGGAGTAGCGCAAAGGAACTGCGCAACGTTGCAGTCGGGCACCTGACGCGGGCCGCACTCGCCGCGCACCTGGCGCACCGCCTCCACGTTCAGCCCCCAGCCCTGCATGTAGCTCTCGGAGAGGTGGCCGCCCGAGGTGTTCGCCGGCAGCGCGCCGCCCAGTCGCAGCTTGCCGTCTTCTACGAAACGTCCGCCTTCGCCCTGCGGACAAAAGCCGAAGCCTTCCAGCGAAAAGACCACAGTGGGCGTGAAGTTGTCGTAGATCTGCAGCACGTCCACCGCCTCGCGGCCCAGCCCGGCCACGCCATAAACGCGTTCGGCGCACTGCTGCATCGCGTCGAACCAGAAGTCGTCGGGGCAGGTCGAGGCGGCGCGGTAGTCGTCGGCGCGGGCCATGCCGGCGATGTAGACCGGCGGCTTACGCAGGTCGCGCGCCCGCTCGGCGCTGGTCAGGATCAGCGCCACGCCGCCGTCGTTGATCAGGCAGTAGTCGAACAGGGTCAACGGCTCGGCGATGTAACGCGCGTTCCGATGGTCTTCCAGCGTGATCGGCCGCTTCATCACGGCGTTGGGGTTGAGCAGCGCGTGCTCGCGGAAGGCGACGGCGATGTGGCCGAGCTGCTGCGTGGTGCTGCCGTAGCGCAGCATGTGCTTGCGCCACATCAACGCGTGCTGGGCGCCGGGCGAGGTCATACCCCACGGCGCCCAGAAGCCCGGGTCGCCGCCGTAGAAGACGCGGCGCGAGCGGCCGTTATTGCCGTAGACCAGCGCCACCGTGCTCGCCATGCCCGTGACGATCGCCATCACGGCTGTCTCGATCGAGATGCCGCTCATGCGGCCCTCGGCCGGGAACTGCGCGCCCCAGCGCGGCGAAACGCCCGTCATCTCGCCGAAGCGGGCGTAGTGCGGCACGCGATTGGCCACGAGGCCGTCGATCTCATCCGCTCCCAGGGCGGCGTCGTCAAGCGCGTTGCGCAGCGCCTCGGCGGCCAGGCCATTGGCGTCGCTTTCGGGGAAGTTGCCGAAGCGGCTGTTGCCCACGCCCACCACGGCCACACGCCGCGCAAGCTCGCTCATGGGCGCGCCTCGCCGGCCGCGAGTTCGCGCAGGACTTCATCCGTGTGCTCGCCCAGCCGCGGCGCTGGACGGCGGATCGCGGCGGTCGTCTCGGAAAACTCCCATGGCGGCGCCAACACGCGCATCGGCCCGACGCTGGGCTGCTCAATCTCCGGCACCATGCCGAGATGCTGCACCTGCGGCAGCGCGACGAACTGCGCGTAGTCGTTCATCGGAAAGGTGATGCCGCCGTGCCGCTCCACGATCGCCGCGACCTCGTCCGTCGTGAACGCCGCGAAAGCTCGTTCCCAGAGCTGCTTGACGACGTGCGCGTTGCGGCCGGTGCCGCCGGCCGTATCCTGCGCGAGCAGGGGGAAGAGCGGATCGTCGCGTGCCCATTCCATCTGGAGGTCGCGCAGCAGGCCGTCGAAGCGCTGCGGCTCCATACGCGCCAACGAGAAGAAGATTGCGCCGTCTTTGCAGCGGTAGCCGTGGTCCGGCGGCTTGACGTAGCTGTCGAGATGAAAGCCCCACCATTCGTCGGGATTGGAAAGCGCAACCCACAGCGTCGAGCGCATCGCCAGCATACTGCCGAACAGCGACACGTCGATGCGCTGGCCGAGGCCGCTGCGCTCGCGTTCGAGCAGCGCGGCGCAGATCGCCTGCACCGCGTAATTCGCCGCGTACATGCTCGCCACGTCCGTGCCCAGCCGCACAGGTTCCTCGCCGATGCGGCCGAGCGAGGCCGTGGCTTCGGAGAGCAACTGCGCCGGCAGCTCGCCCGCCGGCCGCCCCGCCCAGGGGCCGCGATCGCCGTAGCCCGAGATCTGGCACCAGACCAGCCGCGGATTCAGCGCCGCGACTGCCTCGTAGCACAGCGCCGGCGCAGGCAAGCGGTTCGCATCAACCACGGCCACATCGGCGGCGGCAAGCAGTCGCCGCGCCGACTCGGCGCCGCTCGCCTCGGCCAGATCGAGCACGACGCTGCGCTTGTTGCGGTTGAGGCTGAGGAAGACAGCGCTCGTTTCGCCCTGAAACGGCGGACCCCAGCCCCGCGCCCTGTCGCCTGCTGGCGGCTCGACCTTGACGACCTCCGCGCCCGCGTCGCCCAGCACCATCGCGCAGTAGGGTCCGGCGACGCCCTCGGCCAGCTCGACTACGCGATAGCCGTCCAGCGGCCCGCTCACGCTACGCCTGCCTTAGGGCGGGCGCCGCGCTCGGCCGCCGCTCGATCTCGTCCAGGACTACGCCGGTGTGCTCGCCGGGCATCGGCGTGCCCTGCCACGTCGCCGGCGTGCGCGAGAAGTGCCACGGCGGCCCGCCCGTCCAGACGCGGCCCCAGGCCGAAGTCTCCACTTCGAGCAGATACTCGTTCTCGACCGCCTGCCGATGGTTTCGCAACTGCTCGAAGCGCAGCGGATAGCCGCACGGCACGCTCGCGTTCGTGAGCCGCATCATCCAGTAGAACTGCGGCTTCGCGCGGAAGACCGGCTCGAGCAGCGCGGCCAGCTCGTCGCGCCGCCGCACGCGCTCGGCGTTAGTCGTGAAGCGCGGGTCAGCGCCAAGCTCCGGCCGCTCGATCGCCGCACAGAAGGATCGCCATTCGTCTTCGCTCGTCACCGACACGCCGAGCCACTGCTGATCCTCGCAAGGGAAGCATTGGTCTGGCGCCGTCGCGTAGGCCGCGCTGCCGAGCGGCTGGTGCAGCTCGCCCGTCGCCAGATATTCGGCCAGCCGCGCCGTTTGCAGCGCCGCGGCGGCGCGGATCATCGGCACCTCGACCTTCTGGCCGCGGCCTGTGCGCTGCCGTGCCAGCAGCGCCATCAGGATCGCCTGCGCCGCGTAGTTGCCCGTGGTCGCGTCCATCTGCGTGAAGTGACGGTAGACCTCGCGCTCGCCGCCGCGCCGGCCGTTGGTCGACCAGAAGCCGCTGACGTACTGCACCTGCGTGTCGGCGCCCGGGCGCTCGGCCATCGGGCCGCGCTCGCCCCAGCCGGTGACGGAGCAGTAGACGAGGCGCGGGTTGATCTCGCGCACCGTCTCGTAGCCGAGGCCGAGGCGGTCGGGCACGCCGGGGCGCATGTTAATCAGGAAGGCGTCGCACGTCTTCAGCAGTTCGTAGGCCGTTGCGCGGTCGCGTGTCGCCTTGAGATCCAGAAAGAGGCCGCGCTTGTTCATATTCCAGGTGATGTAGCCGATCGAGGTGCCGTCGATCGTCGGCGGCACGCCGGCGCCGAGCGAGGACCAGAGCACGCCCGGCTGCTCGATGTGGATCACATCGGCGCCCATGCTGCCGAGCTGCATCGACGCCCACGGCCCGACCATCCACATCGTCAGGTCGAAGATGCGCAGGCCGGTCAGCGGTCCGGGCATGGGGCGCTCCCTGCCGGGGTGAGTAGAGAGTAGTGAGTGGGGAGTGGTGTTTACGAGGAGGCTCCGGCTCTATCGTCCCGCGGAACGGTCCACGACGGGCGACGCCGCAGCCAGGAGATAGCTCGTTCACTACTCTCTACTCACCATTCACCTCTCATCGCATCCGGCGGCTTCAACGTAGGCAAGCGCCGCCAGCCTGTCAACGCGAGCGCGGCGGCGTAGACTGGCCGCGTGGCGGAGGGGCAAGCATGAGCGTTGAAGAGCCGGTGCTGAACGACATCACGGTGCTGGAGCTGAGCGAAGGGATCGCCGGCCCGTACTGCGGCAAGCTGCTCGCGGCGCTCGGCGCGCGGGTGATCAAGATCGAGCCTTATGGCGGCGACTATGCCCGCCGGCTTGCGCCCTTCGCGGGCGGCGACCCTCACCCGGAAAAAAGCGGCCTCTTCCTCTACCTCAACACCGCGAAAGAGAGCGTCGTCCTCGATCTCGACGGTGAAGACGGGCGAACGGCCTTTCAGCGGATGGCCGCGGACGCCGACATCGTGATTGAGAGCTTCGCGTCGGGCACGTTGGCCTCGCTTGGCCTGGACTACGACGCACTCGCGGCCGAGAATCCGGGGCTGATCTGCTGCTCGATCACGCCATTTGGGCAGGACGGGCCGTACCGCGACTATCTGGCGAACGAGATCGTGGCCGAGGCGCTGGGCGGCTTGCAGTATACGATCGGTCTGCCCGAGCGTGAGCCGCTGAAGATCGGCGGCAGCCCGGCGCTGTTCAACGCGGGCGGAGCGGCGTTCAGCGCAAGCATGGCCGCGCTCTGGCAGCGCGACCGCACGGGCGCCGGCCAGTTCATCGACGTTTCTTTGCAGGAAGCGACGGCGCTGACGCAGATTCACGCCAGCATCGAGGCCACCTGGCAGGGCACCAACCTGCTGCGCCGGCCGAGCGTGCTGCTTGAAGCGAAGGACGGTGGGGCCTCGGTTGGGCTGGAGATGGGCGTCTCGGCCGAGACCTGGCCGCGCGTCTGTACGCTGCTCGGCCGTCCCGAACTGGTCGCCGACCCGCGCTTCGCCAGCTCCGCTGCGCGGCGGGAGAACCGCGAGGCCGTGGCCGAGATCGTCGCGGACTGGGTGCGCGGCCAGCCGAAGGAGGCGATCTATCACGAGCTGCAAAGCCTGCGCTCGATCGCCGGCTACGTCGCCACCGCCGCCGATCTGCACGCCTCCGCCCAGCTTGCATCCCGCGGCTTCTTTCAGGAAATTGATCACCCCGTCGCCGGCCGCGCCCGCTACCCCGGCCTGCCGTTCCGCATCGGCGGCATGCATCCCGTCATCGGTCCGGCCCCGCTCCTTGGTGAAGATGAGCACAGATCGGCCGACGTGGTTCATGGATCGCCCGTTGCCGCGCAGGCGCGACCGGCAGCCTCGGGAACTGGGGATGCCACTGCCGTCCCGGAGGCAGCGCCACCCTCCCTTGGTCAGTCGATTCGCTCGCAGCTTCGCGGAACTCCCGATACGCCCTACGCCCTACGCCCTACGCCCTCGTCGTTGCCCCTCCACGGCGTGCGCATCCTCGACCTGACGCAGGTGGCCGTCGGCCCGTACGCCACGCTGCTGCTCGCCGGCCTCGGCGCCGACGTGATCAAGGTCGAGTCGAACCGCCGGCCCGACATCACGCGCGGCCCTGTGCAGCCAGAAGGCGAAACGCAGCTCAAGCAGTACCCGCACGGCGAGCCGGGCGAGCGCCCCTGGAACCGTGCCGCCTTCTTCAACCAGCGCAACCGCAACAAGCTCGGCGTCACGCTCGACCTCGCGGACGCGCGCGGCAAGGCGCTGTTCAAGCGGCTGGCAGCGTGCTGCGACGCGGTGGCCGAGAACTTCCGCGCCTCGGTGATGGAGCGCCAGGGACTCGGCTGGCGGGAACTGCATGAAGTCAATCCGCGGCTCGTCTATCTGAAGCTCAGCAGTCAGGGCGACAGTGGCCCGGAGCGCGACTACGGCTCGCTCGGCTCGACGCTGGAACAGACCGCCGGCCTCGTCTCGATCACCGGCTACGGCGACGGCCCGCCGCTGATGACCAACGGCACCTATCCCGACCCCGTGGCCGGAATCATGGCCGTCGGCGCGCTGCTCGCCGGCCTGCGCCAGGCGCGGCGCACGGGACAAGGCCAGCTCGTCGACTTTTCGCAGCGCGAGGCCACGATCGGCCTGCTGGGCGAGGCGATGATGGACTACGCGCTCAACGGCCGCGTGGAGGCGCCGATCGGCAACCGTCACGCGCAGTTCGCGCCGCAGGGCGTGTATCCGTGTCGCGGCGAGGACGCCTGGATCGCCGTCTCGGTCGAAGACGATGCACAGTGGCCGCGGCTGCGCGAGGCGATGGGCGAGCCGGAGTGGGCGCGGGACGAACGGCTCGCCACCGCTGCGGGGCGCATGGCCGCGCACGATGAAATCGACGCGGCGTTGGCTGCCTGGACGGTCAGCTTCGACAAGCATGAGCTGATGCACCTCTTGCAAGGGCACGGCGTGCCCGCCGGGGCGGTGCTAACCGGGCTCGATCTGCTCGCCGATCCGCAGCTCGACGCCCGCGGCTGGTGGGAAGATCTGGTGCCGACGGAAGTCGGGGAGCCGCACCGCTTCGTCACCGCGCCGTGGCGCCTCTCCGCGGCACCACGCCGGGCGAGCCAGCCGGCGCCCGGACTCGGCGAGCACAACGAGCGCGTCTATCGCGACCTGCTGGGGCTGAGCGCACAGGAATGCGCAGAGTTGCAGGCTACCGGCGTGGTCAGTACTGAGCCGCTCTGGCTGCGTGCCTGACCGTGCGTTGACAGGCCCGGCGCCAGGGCGGTACACAACGGGTGGCGGATTGATCGCCCACGCCGATCGATCGCGGTGCGAAAGCAGGGCTGAACATGGATTTCGAAGTCACCTATTCCGCAGAGCAGCAGCGCTTCCGATCGGAGGTGCGCAGTTGGTTTGAGGCAAACGTGCCGACGGGCCTCACGCGCGAGCCGAAGGACGCCGAGGAGTCGTTGCAGCTCTATCTGCAGCGGCGCGAGCTGGGCCGCAAGCTCGGCGCGAAGGGTTGGCTCTTCCCGCACGCGCCGCGGGAGTACGGCGGCGGCGGCCTTGACGTGGACCACACGATCATCCTCGAAGAGGAGGCCGATCGGCTGGACCTGTCGCTGCCGCCCTTCTACGACACCGGCGGCACGCTCGGTGCGCCGAGCATCCTCGTCTGGGGCTCGGACGAACAGAAGCAGCGTTTCCTGCCGCCGATTTACACGGGCGATGTGCGCGTCTGGCAGTTGCTCTCGGAGCCAGGCGCCGGCTCCGACCTTGCCGGCGTACGCACGCAGGCCGTGCGCGACGGCGACGAGTACGTGATCAACGGCCAGAAGATCTTCGTCGGCAGCGCCAACGGCACCGACTGGATGTGGACGATCTGCTGCACCGATCCCGGCGGTCAGCGTCACGAGAACCTGAGCTGGTTCATGATCGACGCGAATCTGCCGGGCATCAGCGTGCAGCCGATGGATCTGATGGGCGGCGGCGGCGAGGGTGGCTCGGATATGGGTCACAAGAACACCGTCTTCTTCGACGACGTGCGCGTACGCGCATCGTGTCTTGTCGGCGGGGAGAACAACGGCTGGCGCGTGGCCAGCACGCATCTGGAGCTCGAGCACGGCGGCGGCGGGCATATCGGCCGCAATCGCCTGTGGGAACGGCTGCTGGCCTATTGCCAGACGACGCTGCGCGACGGCAAACCGTTGACCGAGGACCAGGACGTGCGCGACCTGCTGGCTGAGATCTACATCAAGGGCGAGGTCACGTGGCTGTTCGGCATGCGCAACTTCTGGCTGACCTATGCAAAGCAGCCGAAGTCGTACGAGGGGCCGCAGCTCTCGCTGCACCGAAAAATGGCGGGCCTGTGGATGACCGGCGCCATCCTCGAAGCCGTCGGCCCCGCGGCGCTCACCGACGACGACGCGTACGGCTCGCCCGGCGGCTTTCTGGAGTCGCAGCAGCGCAACGGCATCGTCGCCGTGCACCCCGGCGGCACGGCCGACATCCAGCGCGTCAGCATGGCCCGCCGCATCGGCATCGGCCGCGGCTCCCGCGAGCTGGCCGGGACGGTGGCGTAGTGCGCGGCCCCCCATCCCCCGCCCC